>DATJDA010000188.1:0-14593 GCA_035497695.1 Marinobacter sp. | reverse complement strand
CGTCACCCGGTAACTCCGTGGGGTGTTCCGACCAAAGGGCATAAAACTCGTAAGAACAAACGTACTGATAAAATGATAGTACGTCGTCGTTCGGCCAAGTAAACGACTACAAAGAGGTAATTGCTGTGCCACGTTCTTTAAAGAAAGGTCCTTTTATAGACCTGCATCTGTTGAAGAAGGTCGAGGCAGCTCTGGAAGCCAACGACAAGCGACCAATTAAGACCTGGTCGCGCCGGTCCACGGTTTTTCCGGAGATGGTAGGCCTGACCATTGCAGTTCACAACGGCAAGCAGCACGTGCCGGTTTATGTCACCGAAGATATGGTCGGGCATAAGCTAGGTGAGTTCGCGGCAACGCGTACTTACCGTGGTCATGCAGCCGACAGGAAAGCTAAACGCTGAATGTGAGGTAATAGAAATGGAAGTAGCAGCCAAGTACAAGGGCGCTCGCCTCTCAGCTCAGAAAGCACGTCTTGTCGCTGATCAAGTACGTGGAAAAGCTGTTGAGGACGCTCTGAATATTTTGACTTTCAGCCCTAAGAAGGCAGCCGGTATTCTCAAGAAAGCTCTTGAGTCTGCCATTGCTAACGCTGAGCACAATGAAGGTCTGGACGTAGACGATCTGCGGGTTTCCACCGTTATGGTGGATGAGGGTCCGACGCTTAAGAGAATTAAACCTCGAGCCAAGGGGCGCGCTGACCGAATTTTCAAGCGCACCTGCCATATCACCGTCAAGGTCGCCGACAAGTAGGAGATGCTCAGATGGGTCATAAAGTACATCCAATCGGCATGCGCCTGGGTATAATTAAAGAGCACAACTCAGTTTGGTATGCGGATAAGAAGAGTTACGCGAAAAACCTGTTGAATGATATTCAGGTTCGCGAGTTCATTGACAAGCGTCTGGTTAAGGCGTCTGTCAGCAAAATTGTGATCGAGCGCCCTGCTCAGAACGCCCGTATCACGATTCATACTGCCCGTCCCGGTATTGTTATCGGTAAGAAGGGTGAAGATGTTGATCGTCTGCGTCGTGAAGTCAGCGACATGATGGGTGTGCCTGTGCACATCAACATCGAAGAAGTCCGCAAGCCGGATCTGGATGCCCGCCTGGTAGCGCAAAACGTTGCCGGTCAGCTGGAGCGTCGTGTGATGTTCCGTCGTGCTATGAAGCGCGCGGTTCAGAATGCTATGCGCCAGGGTGCCAAGGGGATCAAGATTCAGGTTGGCGGTCGTCTCGGGGGTGCTGAGATTGCCCGGTCCGAGTGGTATCGAGAAGGTCGTGTACCTCTGCACACATTGCGTGCGGATATTGATTACGCAACCTACGAAGCGCATACCACTTACGGCATTATCGGCGTCAAGGTATGGATCTTCAAAGGTGAGATTCTTGGTGGTATGGAGCAGGTCCGTGCTGACAAGAAAGCCTCTGTAAAGAAAGGTTCTAAGTAAAGGGGCACTCTTATGCTGCAACCAAAACGCACCAAATTTCGCAAGGTAATGAAAGGCCGCAACACCGGTCTTGCTCACCGTGCTAACAAGGTGAGCTTCGGTGAATACGGATTGAAAGCGACCACCCGGGGGCGTATAAATGCGCGCCAGATTGAAGCGGCGCGTCGTACTATGACCCGCCACATCAAGCGGGGCGGTAAGATTTGGATCCGGATTTTCCCGGACAAGCCGATTACCGGAAAACCCCTGGAAGTTCGTATGGGTAAAGGTAAGGGTTCTGTCGAGTATTGGGTGGCTGAGATTCAGCCAGGCCGTATGCTCTACGAGATGGAAGGTGTTGCCGAAGAAGTGGCACGAGAAGCCTTTACACTCGCAGCGGCGAAATTGCCGGTACAGACCACCTTCGTAACGAGGACAGTGATGTGATTAAAGCAACAGAGCTGCGTGCGAAGTCAGTCGAGGATCTTAATAAGGATCTGATCGGCCTCCTTAAGGAGCAGTTCAACCTGCGCATGCGTAAGGCGACAGGTCAGCTGAATCAGTCTCATCTTCTTAAAGGGGTGAGGCGCGACATCGCTCGTGTGAAAACAGTATTGAATGATAAGGCAGGACAGTGACATGACCGAAGCTACCCAAACTGCCAGAACTCTGAGCGGCAAGGTCGTGAGCAACAAAATGGAGAAGTCCATTGTGGTGCTGGTCGAACGTCAGGTGAAACACCCTTTGTATGGTAAATATCTGAAGCGTTCAACCAAGATCCACGCTCATGATGAGAGCAATCAGTGCAATATCGGTGACACTGTGACAATTCAGGAAACCCGTCCGGTCTCCAAGACCAAGAGCTGGGCCCTGGTTGAGGTCACCGAACATGCAGCCAAGGTGTAATACGCCCGGAGAACAACCATGATTCAGACTCAGACAATGCTTGAAGTCGCAGATAACAGCGGTGCGCGTCGGGTGATGTGCATAAAGGTCCTGGGCGGTTCGCACCGGCGGTATGCCAACGTTGGGGATATTATAAAGGTGACCGTTAAGGAAGCCATTCCCCGCGGCAAAGTGAAGAAAGGCCAGGTTCTGAAGGCTGTTGTGGTGCGCACTCGTAAAGGTGTTCGCCGTGCAGACGGCTCGCTGATCCGTTTCGACGGGAACGCGGCTGTACTTCTGAATAATCAGGACGCGCCTATTGGTACCCGTATCTTCGGACCGGTTACCCGTGAGCTACGTAATGAGAAGTTCATGAAAATCATTTCACTGGCACCCGAAGTACTTTAGAGGACCAGAGGCCGGTTATGAAAAAGATAAAACGAGATGACGAAGTGATCGTCACCGTGGGGAAAGACAAAGACAAACGTGGTAAAGTCCTGAAGGTTCAGGACGATGGTCGGCTGATTGTTTCTGGGATCAATATGGTCAAGAAACACACCAAACCAAACCCGATGCTCGGTACCCCTGGTGGCATCGTCGAAAAAGAAGCGCCTATCCAGGCTTCCAACGTGGCAATTTTTAATCCGCAGACCGGCAAAGCCGATCGTGTTGGCTTCCAGATCAAGGAAGACGGCGCGAAAGTGCGGATCTTCAAGGCTACGAAAGAAGCTGTCGATAGCCAGTAAGCGGTGGTGGTTACAATGCTTAATATGAAAGAGCAGTACAGTAAGGAAGTGGTACCCGCCCTGCAGAAAGAGTTCGGTTACAAGAACATTATGCAGGTTCCGCGTATCCAGAAGATCACCCTGAACATGGGTGTCGGCGAAGCAGTAGGTGACAAGAAGCTGATCGAAAATGCCGTAGCTGATTTAGAGCGTTTGGCAGGACAGAAGGCGGTTGTTACCCTGGCACGCAAATCCGTAGCGGGCTTTAAAATCCGTGAAGGCTGGCCGATTGGCTGTAAGGTTACTCTGCGCGGCGAGCGTATGTGGGATTTCTTTGATCGTCTGGTTCACATTGCGGTTCCACGCATTCGTGACTTTCGCGGTCTGAACCCCAAATCGTTCGATGGTCGCGGTAATTACAGCATGGGTGTGCGTGAGCAGATCATTTTTCCTGAGATCGAGTACGACAAGATCGACAAGATTCGTGGTCTGGATATCACCATTACCACTTCTGCCGGTACCGACGATGAAGGTCGTGAACTGCTGAAAGCATTTGGCTTTCCGTTCAAGAAATAAAGGAACGAGTGTAATGGCAAAGGTTTCCATGAAAAACCGTGAGCTTAAGCGTGAAAAAGCTGTTGCGAAATACGCAGTGAAACGCGCAGAGCTCAAGGCTACTATCAAAAACCCGAGTACCAGCGATGATGACCGTTGGGATGCGCAGATGAAGCTTCAACAACTTCCTCGCGATTCCAGCCCTTCGCGTCTTCGTAATCGTTGCCAGGTGACTGGTCGGCCCCATGGCGTTCTTCGCAAGTTCGAGCTTTCACGGATTAAACTCCGTGAGTACGGCATGCGTGGTGATGTTCCAGGGCTGACGAAATCCAGCTGGTAAGATAGGTTCCCTGGCCGCGGGTCGGGAGCCTGTTGGTAAGCGGCGCGGCAAGCCCGCTGCACAACTAAAAAGATCAGGAGTCTCATACTAATGAGCATGCAAGATACGCTTGCGGACATGTTTACACGTGTTCGGAATGCACAGATGGCATCAAAGGCAGACGTCACGATGCCGTCATCGAAGATGAAAATCTCGATAGCCCAGGTTCTTAAAGACGAAGGCTATGTTCAGGATTTTTCCGTAACAACTGACGTAAAGCCTGAGTTGACAATTACTCTCAAATATTTCGGTGGAAAGCCGGTTATTGAGACGATCAAGCGGGTCAGTCGTCCGAGTCTGCGCCAATATAAAGGCGCTGGGAAACTGCCGAAAGTATCCGGTGGTTTGGGGGTCGCGATCGTCTCAACGTCACGTGGCGTTATGACAGACCGTGCTGCGCGCGCTGCTGGCGTGGGTGGCGAAGTCATCTGCACCGTATTCTAGGAGAAACACATGTCCAGGGTTGCCAATAATCCTGTCGTGCTGCCTACCGGTGTTGAGGTTAAGCTAAACGGACAGGAAATTAGTGTGAAGGGCTCCAAGGGAGCGCTTCAGTTCACCGTTCACCAAGCGGTGGAAGTAAAGCAGGAAGAGAATAATCTCCGCTTTGCTGCCCGTGATGGTGCTAAACAGTCCCGCGCTCTTGCTGGTACTACCCGTGCATTGGTTAGCAATATGGTGACTGGTGTATCCGCGGGCTTCGAGCGTAAGCTCCTGCTCACGGGCGTAGGCTATCGTGCCCAGGCGCAAGGTAATAAGCTTAATCTGACTCTGGGTTTCTCCCATCCGGTCGAGTATGAGCTGCCCGAAGGGATTACCGTAGAAACTCCGTCCAATACGGAAGTGGTTATTCGCGGTATCGATAAGCAACAGGTTGGCCAGGTCGCTGCTAATGTCCGCGCGTTCCGTCCGCCCGAGCCCTACAAGGGTAAAGGTGTACGGTTTGCGGAAGAGCAGGTCAGACGCAAAGAAGCCAAGAAGAAATAGGGCGGGACTATGAGCGCAAATATTGAAAGACTGCGTCGCGCACGCAAAGTGCGCATGAAGATTCGTGAGCTGGGTACCACACGGTTGTGCGTTCACCGCACTCCGCGTCACATGTATGCCCAGGTCACCACTGCAGATGGTAGCAAGGTGCTTGCTACTGCCTCCACGTTGGATAAGGAACTGCGCCAGGGTGCAACCGGTAACGTGGATGCCGCTAAAAAGGTTGGTCAGCTGATTGCTGAGCGTGCCAAGGCGGCGGGTATTGAGCAGGTTGCTTTTGACCGCTCCGGTTACCGTTATCATGGTCGCGTTCAGGCTTTGGCCGACGCAGCTCGTGAAGCTGGCTTGCAATTCTAAGAGGTGGAGAAGATGAGCGTTAACGAACAGAAGGCGCCTGAGCTCCAGGAGAAGCTGGTTCAGGTGAATCGCGTTGCCAAAGTGGTTAAGGGCGGTCGCATATTTGCGTTCACCGCACTGACTGTTGTCGGTGATGGCAAAGGTCGTGTTGGTTTTGGTCGTGGTAAGGCACGTGAAGTGCCAGTAGCCATTCAAAAAGCCATGGAAGCAGCGCGTAAGAACATGGTTGATGTACCTCTTGATGGTACTACCCTGCAGTATGCAGTTCGTGCTCAGCATGGGGGCTCCAAGGTCTACATGCAGCCTGCATCTGAAGGTACGGGTATCATCGCAGGTGGCGCAATGCGTGCCGTGCTGGAGGTGGCTGGTGTTCAGAACGTGCTGTCCAAGTGCTACGGGTCTACCAACCCGGTGAATGTGGTACGTTCCACCATCAAGGGGCTTCTGGCTACTCAAGCGCCTGAAGATATTGCAGCCAAGCGCGGTAAATCCGTCGAAGAAATACTGGGTTGAAGTCATGGCCAATGCAAAAACGATTAAAGTAACACTGATCCGCAGCCCTATCGGCTGTCAGCCAAAGCACAAATTGTGTGTCAAAGGCTTGGGTCTTCGTAAAATCGGCCAAACTGTAGAGCTGGAAGATACTCCTTCCATTCGCGGGATGGCTAACCGGGTAAATTACCTGGTACGGGTTGAGGAGAGCTAAGATGCGTTTGAACGAACTTAGTCCAGAGCCCGGTTCACGTCCGGTCGGTAAGCGGGTAGGTCGTGGTATCGGAAGTGGTCTCGGAAAAACCGGTGGCCGCGGTCACAAGGGTTTGAAGTCCCGTTCCGGGGGCAGCGTGGCGCCCGGTTTCGAGGGTGGTCAGCAGCCGCTGGCCCGCCGTTTGCCAAAGTTTGGCTTCACCTCTCGCCTGCAGCGTTATGTTGCCGAGATTCGCCTGCATGAGTTGGCGAAGGTTGAAGGCGATGTGGTTGACCTGGAAGCTCTTAAAAAGGCAGACATTATTCGCGATGAAATCCGCGAAGCCAAAGTTATCCTGTCTGGCGAACTCAGCCGTGCAGTAACTGTGAAAGGACTTCGGGTAACCAAAGGCGCACGCGAGGCAATTGCCGCAGCGGGTGGTAAAGTCGAAGACTAAGGCGAGTCGAGGACTAAATGGCCAAGAACGCATCATTGCCTGCGGGCGCGGGTAAAGGACTGGCAGAGCTGAAATCACGGCTCTGGTTTGTCTTCCTGGCATTGCTGGTGTACCGAATCGGTGCCCATATTCCGGTGCCGGGGGTCAATCCTGACCGGTTGGCAGTACTGTTTGAGCAAAATCAGGGCACCATTCTGAGTATGTTCAACATGTTCTCCGGTGGTGCACTTGAGCGCATGAGTATTTTCGCTCTGGGTATTATGCCGTACATCTCGGCCTCTATTATTATGCAGCTCATGACTGCGGTTAATCCGCAGCTTGAGCAGCTCAAGAAAGAGGGCGAGGCGGGGCGCCGTAAAATCAGCCAGTATACGCGCTACGGTACAGTTTTCCTTGCTCTGATACAGGGTGCCGGCATTTCAGTTGGCCTGGCATCTCAGGGCGTAACATTTAACGACAGTTTCAGCTTTCACTTCGTGGCCATCGTGTCCTTTGTGTGTGGTGCTGTCTTTATGATGTGGCTGGGCGAACAAATTACCGAGCGCGGTGTTGGTAATGGCATATCACTGTTGATTTTTGCGGGTATCGTTGCGGGGCTTCCCGGCGCAGTTGGGCAGACCCTTGAGCAAGCCCGGAATGGCGAAATGAGTCTTCTGATGGTGCTTGGTATTACCATCGTTGCGATTGCGGTGACCGGCTTCGTTGTGTTCATGGAGCGGGGGCAGCGCCGTTTGACGATTAATTATGCCAAGCGACAGCAGGGGCGGAGAGTGTTTGCCCAGCAGTCCAGTCATTTGCCGTTAAAGGTAAACATGGCTGGTGTTATTCCACCAATTTTCGCGTCGTCAATTCTACTGTTCCCGGCATCATTGGGGCAGTGGTTTGGGCAGAGTGAAGGGATGGAGTGGTTGAGTGATATTTCTCAGGCGCTTGGGCCCAGCCAGCCGCTGTATATAATTTTATATGCGGTCGCGGTGATATTTTTCTGCTTCTTCTACACGGCGTTGATGTATAACCCGAAAGAAGTCGCCGATAACCTTAAACGCTCCGGGGCGTTTATTCCGGGCATCCGTCCTGGTGATCAGACCGCCAAGTATATTGATGGTGTTCTGACTCGTCTGACTTTGTTCGGAGCGCTATACATCACAGCAGTGTGTTTGCTGCCGCAGTTTTTGTTGGTAGCCGGCAATGTCCCGTTTTATCTGGGCGGTACATCGCTGCTGATTGTAGTAGTCGTAGTAATGGATTTCATGGCGCAGGTACAGTCGCATCTGATGTCTCATCAGTACGAATCGCTGATGAAGAAGTCCAATCTCAAGAGCTATGGTCGAAACGGCTAAGCTGTTTCCCTTGAAAACTGGAGTCGACAATGAAAGTACGCGCTTCGGTAAAGAAAATTTGCCGTAACTGCAAAGTAATTCGTCGCAATGGCTCAGTAAGAGTCATTTGCTCGGAACCTCGCCACAAGCAGCGTCAGGGCTGATTCCTACGGGAAACACTCTGGCTTGCAAGGGGATCGCAATGGTAACGCTTGACTCGACGTCGGGTCAGGCGTTATTATTTCGCGCCCTTTTTGTGGCGGAAAATTCACACAGCAAAGCTTTGAACGCGGAGTAATTTGGATGGCACGTATAGCCGGTGTCAATATACCCGATCACAAACATGCTGTTATCTCGCTCACCTACATTTTTGGTGTTGGCCGGACGACAGCTCAGAAGCTTTGCGATGCAACCGGTGTTAATCCGGGCCTGAAGGTCAAAGACCTTACAGACGAACAGCTTGATGCACTTCGAACTGAAGTCACCAAGGTGTCTGTCGAGGGCGATTTGCGTCGTGAAGTACAGATGAACATTAAGCGTTTGAAGGATCTCGGATGTCATCGTGGTCTGCGTCATCGTCATGGCCTTCCGGTCCGTGGCCAGCGCACCAAGACCAACGCACGCACCCGTAAAGGTCCTCGCAAACCTATTCGTAAGTAACAGGTAGGCAAACATGGCAAAGCCAGGTACACGTACCCGTAAAAAGGTGAAAAAGACAGTTGTTGATGGCGTCGCGCACATTCACGCTTCCTTCAACAACACTATCGTGAGCATCACAGACCGTCAGGGCAATGTTCTGTCCTGGGCCACTTCTGGTGGTTCTGGTTTTCGTGGATCACGCAAGAGTACACCTTTTGCTGCGCAGGTAGCAGCTGAAAGAGCCGGTAATGCGGCTGCTGAATACGGCCTTAAAAACCTGGATGTAGAGGTTAAGGGCCCCGGGCCTGGACGTGAATCTGCAGTTCGCGCACTGAATTCGTGCGGCTACAAGATCACCAACATCACCGATGTGACGCCGATTCCCCACAACGGTTGTCGTCCGCCCAAAAAGCGCCGCGTCTAACACAGGAGACAGTATAAAATGGCTCGTTACATAGGCCCGAAGTGCAAACTGTCTCGTCGTGAAGGGACAGATCTTTTTCTGAAGAGTGGTGTTCGCGCACTGGAATCCAAGTGCAACATCGAGACTCCGCCGGGTATGCACGGCGCTCGTCGCAGCCGCCTGTCCGAGTACGGCGTGCAGCTTCGTGAAAAGCAGAAAGTTCGTCGTATTTACGGTGTGTTAGAAAAGCAATTCCGTAATTACTACAAACATGCGGCCCGAATCAAAGGCGCGACGGGTGAAAACCTGCTGCAACTTTTGGAGTGCCGTCTGGATAATGTTGTATACCGTATGGGTTTTGGTTCTACCCGTGCAGAATCCCGTCAGCTCGTTTCTCACAAAGCGATCCTGGTGAATGACAAGGTAGTGAATATTCCTTCCTATCAGGTTAAGCCAGGTGATGTCGTAAGTGTGCGCGAAAAGGCACGGAATCAGCTCCGCGTGAAAGGTGCGCTGGACCTGTCTTCCGGGCGCGCGCCAGTGGGCTGGGTAGAGGTCGACGCCACTAAGATGTCCGGCGTTTACAGGTCAGTGCCTGAGCGCACCGAACTGCCGGCCGACATCAATGAGAACCTCATTGTCGAGCTTTACTCTAAGTAAAGCCCAGTTAGCAACGATAGTAGATAGGGGCGTCTATGCAGCGTTCAGTACAAGAGTTATTGACACCTCGTACCATTGACGTAAAGGAAGCGGGTACGACACGCGCCAAGGTCACGCTTGAGCCTCTGGAAAGAGGTTTCGGTCACACCCTGGGCAGTGCGTTGCGTCGCATTCTTTTGTCTTCGATGCCGGGCTGCGCCGTAACTGAAGCGCAGATTGACGGTGTTCTGCACGAGTACAGCACCATTGAGGGTGTCCAGGAAGACGTCATTGAGATTCTTCTGAATCTTAAAGGCGTCGCGGTCACGATGAACAGCCGGGACGAAACTGAGCTTACGCTCAGCAAGAAGGGCCCGGGTGTTGTCACGGCCGGCGATATTAAACTCGATCATGACGTTGAGATTGCCAATCCGGAGCACGTCATCTGTCACCTCGGTGATAATGGTGAAGTAAACATGCGACTGCGGATTGAGCGCGGTCGTGGGTATGAGCCAGCGGATCAGCGCGGTCTTGAAGAAGACGAAACGCGTGCCATTGGCCGTCTGCAACTGGATGCCACTTTCAGCCCGGTTCGCCGGGTGGCTTACACCGTTGAAAGCGCTCGGGTAGAACAGCGGACTAACCTGGACAAGCTGGTTATTGATCTGGAAACGAATGGCACGATTGATCCGGAAGAAGCAATTCGCCGGGCAGCGACCATTCTCCAGCAGCAATTGGCAGTATTTGTTGATTTCGATCATGAGAAAGAGCCAGAGCGTGTTGAGGAAGAGGAAGAAATCGATCCAATTCTCCTGCGTCCGGTTGATGATCTGGAGTTGACGGTGCGTTCGGCTAACTGCTTGAAGGCTGAGAACATTTACTACATCGGCGATTTGATTCAGCGAACAGAAGTTGAGCTGTTGAAAACGCCTAACCTTGGTAAGAAGTCGCTAACCGAGATCAAAGACGTCTTGGCGTCTCGCGGTCTGTCACTGGGAATGCGTCTTGAGAACTGGCCACCGGCTAGCCTTCGTGGCGACGACCGGGTTCTGGGTGGTTGATCGCCAATTGGCTTAAGGTAAGGAATTAGAGCAATGCGTCATCGTAAGAGTGGTCGTAAGTTCAGCAGGACCAGTGCGCATCGCAAGGCCATGTTCCGTAACATGACTGCGTCACTGGTTGAACATGAGCTGATCAAAACAACGCTGCCGAAAGCTAAAGAGCTTCGTCGGGTAGCTGAGCCTTTGATTACGCTTTCTAAGAATGATTCGGTTGCGAATCGTCGCCTGGCGTTCTCGCGCCTGCGTGATGATTCAGCGGTCGCCAAGCTGTTTACAGAACTTGGCCCCCGCTACAATGAGCGGCCGGGTGGATATTTGCGTATCCTGAAGTGTGGTTTCCGCGCTGGTGACAATGCCCCAATGGCATTCGTAGAACTGGTAGGTCGCCCGCTTGATATAGAAGCAGAAGAGATGGACGACGAAGATTAATATCTTCGCTTAGTTCCACGTAAAAAGCCGAAGGCATATACTGTCTTCGGCTTTTTTAATGGGCGATAACTTTATGCCGGGCTATTTTAGTCTGACTTTGTCCAGCAACGGCTTTAAATAGCGGCCGGTATGTGAGGCTGAGTTTTCAGCAACGGTTTCTGGCGTTCCTTCGGCAACAATTCGACCACCTCCGGAGCCTCCTTCCGGCCCCAGATCCACTATCCAGTCCGCAGTTTTTATTACGTCCAGATTGTGTTCGATCACGACGATAGTGTTGCCTCGATCTCTTAGGCGTTGTAGTACCGTCAGCAGTTGCTGGATGTCGTAGAAATGCAGTCCGGTTGTTGGTTCATCCAGAATGTAGAGTGTTTTTCCAGTATCTCTTTTTGATAACTCCTTCGCGAGCTTGACCCGTTGAGCCTCCCCGCCCGAGAGAGTTACCGCACTCTGGCCAAGACGGATATAGGATAATCCAACATCTATAAGTGTCTGAAGCTTCCGGGCGATAAAGGGTACCGCATCGAAAAATTCCCGGCCCTCTTCAACGGTCATATCAAGGACTTCATGAATGTTTTTGCGCTTGTAGCGTACTTCCAGTGTTTCCCGGTTATAGCGCTTGCTCTTGCAGACATCGCAGGGCACATAAACGTCTGCAAGGAAGTGCATCTCTACCTTGATTACACCGTCGCCCTGACAGGCTTCGCAACGCCCGCCCTTTACGTTGAATGAGAACCGCCCTGCCTTGTAGCCGCGAGATCGCGCTTCCTGGGTGCCTGCGAAGAGATCGCGAATCGGGGTAAACAGGCCTGTGTATGTGGCCGGGTTGGAACGGGGTGTTCTCCCGATCGGGCTCTGATCTATGTCGATCACCTTATCCAGGTGCTCAAGCCCTTCAAGGGAGCTGTAGGGAGAAGGAGAAAGGCTGGTGGCCTTATTGAGTTTGGTAGCCGCCACGGGGTAGAGCGTGCTGTTGATTAGTGTGGACTTGCCGGAGCCGGAAACCCCGGTCACACAGGTCATAACACCCAGGGGAAGTTCAAGTGTAATGTCCTGGAGGTTATTGCCGCGAGCCCCACGTAAAGTCAGTTTTTTTCCGTTGCCGGTATGGCGCGTATCCGGGATGGAAATCTCTCTGGTGCCGTTAAGGTACTGGCCGGTCAGAGATTCTGGATTGTCGATAATCTGTTGAGGTGTTCCCTGGGCAATTACATGGCCCCCATGAACGCCTGCGCCTGGTCCGATATCGATAACATGATCGGCTGCGCGGATAGCGTCTTCGTCGTGCTCAACCACAATGACGGTGTTGCCCAAATCACGCAGGTGGGTCAGTGTTTTAAGCAGGCGTTCGTTGTCCCTTTGGTGTAAACCGATGGAAGGCTCATCAAGGATATACATAACGCCTACCAAGCCCGCTCCAATCTGGCTGGCGAGCCGGATGCGCTGGGCCTCCCCGCCGGAAAGCGTATCGGCGCTGCGTTCAAGAGTCAGATACTCAAGACCTACGTTAACCAGAAACTGTAAGCGCTGGCGAACTTCCTTAAGAATTTTCTCTGCGATTTCGCCCTTGCGACCTGCCAGGCCCAATTGTGTGAAGTAATCGAAAGCGTCACCCACTGGTAGACGGGTTATGTCCGGAAGATTTTTGTCCTCAATAAATACGTGTCGTGCACTCCGGCGTAACCGGGAGCCGGAGCAGTCTCTGCAAGGCTGTGTGCTCATGCTGCGGGCGAGCTCATCCCGCATGCTTTCGGAATCGGTTTCGCGATATCTGCGTTCAAGGTTGGGCAGAATGCCTTCGAAAGTGTGCGCTCTCTCCATTACGTGGCCGCGGGAGTTAACATACTGAAAAGTAATTGCTTCATCTCCAGAGCCATGCAGGAGAATATGCTGAAAAGATTCTGGCAGGCTGATCCAGGGTGTTTCCAGATCAATGTTATAGTGCTCTGCCACGCTGCGAAGCATCTGGAAGTAATAAACTGCCCTTCGATCCCAACCCTTAATCGCTCCGGCAGCCAGAGTTGCTTCCGGATGCTGGACTATTTTCTCGGCATCAAAAAATTGCTTCATGCCAAGGCCGTCGCAGGTGGGGCAGGCACCAGCGGGGTTATTGAAAGAGAAAATACGAGGTTCTAACTCACTAAGGGAATAGCCGCATTGTGTGCAGGCGTATCGGGCTGAAAAAGTGTGCTCTTCGCCATCACCGCTCAGGGGGGCAACCAGTGCAATGCCGTCAGAAAGCCCCAGTGCAGTTTCAAAGCTCTCAGCTAATCGCTGTTCGAGGCCGGGCCTTACCTTGAATCGGTCAACAACCACGTCGATCTGGTGTTTGCGTTTTTTGTCCAGCGTGGGGATGTCATCAATCTCGTAAACGACGCCGTCTACCCGTAACCGGATGAACCCCTGACTTCTCATGGCGTCAATCAACTGAAGATGCTCACCTTTCCGGTCACGGATGATCGGTGCCAGAATCATCAGTCGGCTATCCTCAGGCATTGCCAAAACCTGATCAACCATCTGGCTGACAGTCTGCGCTTCCAGAGGCTGTCCATGATCCGGACACCGGGGCTCGCCAGCCCTGGCAAATAATAACCGAAGGTAGTCATAAATTTCAGTAATGGTGCCGACAGTTGAGCGCGGGTTGTGAGACGTAGACTTCTGCTCAATGGAAATAGCCGGCGATAACCCTTCGATGTGATCAACGTCAGGCTTTTCCATCATCGAAAGAAACTGACGAGCGTAGGTGGATAATGACTCGACGTAGCGTCGTTGGCCTTCCGCATACAGGGTATCGAATGCCAGGGAGGACTTACCAGAGCCAGACAAACCAGTAATTACAATCAGTCTGTTTCTTGGTATATCCAGGTCGATATTCTTCAGGTTGTGGGTGCGCGCACCCTTGATCTGGATGAAATCCATAATGCCTCGCTCACTTAAAAGCGGAAATTATACAGTGTTAGTGTGGTTACGGCGAAACAGGTTGTTGTTCTGACGCACTGGGAGTTATCCCGCCAGCGAGGACCTTCTGTTACAATGCGCCGCCTATGATGCATATATTTTTCAATACATTCGCTCAAAACTCCGGCTGAGGTAGTAGTGTCATGAATGCGCTGGAAAAAAGATCTATTGCAGCTCTCGCATCCGTTTATGCAATGCGTATGTTAGGGCTGTTCATGATAATGCCGGTATTTATGTTACTTGGCAGCGACCTCGAGGGCGCAACGCCGGCTCTGCTAGGGTTTGCCATTGGCGCTTATGGGCTTAGTCAGGCCTTGTTACAGATCCCCTTCGGTTTGTTGTCTGATCGGGTAGGCCGAAAGCGCATGATTTATATAGGTCTCGTTCTGTTTGCTGCTGGTAGTGTACTGGCAGGCTCGGCTGATTCCATATACGTTGTAATTGCTGGGCGGATTCTTCAGGGGGCTGGCGCTATTGCCAGTGTTTTAATGGCGCTCCTGAGTGACTTGACCCGAGAGGAACAGCGAACCAAGGCAATGGCGACAATTGGTATTTCCATCGGTTTTTCGTTTTCCATTTCGCTGGTGCTTGGCCCTCTGCTTGGCCAAATTTGGGGGCTGTCGGGGATCTTCTACGCAACTGCAGTTCTGGCAGTTATTGCGCTGGTTATCGTCCATCGGGTTGTGCCTACTCC
>DATJDA010000187.1:0-1669 GCA_035497695.1 Marinobacter sp. | reverse complement strand
GCTGGAAGTTGCCGCAACCCTGCGGGCCTCACCCCGGGATCGCTTCTTCTCGATCGTTATTCCCCTGGCGCGCCCCGGGTTTATCACCGCCTGTGTGCTCACTTTTGCCCACACGATTGGAGAATTTGGTGTGGTGCTGATGATCGGCGGCAATATCCCCGGGGAAACCAAGGTGCTTTCCGTCGCCATTTACGATCATGTTGAGGCTATTGAATATACCCAGGCTCACTGGCTTTCCGCAGGCATGGTTATCTTCTCGTTTGTTGTTCTGGTAACGCTCTACTCACTTAACGGTCGGCTTCAGTCCGGATTAGTAAAATGACGGAAGCGTCCGGCATTCATGCCCAATTCCATTGTCAGTTTGACGCGTTCCGTCTGAGTGTTGATCTTCGCTTACCGGGCTCAGGGCTGACGGCCCTGTTCGGTCACTCCGGCTGCGGTAAGACCACACTCCTGCGTTGCATGGCAGGCCTGCAGTCATCAACAGGAACCATGATTGTGAATGGTGATGAATGGCAAAGCCGCACCGGCAACCGCCCTGTACACCAGCGGCCGTTAGCTTATGTGTTTCAGGAAACCAGTCTTTTTCCTCATTTGTCTGTACGCAAAAATCTGCTGTACGGCTACCGCCGAATCCCGGAAGAGAGCCGTCAGATATCGTTTGATCAGGCCATCGACTGGCTGGGGCTATCACACATGCTGGAGCGAATGCCCGGAAAGTTGTCAGGGGGCGAACGCCAGCGTGTAGCCATTGCCCGGGCACTGCTGACCAGCCCGAAACTGCTGCTGATGGACGAGCCTCTGTCCGCGCTCGACCAGAGCAGCAAGCGAGACATAATGCCTTACCTGGAAGCCCTGCGGGACAAGCTCGCCATTCCAATTATTTATGTGTCTCACTCAACGGCAGAAGTGGCCCGATTAGCCGATCATATCGTGATGATGGACAACGGTCAGGCCGTTGCAGAAGGCCCGCTGCAGGAAATACTGGCCCGAACCGATCAGCCCTTCGGGCTGGAAGAAGATGCAGGGGTTATTCTGGATGCAGTCGTCAGTGAGCAAGACCAACAGTGGCATCTGTGCCGCGCAGACTTCGCCGGTGGGCATGTGTGGCTTCGCGCCGAAGCACGACTGAAAATCGGTCAGCGTGTCCGCCTGCAAGTATTGGCCCGGGACATAAGTCTTGCACTGAGTGAGCAAACCGATCAAAGCATTCAAAACCTTATTCCTGCCATAATTGACGAAATCGCCTCTGAACTCAGCCCGGGTACCTCGGTGGTGCGGCTAATGGCAGGCCCAACGCCATTTATTGTCCGGCTGACCAGCCGTGCAGCTCATATGCTCGGAATTACCCAGGGGCAACAGGTCTGGATGCAGATAAAATCCGTTGCCATCGTAGATTGACCGGCTTATGGCCCATTTGGCCACAGCGGATTAGCCAACCGCCGGTTAACCTCAGACAAACAACTTGATCTTTGTTGATGAGGAGCACAATGACTGTTACCCAGCACAGAGTCGCTAGTGGCAGTATCACCCTTCACGCCGTTACCGAAGGTAATCCTGACAGCCCACCACTGGTGCTGGTTCATGGCTACCCGGATAATCATCGAGTCTGGGACAAAGTCGTCAAGGTACTGGCGCCTGACTTTTTCCTTATCCGCTATGACGTTCG
>DATJDA010000186.1:0-7643 GCA_035497695.1 Marinobacter sp. | reverse complement strand
CGGGCACGCCGAGTGCGATGTTCTGTTTGTTGGCAAACTGGACGACTGGGATATGATGAAGCCCGGCGTTCCCGACTCTGTACGTTGTATCTCTTTCCCTTTGAGCCCGCCCAACAGTTTTGAAACCTGGGATGACATCGTGGCCAAATATCCGCCGCTGGAGGAAAACGTACACCGCGAGAAAGACGAACTGGCAACTATCGTGTACACCTCTGGCAGCACCGGACAGCCCAAAGGCGTTATGCTGAGCTTCCAGAATATGGCCTTTGCTGCTGCGGGCGGCACTCAGGTTCTTGGTGTTGGTTCTGAAGAGCGCATGATGTCTTATCTGCCGCTGGCCCACGTGTTTGAGCGCACGTACGTAGAGCTGGGCTCTTTGTATGCAGGATTCCAGCTATTCTTTGCTGAGTCGCTGGATACCTTCATTGTCGATCTGCAGAGGGCACAACCTACACTGTTCCTTTCAGTTCCGCGGCTGTGGGTGAAGTTTCAGCAAGGCGTACTCCAAAAGCTGCCTAAGAAGAAGCTGGAGAAGCTGCTGAAAATTCCGGTGGTAAGCAAGATTATCAAGAAGAAGATCCTTAAGGGCTTAGGGCTCAACAAAGTGAAGCTCGCCGGTAGCGGATCTGCACCTTTGTCACATGACGTGCTGGACTGGTACCGGAATCTTGGCCTGGAACTATTGGAAGGCTATGGGATGTCTGAGAACTTCGCCTATTCACATATGAACAAGCCAGGTCGTTCACGTACCGGTTATGTGGGTGAGTCGCTGCCTGGTGTTGAAACCAAGTTCAGCGCAGATGGCGAAATTCTGATCAAGAGCCCGGCCACCATGACGGGTTACTATAAAGACGAAGAAAAAACCCGTGAAGCCTTTACCGAAGATGGTTTCCTGAAAACCGGTGATAAAGGTGAAATAGATGAGATGGGGCGCCTGAAGCTGACCGGGCGTATCAAGGAAATTTTCAAGACAAGCAAGGGCAAGTACATTGCGCCTGCACCGATTGAAAATCGCCTGATGGCCCACGGCGCTATTGAAATGGTATGCGTTTCTGGTGCCAACCAGACTCAGCCCCATGCACTGGTAGTGCTTGGCGAAGATCTTCGCCCGAAATCTGCTGATGAAAAGTTCCGCAAGGAAATGGAGGCAAGTTTCACCAACCTGCTTAAGGAAGTAAACAAATCGGTTGACCCCCATGAACAACTGGCTTTTATAACGGTGGTCAGTGATGAGTGGTCTATTGAAAACAGCTTCCTGACACCGACGCTAAAGCTGAAACGGAACATGGTTGAAGATGCGTACGAGCAAAGCGTTGATAGCTGGTATGCTCAACGTCGTCCGGTAATCTGGCAGTAATATGCCTTGTGTTGATCGATGAATGGCATCAGGCCCGGCACTGCCGGGCCTGATGCCATTCAGAACCGACGTTAGTCGCATAGGGAAGTGTGGTTAGCGGAACTAAACTGGCCAATCAGGAGGATGTTATGACCCAGTTGGCGCTTTTTCAAAAGCGGATCTTTGAGGCGATTCCGATTTCGCGCGCGCTCGGCATCCAGTTTCTGTCATGGGATGGCCACAAACTGATGCTGAAAGCACCCCTGGAACCGAATCATAATCATCAGGGCACAGGGTTCGGCGGCAGCGTTTACTCCGCCGCTATTATCGCTGCATGGGGAGCGACGGAACTGGCACTGGCAGATTTGGGCCTCAAGGGCACAGTGTTGGCGCAGTCCGGAAGTATTGAGTACCTGGAACCGGTTGATAACGATTTTTACGCTATCTGTAAGTTACCGGGCGGAGAAACGCCGGAACGATTTCGGAAAAGCCTGGCAAGACACGGTAAAGGTCGCCTTAGTCTGACTACGCGGATATTTTGCGGGGAGCCCATTTCAGAGCCTTCAGGCGACCCTGTTGCGGTGTTTCATGGGCGGTTTGTTGTCCAAGATGCGTATTCCAGAGTCCTGGTTTAAATACACCTGATTTTGTGCCGGTTAGCCTGTGGTTCTGGAGTTTGAGATCGACCGACTCATCAGGATGATTGGAACGATGCCAGCCAGTACAATAATCAATGCGGGCAGTGCACTGTGATACAACCGCTCATCCGAGGCAAACTGGTAAACATAAGTTGCCAGTGTATCAAAGTTAAAGGGCCGCAAAATCAGAGTGGCGGGTAACTCCTTCATGCAATCCACGAATACCACCAGTGCTGCAGTCATCAGAGTTCCTCTGAGCATTGGCAAGTGTACCCGGACGAGTGTTTTACCTGGGCTATGACCCAGAGAGCGAGATGCCATGTCCATGCTCGGTGTGATTTTTTGCAGTGCGCTTTCAACACTGCCTGCTGACACCGCAAGGAAGCGGACAGTATAAGCAAACACCATCGCGAACATAGTGCCGCTTAACAGCAACCCGGTGCTTACCCCGAATGTATCTCGTGCCAGGCTGTCGAGCCAGTTATCAAAGCCAGCCAAGGGTACAATTACGCCAACGGCAAGAACCGCTCCGGGCATGGCATAACCAAGGCTGGACAGCCTCAGAAGGGCTCGCATTCCGCGAGTATTGTGCAGGCGCCGGCTGTAAGCCAGGATGACGCCGATAACCAAGGTAGTAAGTGCTGCAGTGCCAGACAAGAGCAGGCTGTTGAGCGTGTTTTGAAAAAAAGCCGGATTCCAGCTCTCACTGAAGTATTCCCAGGCGTAAATTCCAAGCGTTAAGCTCGGTATCACAAAGCCGAACAGCACCGGAATAGCGCAAACGGCCAGACAAATAAGTTGCCGTGGCACAGACATAGTAAAACGCTGGATGGGATCCCGGTTATCGCGTGCGGCAAACTGTTGTTGCCTGCGCCGGGAGTAGCGCTCAAGCGTCACCAGAATAACCACGAAAATCAGCATGGTCGTGGCAATTTGCGCCGCACCCCCTAAATTGCCCAGATTCATCCAGGTATCAAAAAGCCCTGCTGTAAGTGTTTGCACCGCAAAGAAATCGACGGTGCCAAAATCATTCAGAGTTTCCATAAGTGCCAGTGACAAACCAACCGCTACTGCCGGGCGGGCAATGGGCAGGACAACGCGAAAAAAGGTGCTTAAAGCAGAGTGCCCCAGGCTACGGCTAACAATAAACAAAGAGGGCGACTGCTCAAGAAATGCCGCACGGGCCAGCAGATAGACATAAGGATAAAGCACCAGCCCTAACATCAGGGTTGCCCCTTCAAGGCTACGGATCTCCGGAAACCAGTAATCACTGGCATCCTGCCAACCCATGATGCTCCTGAGCCCCCCTTGTACCGGCCCGGCATAGTCAAGCAGGCTGGTGTACACATAAGCAATGACATAAGCCGGTACGGCAAAAGGCAGTAACATGGCCCATTCGAAGAATTTCCGGCCTGGAAACTCACACATGGTCACAGCCCATGCGCTTGCCAGCCCAATAATGAGCGTAATCCCGCCAACTCCAGCCATAAGTTTTAAAGTGGTTTTTACATAGCGGGGCAGGGTGGTGCTCATCAGGTGCGGCCAGATATTTTCGTCTGGAAAAAAGGCCAGAAAGATAACGGTCAGAACAGGAATGGCCACAATAGCCGTAATCAGCGTTGCGCTAGACAGCCAGCGCCATGACGTGCGTTTAGCCAGCAGTGGTTCGGTCGGACCGGGTACAGTGCCGGTAGGCGCCTCTATCATAGTAATCCTGTTGGTGAGCAAAACGGGAAAAGGGCTGAATTGTAGTCAGCCCGCCCGTTGCCTGCAATGGCCAGTGTTCACCTCACATGAGCCAGAGTACGAAAAACCAGGGCGAAAGAGCGGTGGATCCCCTTCGGCCTGCTGGCAGTTAGCCGTCGTAATCGACCCGGTCCACTAATTTCACCGCCGCATTACGGTGCTTCGAAATCTCCTCCAGAGAGAGGGTGTCCGGGTGAATCTCTCCCCACTCAGCAACCAGTCCAGAGGGCTTAACATCAGGATTAGCGGCATACTCTGTATTGGCGTCAGCGTATATGCGCTGGGCTTCCGGTGTGGAAAGAAATTCCATCAGTTTGATAGCGTTGTCCCGGTTGGGTGCGCTCTTGGTGAGGGAAATACCACTGATGTTCACGTGGGTTCCACGGCCGTCAGCATTGGGAAATACCAGGCGAACCTTCTCTGCAGCTGGCCGCTGGTTATCGTCCTGCAGCATATTGCCAAAATAATAACTGTTCCCAATGGCAACATCGCAGACGCCCTCGGCAATAGCTTTGATCTGATCGCGGTCGCCACCCTGTGGTTTGCGGGCAAGATTATTTTTTACGCCCTGCAGCCAGTTTTCTGTGTAGGTTTCTCCGTGGTGAACGATCATGGATGAGATCAGGGCAATGTTATAAGGGTGCTTGCCACTGCGAGTACAGATGCGACCTTTCCAGCGCTCATCCGCGAGTTGTTCATAGGTGGTAATGTCACCTTCATTAACCCGCTCTTTAGACGTGAAGATCAGCCGTCCGCGAGTAGTAAGTGCAAACCATTTGCCTTCCGGGTGACGAAGATTTGCAGGAATGTTGTGCTCAAGGGTTTCATTATGAACTTCCTGCACCAGGTCGCGTTCAACCAATTCACTAATGCGGGATATATCAACAGTCATAACAACATCAGCCGGGCTGTTCCGGCCTTCTCGTTCAAGCCGCTCAGCAAGACCCTGTTTGGCAAATACAACATTGGTATCGATACCGGTTTCTTTCTCGAACGCCTGAAGCAAGGGCTCTAAAAGGTATGCCTGACGGTATGAATAAATGTTTACCTCACCCGCTGCCAGGGCAGGAAGGGGGAGTAAACTAAACGCAATTGCTGCTGTTGCCGCCAGCTTTATCTGCATGGTGTTCTATCCTTTAATCACACTAAATTGGGCCCGTTAAACAGTATTCAAAAACGGGCATTTAAAACGCCAACCATTCTCATTTGTATTTACTAAGGAGTCAATATCCCATTTGGTCTATTTATTAAAAAATGGTGGTATGCTTCGGAACATCATAAAAACTATGCGAAATCACGGATTTTTTAAATGGCTACGAACGAACGAAGGGTACATATACGTACGGCAATGAGTGCCAAAGTTAAGGTTAACCACCCGGGTTTTGGTGAGTTTGTGTTTTCCACCCGTGACATCTCGGATGGCGGCGTGTTTGTTGTTGTTGATACCGAACCATTCAGTCCGGTAATGGGCGATAAAGTGACTGTCCAGGTGCAGGGGCTGCCTGTACCTGCACCTATGCTCAACATGGTGGTAGTTCGTAAAACCAACGACGGATATGGTTTGCAATTCGATGAGGGTGAGGATTGAAAATGAAGCGTTTTTTCTTGCTTGTGATGCCTCTTTTATTGCTGTCCGGGTGTGCTTCCTACTATTCACATTACGCCATGCTTCCGGCACAGAATTCCGCAGGTGAAGCGCGGCAGGTGCGATTATCCTGGGATACTGCAGAGTACCCTGGCTGGTGGCTTGCGAGTGATAAGTCAACGGCAATACTGCTTGAAACCCAATGTAGTGAGCGCGCCTGGCGCCTGTATGACGACTCCCATAAAAGTGCCGGGGTATGTGGTGATGGCATTCGTGCCTGTGGACAACCCGGGCTTGACCTGCACGCTTTGCAAGGTGGCCCGGTAACTGAGGCAACTCGCTGTCTGTCGGTCAATCCTTCCGACAAGAGAGGCCGTATAGCTGAATTAGGTAACAAGTTTGACCTGCTGGTTTCCTGTGAGCCTGTGGCGGTTTCTCAGGGTGAAGGGGACGACAAGCGCAATATGGATTATATCCGCGCATCTTCTGTCCCTTATACAGTTTACGTTCGCAAAGCCCCCCGGGGTTCATTTCTGGCAAAAATGCCGGCATTTGATAAATCAGAGTGTGACGCGGAGTGATACAGTCTGCACCTATAGTGTGACTGAGGTCACATTGCTACATCTTGTTTCTTGTTGAGTGCCAAGGTTACATTTTGTGCCTTTGAGGTTACTTCTGGCTACCAAATTGTAATGGACTCTTTCTTGTACTTCGTCAAAATGGTAGCTATCAAAGATTTCAGATGCCGAGGTGCCATGTGGGTATTCAACAGAGGAAGATTGCAGTACACGATCTGGAGATCGGCATGTTTGTGTCTGATCTGGACAGGCCGTGGCACCAGACCCCTTTTCCCATTCAGGGCTTTCACATTCGTTCCCAGGACGATGTCCGGACACTGACTTCCCACTGCTCCTGGGTAATGGTTGATGTCGCAGAAGCGCGTGAATCGAAAGATGTAAGCGGCAAAGGAAAAAGTGCATTTGCCCGGAGTGCCCGCCAGCATAGCAAGGGTAGAGAAGAGCTACAGCTGCCGCCGCTGCACATTCGCGAGCCGGCTGATTATAAGGTCAAGACAACGCTGCAAAAGGAAATTAAAGCTTCAAGGCAACTTCTGGAAGATGCTGAGCAGGCACTGCATCGCCTTTTCGAAACAGTCCGATATGACGGAGTGGCAGATCTCAAGCCGATCGCACTGATCACCAGTAAAATGGTAAGTAGTGTTATTCGCCAGCCAAATGCACTGCTCTGGCTGAGCAGAACCCGCCAGCATGATGATTATTTATATCGCCATGCGCTGAACACGTCTGTCTGGGCGCTGGTCTGTGGTCGTCAGCTTGGTCTTAATGAAGGCTTATTGAATCACCTGGGTTTGGGCTGTCTGCTCTCTCAGGTTGGCAAGACAAAACTGCCAGAGGATTTACTGAACCGCGAAGGGCTGTTGGACGCAGAAGAATTCGCCCGCTATCGCACTTATGTAGAGCAGGGCGTGGAAATGCTGTCACGTTCCGGATTTTCACGTGCTGTTCTGAGCGTGGTGCAGGGGCATCGTGAGCGACACAATGGTTCTGGTTTTCCGGAAGGTATTCGGGGTGATCGGATTCCTCTGCTTGCGAAGATAGCCGGTGTTGCGGAATTCTTTGAATCGCTCATCGAGCCAAGGAACACATCCGAGCCAATGACACCAGCTAAAGCGGTGACACTGCTTTACGATATGAGGAATATCGAGTTTCAGGAAGATCTGATTGAAAGCTTCATACAGTCGATTGGTATTTATCCGACTGGCAGCCTCGTAGAGCTTACGGATGGGCAGCGTGGAATTGTTGTATCCCATTCGCCAGAGCGGCGGTTATGGCCACGAGTGATGGTGATGACCGATGTAAACCAGCAGCCGCTTAAATCTGCCAAAATCATCGATCTGGCCAGCTATAACGAAGGCAGAAGTGCCGATGAAACTGTGACCGTCAGAGAGTGCCTACCCCACGGGACCGACGGCCTGGATCCGTCCCACTATGATGTTACGGGGGGGGAATCCAGATGGAGCCTTACCCGTCTTATTAATCGATAGGATCTATTCTTACCCGCAAGGTCTTCTGCACCCAGCGATACGTACTGCTGGGATGGAGGCTTATCCTTATTTCTGACTCCCCGCCCGGATCACCGTCGACAAAATACTCAACTTCAGCAGATTGTTTATTCGTCGCATGCATAACGACATCCGTAGGACGGGTGCTGATCGCTTCAAGACCAGCAAGCTGCGGGCTACCCCCAATTTTGCGAATTTTTATGGTTTTAATTGATGTGTCGCTTGCAGGGTGGCTGATTTCAACAGGTGAAAGCA
>DATJDA010000185.1:0-3424 GCA_035497695.1 Marinobacter sp. | reverse complement strand
GCTTTCCAGAGTATTGCAGCTTGCGGCGGGTTTTCTTATGGAGATGTTCTCGGAGCAGGTGAAGGCTGGGCGAAGTCTATCCTTTTTAATGATCGTGTTCGTGACCAGTTCGCTGCGTTCTTTAACCGTCAGGACACTCTGACGCTTGGAGTCTGTAACGGATGTCAGATGTTTTCTAATCTGAGAGAGCTGGTGCCCGGTAGCGAAGGCTGGCCCCGGTTTGTTCGAAACCAGTCAGAGCAGTTTGAAGCGCGTCTGGTCATGGTGGAAGTGCCTCCCTCACCATCAGCGTTTCTTGATGAAATGACTGGCTCGCGGATGCCGATTGCGGTTGCCCATGGCGAAGGGCAGGTGGAGTTCTCGGGGAACACGTCGGCAGCCGCACTGGTGGAAAGTGAGCTGGTGGCTTTGAGGTATGTGGACAACCGTGGTCAGGTAACAACCCGGTACCCATACAACCCGAATGGCTCTGAAGCAGGTATCTCTGGTGTCACAACCCGTGATGGCAGAGTGACGATCATGATGCCTCATCCTGAGAGGCTTTTCCGCTCCGTTCAGCACTCATGGCATCCTGAGGAATGGCAGGAAGACGGCCCCTGGATTCGTATGTTCAGAAATGCTAGACGATGGTTTAGCTGACACAGTCTTTCTTGTTTAAGCTGGCTTCGGCTGTACTCCTGTGGGTATCAAGCTGATGCCAGCTTTTTTGCTTTTCATCAACAAATACTCCTTGACTCCGTTTTTTTATGCACATTCTGAATATATCTTTGTTTGTTCCGGCAGTAAAACAGGAAAGTTAATTGCAAATTGTATTTGATTAAACTAACTATTTGAAAGATAACAATAAAGTTAATCGGGTGATTTTGTCGCCAATTTAACCTGAAAGCAGTAATTGCAGGGTATTGGAGCGCATTCTTGAAAACTTTCCCCAGAGTTATCCACAGAATCTGTGGGTAAGTTTCTAAGCTGTTAATCTGTCCAAAAATATTTGATTGTTGAGAGGTATTCTCGATGTATAAGCTATGTTTTTTCGTGCCGGAGACTCATCTTGAGCAGACAAAACAGGCGCTTTTCACGGCTGGCGCTGGGCGTATTGGCGACTACGACCATTGCGCATGGCAGTGCCGGGGAGAGGGGCAGTTCCGCCCGTTGGAAGGTAGCAATCCGCACCTGGGTCAACAAGGCCAACTGGAAAAAGTTGTTGAGTATAAAGTTGAGCTGGTTTGTGAAGACAGATATATCCAAGGCGCACTAAAGGCACTTAAAGCAGCTCATCCATATGAAGAGCCGGCATACGACGTTTACCGTCTTGAGGACCTTTGATCAACACTTTGGCGGGGAGGTATTTATCGTGCGCCGAATGTTTTCAATGTGCACACCAAACGATTTGCTCGCCAGGTCCTCCAGAAATAACTCAAGAGTCTTTCGGACGGTTGGAAATGACAACTCATCCCACGGAATCTGATCCGGCGCGAACAGCTGCACCTCAAGGGACTCTTCTCCGGCACCAAAACTGTCATTTTTGAGGGTTGCCCGGTAGAACATGTGAACCTGATTGATGTGCGGCACATCAACTATAGAGTACAGCCCGTCAATCGTTACATCAGCAAGAGCCTCTTCAAGAGTTTCTCTGGCGGCGGCTTCAACGGTTGTTTCTCCGTTTTCCATAAAACCGGCCGGTAGTGTCCAGTAACCGTAACGGGGCTCAATTGCACGGCGGCAGAGCAGAATCTTTCCGTCCCAGACTGGAACTGTGCCGGCGATAATGCGTGGGTTTTGATAATGTATTGTCTGGCAGCTTGGGCACACGTAGCGATGACGGTTATCGCCTTCGGGGATGCGTTGCTCAACTAAATGGCCGCAAGTGCTGCAATACTTCATGTTTTTCCCCGTATACTAGGATTTATCAGGTGATCAGTTTAACTGTCACGGTCGAATCTGTCTTATTCAACATTTTTTACGCATGGAGCTTTCATTTGCGAGACTTACTTGCCAAACGACTGGCTGGCTACGCTCCAAAGCATCTGGCGCTGGATTATCCGGAAGCCGGCATTCTCGTGCCAGTTACTGATAATGACCTTAACCCTGAAATGATTTTTACACTGAGATCTGCAAACCTGAGCACTCATCGCGGGCAGGTTGCTTATCCCGGGGGCAGGCGGGACCCAACAGACTTGTCGTTGGCGGCCACTGCCTTGCGCGAAACCCATGAAGAGATTGGGCTGCCACCCGAACAAGTCAACATTATCTCGCCGCTTAGTCAGGTAATGTCACTTCACGGTATAGTAGTTACACCCTATGTTGGTGTTATTCCGGATGATTCACCACTGAATCCTAATCCTGATGAAATTGAAAGTATATTCCGTGTCCCCCTGTCTTTTTTTCTTGAAGACCGACGGGAGCGAACGGACAAAATAAACGTCCTCAATAGTACCGCCTATATTCCGTGTTATCGCTGGGAGCGGTACCAGATATGGGGATTGTCTGCAGTAGTGCTGGTTGACTTTCTGAACGCTGCATACGATGCAAAAATTAATATATGGGAACCACCTGAGGGAAGGCGACATGTTTTATAGGCTGGATAACCGGACACCCGAGCTTGTCGGAGATGGGCAGTTTGTTGCTCACAATGCAACAGTCATTGGTAGTGTGCGGTTAATGGACAGTGCAAGTGTCTGGTACAACGTAGTAATCCGTGGAGATAACGATCTGATTACTATCGGCCCCGAAAGTAATGTGCAGGACGGTTCTGTATTACATACCGATCCGGGAATAAAGCTGACATTAGGGCGAGGCGTTACGGTTGGACACAAGGCCATGCTTCATGGCTGCGATATTGGTGATTATACGTTGATTGGTATCAATGCCGTGATTCTGAATGGTGCAAAAATAGGCAAGTACTGCCTCATCGGTGCCAACACATTAATCCCCGAGCGTATGGTGATACCCGATGGCAGCATGGTGGTGGGCTCGCCCGGGAAAATCAAACGGGAATTAAATGATAACCAGAAAAAAATGCTCGAACTCAGTGCTCGCCATTATGTCGAAAACGCCGCCCGTTATCGTGAAAAGCTGGCGAGTTGTGAGCCAGCAAGATGAGTGTGTCGGATACAGTTCGCTCCCCGTGTGTAAATATCTGCGCATTGGATGAGGAGGATATATGTATTGGTTGTCAGCGCACCGGGGAAGAAATATCAGCCTGGACAAGGATGACTAATAGAGAGCGCGAAGATGTGCTTCGCAAGGTCGCCGCTCGGGAAGAGAAGAGCGCAATTTGAGGGTGGCAGGCAGGCTGGTAAATATGTACAGGCAAGAAGATGGCGATGTTTGAAAATAATTCAGGCCGAACCTGTTGACACGGTGCCGAAGCTCTGTAGAATGCGCACCTCGAAACAAGCAGTAGGTACTAAGCCGGACAGTTTCC
>DATJDA010000184.1:0-6883 GCA_035497695.1 Marinobacter sp. | reverse complement strand
GGTTTCGTTCCCAGCGGGCGCGTTTATACCATAAACCGGCACCCTGGCGCCATTAATTTTGCTACTGGCTGACCTTGTACCCAGCCGTCGCGCCCCTTAAAATGAAGGGCTGACACACATTAATGGGAAATTCAATGCAGGTATCCATAAAAACCTCGGAAGAAATTGAAAAAATGCGCGTGGCGGGTCGTCTCGCCGCTGATGTTCTCGAAATGATTGACGAGCACATCAAGCCCGGCATCAGTACCGAGGAGATTAATCGGATTGTTCACGATTATATCGTGAATGAGCAACAGGCGATTCCAGCTCCGCTTAATTATAAGGGCTTTCCGAAATCTGTCTGTACATCTGTCAACCACGTAATTTGCCATGGAATCCCATCAGAAAAGAAAATCCTGAAGGATGGCGACATTATTAATATTGATGTCACTGTGATTAAAGATGAGTACCACGGCGACACCAGCAAGATGTGGATCGTTGGCAAGCCGAAACCCGGAACGGAACGCCTTATAAAAATCACTCAGGAGTGTTTGTATAAAGGTATTGAGCTTGTTAAACCGGGTACCCGCCTTGGGGATATCGGCCACGTTATTCAGCAACACGCAGAGAAACACCATTATTCTGTGGTTCGCGATTACTGCGGGCACGGTATTGGCAAGGTATTCCACGAAGAGCCGCAGGTAATGCATTACGGTAAACCCGGAACCGGGCTGGAAATAAAGGAAGGAATGATTTTTACCATTGAGCCAATGATCAATCAGGGAAAATATCAGACCAGACTTCTGCCAGACGGCTGGACCGTTGTAACCAAGGACCACAAACTGTCTGCCCAGTGGGAACACACCATTCTGGTAACAGCCGATGGCTATGAAGTGCTCACCCGCCGGCCAGATGAGCCCTTTTAAGTGAATCGAAGCGAGCTGGAGCTCCGCATCAGCCAGGACCTCTCTCCGGTAGCCGCCGCACGGGAGCTGCTGAGAGAAACCTATAACGCCGATGCCGAAGCCTTCCGTCAGGGGGCCGATGTACGGGCTCTTGTTCGCTCCAGGCCCGAGGCCGTAGACACTGTCCTCCGGCTTATCTGGAACCGGTACCCATTTGCCAGCTCCCGGGATATTGCACTGATCGCGGTTGGGGGTTATGGCCGGGGTGAGCTGCACCCACACTCAGATGTCGATCTGTTAATCCTGACCCGGACGGATATTGCAAAAAGCTGGCAGGAGGATCTGGGTGCGTTTATTACCCTGCTGTGGGATCTCAAGCTCGATATTGGTCACAGCGTGCGAAGCGTTGCCGAAAGCAAGGCAGCAGCCAGTAAAGATATAGCCACCCTTACCAATCTGCTGGAAACCCGCACCATTGCGGGCCCGGATGAGCTGCGCCAGGAGTTAACCGAACAGGCTTACTCTGATGCCATTATCAGCGACCGGGATTACTTCATTGCCAAGCGGAAGGAGCAGCAGGAGCGTCATCGCAAATACAGTGATACAGAATATAATCTTGAGCCGAATGTAAAAGGCTCGCCCGGAGCACTTCGGGACATTCAAACCATCGGCTGGATCACCAAACGGCATTTCGGGCTGCAAAGCACCGCTGATCTGACCCGCTTCAGCATTCTAACTGAGGAGGAATACCAGATTCTGTTTGAGGGCGAAACGCTGCTCTGGCAGTTACGCTACGGCCTGCAACTGCTTGCTAACCGCAACGAGAACCGATTGTTGTTTGATCACCAGCGGGCCCTGGCAAAGATGCTCGGTTACCATGACGAGGGTAAGCGCCTCGGTGTTGAGCTGATGATGCAATCCTATTACCGTACCGTTTTGGCATTGGCCGAGCTTGCCGACGTTATCCTCCAATACTACGACGAAGCCATCCTTGGCACAGGTACAGAAGATGATATCCAACCGCTTAACCAGCGCTTCCAGGTTCGCAACTCTTATATAGAAGCCGTTAATAATCAGGTATTCGCCTATACCCCCTCTGCCATTATGGAAATTTTTGTTCTGATGGCACAGCATTCCGAAATCAAAGGTATCCGGGCAACCACCATTCGCTCCATACGCGCGCATCGGCATTTGGTTGACGAGGCGTTTCGTTCTGATCCTGCCGTGAATGCCCTGTTTATGGAGTTACTGCGCACACCCAGGGCACTGGACCAGACGCTGTCCGCAATGAAGAAGTACAACGTGTTAGGCCGCTATTTGCCGGAGTTCGGCCAGATTATTGGCCAGATGCAACACGATCTGTTCCACATGTTCACAGTAGACGCGCATACCATGCGGGTTATCCGCAATATGGTTCAGCTAAGCGGTGCGGAGGCCAAGCAGGACTTCCCGCTGGCATCCCGATTGATCCACCGCCTGCCCAAACCCGAAGTGCTCTTTATTGCCGGCCTTTATCACGACATTGCCAAAGGTCGTGGCGGGGATCATTCAGAACTGGGTGCTACAGATGCAGAAGCCTTTTGCCAGCAGCACAGTCTCAGCGAGTGGGATACCAAACTGATTTCATGGCTGGTAAAAAACCATCTGCTCATGTCGATGACGGCGCAGCGCAAAGATATTTCCGACCCCGACATTATTCATGATTTCGCGCTGACGATGCCCAGCCAGACCCATCTGGACTACCTGTACGTATTAACGGTGTGCGATATCAGTGCAACCAACCCAAAACTCTGGAATACCTGGCGCGCCTCTCTGCTGCACCAACTCTATATAGAAACCAAGCGTGCCTTACAGCGCGGAACAGAAACACCGGTGAATCGTCACGAATGGGTGAGCGCTACCCAGTCAGAGGTGCGCGCCATTCTTCACGCCCAGAACATTAATGATGAGCAGATCGATGGTATCTGGAAAACCGTAGACGAGGACTACTTTCTTCAGGATTCAACCGTTGATATAGCCTGGCAGACTGCAGAAATCATTGCCCATAAGGACAACCCAAACCCACTGATACTGATACGGGATACCCGCGGTGGGCCTTCAGATGGCTACTCGCAGATTACTATTTACGTAAAAAACCGTGACACGCTGTTTGCAGCCACCACCGCTATACTGGAACATTTAAACCTGAACATTGTAGACGCCAGAATAAGCTCGGGAGCCAGCCCGTACTCCATCAGTTCCTACGTTGTGCTCGACGAAAAAGGCCAGCCGCTTGGGGCCGATCCCGCACGTAAGGAGCGGGTGCGCAAGCGTTTGGCTGAAGAACTAAGCGAATCCCGGAGTTTTCCAAAAATCATCCACCACAGAACGCCCAGACAACTCAGGCACTTTGCCTTTCCCACTCAGGTAATATTGTCGAACGACACCTTAAACCAACGGACCATTATTGACTTGATTACACCAGACCGCCCGGGGTTACTGGCCAGAGTCGGGCAAGTGTTACTGAAGCATCATGTACGTTTAACCAGCGCCAAAATTGCCACCCTGGGTGAGCGGGTTGAAGACGTGTTTTTTGTAACCGATGACAGTGGCAAGCCGCTTCAGAGCGCCTCCGCATGCCGCGCACTGCAGCAGGATCTCTGCAAAACACTGGATAACATACAATGAAAATTTACGGCATTAAAAATTGCGACACGGTTAAAAAAGCCTGTAAGTGGCTCGATGAACAAGGTATTTCCTATCAGTTTCATGACTTTAAAAAGGATGGGCTGACTCAGAGCTTACTGACCCGATGGGAAAAGCTGATTGGCTGGGACACGCTGATTAATCGCCGGGGAACAACCTGGCGCAAGCTTCCAGAAGAGGTCCGAACTACAATCAACAGCCAGTCTGCGCACGCTATCATGCTGGCGAATCCATCTATTATTAAACGGCCGGTAGTCGAGTATGAGGGCGTGGCATTCGTTGGGTTTAATGCTGATGAATGGGCGGCGCACATCCAGAAGTGAACAGCCCCTCAATGAATAGAACGAAGATCCCTAGTAATGCGGGGGAAGTGTTTCATCTTCTTCCCGTTTAATATTGGATGGTGATATTTCTTTCAATTGTTTGTGCAATAGCTGTTTTGCTGCCCAGAGATCACGCAGCTCCATTTCCTGCTTTGCCACTTGCTCACTCAGGGTGTTGATAAGGTCATCCTGAAAAGCCAGGCGCACTTCCAGCTCGTCAAGACGTGCTTCTATATTTCTCTGGGTCATAGCCTGTTGGCACTCCTGTCCGAAATCGTAAATTAGTGTGACTGATGGCACCTGACCACACGATGTTTCGTCAGCACCCGAAATAATCTGGTATCATGCCGTTTTTGCCGCCTGCACCTTCCTATATCAGGAATTTGGCGGTTTTCATCGACCGGATACTCGATTTTACCCGATATCCGGTTTTTATCGTTAGTGTTAAACGAATGGAGATATTCTAGTCAATGCGTAATCCAGCCAAAGCGATCCTTGTTGCTATTTTGGTCGCTATCCCCGCACCACTGGTACTTGCTTTCTTACTTTCATCCACCCCAGAACCGCTTCGGCTATTGGCCGCTGGTGAGCTTGTAGAAGCACTTGGAAGTACCGGTGGCATCGCAGCTTACATTTTTGCTCTTGTTATTTTTGGCCTTGTTGGTTTTCTTGCCATTGCTTTTTCTGGCAAACAGCAGGCTGGCCAGCGTAATACATCATCCCGTGTGGGCGCTCGCCCCAGCAGCAGTCATCATTACGACGATGACGAAGAGGGTGACTATGATGAAGACAGCCCTGAAGGCGACGAAGAAGGCTCCGTAAAATGGTTTAACGTGAAAAAAGGCTTCGGCTTTATTGTTCGCGACAGCGGTGATGAGATATTCGTTCATTTCCGCGCCATTCGTGGTCGCGGGCGTCGCGTTCTGCGTCAGGGCCAACTGGTTCGTTTTAACGTAGTTGAGGCAGATAAAGGCCTGCAAGCAGATAACGTGTCTATTTTGAGCGATTAATACGGCCTGAGCTTTATCAGGAAAGGCAGCTTCGGCTGCCTTTTTTAATTCCAGACAACCTGCTGCTCACCTCTCTCATCGAGCCGCCACCACTTATCTTCTTCAACAGGCTCACCTTCCTTCCAATCCCCCGGACTACACCGGATTTCTGTATCTATGGAGCGCCACGCACTGCGTGCGCAGTCAAGATCTGTATTCCAGGGTAACCGCTCGCCTTCAATCACCAGCGAGGCATAGCGCTTGCCGAACGCGCCAGGATACAAGATTATGTTTAATCGGCTGCCCTCGTACAATGCACTGCCCTTAACTACAGACAACACCTGAGAATCGTCAAGTTCAAGCTTGTCGAGATGACTTGAAAGCCACTCCGAAACCGCACCCGGCGACAGATCACGAATATAAATTTCCAGATCCTGCATTTGCAGACTCCCCACTCCTGTTATCACAATGCAGCACATAGTGAACTGGCCCGGGACGGGCTGCAACCCATCGTTCAAGCTCTTGCCGGAGGTCCTCTACAGAAAGCCGGCGCAAGGTTCCGGCGGCTTTGCGTTCATACCAGGTTATTTCAGCCGCGGCCTTTACGATCTGGAGTTCACGTAGCGCATCCTCAAAACCTTCTACGGGCTCATTGCGAGCCAAGGCAACCAGACTATGCCGGTACAAGGTGTCACTCTGGCCAGCAAGGGCCGCTGCCCTGACGGGACCACGCCTGGCCACAAGGCTAAGCCTGGCGGCAGCTCTTTCAACCCACTGAAGCATTCCACCCGGCGAGCTGACGCATTGGCTGCGACGGGTAGCCGCATAATGAATAACCGAGAACGGCAACTCTATACTCCAGCGTTTTTCGATCGCCGCCTGATGGGCAGTGAGAATGGCTTTACGCTGAACAGTGCCTGAACCTGGCATCTCGAACATATCGATCGGCCGGCCCAGCAGTCGCCCCAAAACGCCTGCGTCATCTGAGGCGCAATCCGGCCCAAGCAGCAAAACCGGGCCAGCCCAGCGGGAAACCAGTTCGTTTGCAAGACTACAGGCATTGTTCATCAGCACCAGCAGATCCGCGGGCGGCATATTGTCCAGAATCAGTACCGGCCAGCGCTGCCCATTTTCGGTGCTTGCTGGAATGACCGGCAGATCATTGGCAAGTACATCTGCCTCTCGCCGAAGATCTATCTGAATGTAGCCAAATTCCAGCGATGGCAACAAACTCTGCAACCAGCAGGATTTACCAGAGCCTCGCTCTCCCCGAATCCAAACCAGTGCATCTGCAGAGGCAGACAGAGCAACAGCCACATCATCAGACAGCTCCAGCCAGTCGGAGTCAGCTATGACAACAGGCGCTTCATTATGGCTACCTGGTCCATTCGACTCAGTGTCACCAACCTTGCCTGGCCAAACAGACACCTGCTCCAAAACCGCAACGTAGGCTTTATCCTGCAACCGTTCGGTTTTGTGAGCTAACACCCCCAGCAATATTGGCCAGTCCAGCCAAGGTGAATCACAAACCTGACGTGTGGATGCAAACCAATAAATCAGCTGAGACGACAGCAGTCCTTCCCTACCCACCTCTGTGACAATGGGCTGTTCGCACTGGATAGTACGAATCAATTCGTCCATATCGATACCGTGGCCGTGCAGAAAGCGGGTTATCGGGAGGCAGGAGTCGAGAAGGGAAAGCAAGAAATCTTCGACGGTGATGGTAGCTCCACCCCGTCGGTCAACACTTTTTCGGGCATTCACCAGTGCTGCCTGGCACTGCGGACTCAGGCACGCCTGCCAATCATCCAGACAATTTTCCGTATAGCTGGTCATTCAACTCTCCATGTTTTATCTGTTTTCATAGCATCGTCCTGATGCAGCACCTGCCAAAATCCGCGGGATTATAGCCTATTCAGAAAAGACCTTCACGCCGGGCGCCAGGCCCGGATTTACGGTATTCTGAACCGATGAATACAACGACCATAACGGCTACCCTCTG
>DATJDA010000183.1:0-7423 GCA_035497695.1 Marinobacter sp. | reverse complement strand
ATTTGCAATCTCACGTACCGGCGTTTGTTCGTCAACGGACAAAACTCCGGGGGTCATAATATCCCGAACCTCAACCGGTACTTTACTCATTTCTTCGAATATCGCCATCCGCAAGCGGCGGGCCTCCCGCTCTTCTTCCGGTGTCAGTTTGGTGTCAATTCCAGAGCGTTTGGCGTTCCAGCGAAACTCGGTAATGTCGGTGAGGGTTACAATACCAACAATTTCACCACTTTCATCTGTAACGGGGCTGCCGTTAATTCCATTGTCGGTAAGAAAGTGGGCCAGCCTGTCCATAGTCCATGATTGCGGAACTGCTTTAATGCTGGGAGTCATGATCTCGTATGCGAGAACGGTCATTGAGCGACGCCTGTGTAAGAATCCTTTTACCGGAGCTTAACCATTCCCTGAATGGGCGTCACCCCCTATTACCCCCTCAGTTACCTGAGGGGCGTACATCAATAAGCTGGCCGTCCGTATCGTAGATGAGCTCGTAACCCTGATACTGCTCTTTTGCAGCGACCTGTTCCAGTGCCTGTAGTGATTTGACGGGGATATCTACCAGCAGTGAGTTTACCAGCCAACCTGGCAAAGCACCGTTTGGGTCTGTGTGCTGAACCCAGATCATTCGGGTTTTGCTGCCTTCAGGAATGAAGCGGTACAGTGTGCCTGACCGGTTTACCCGGATTCGGCTTGGAATCTCGGCTCTTTTGTTGGGGGTGGCGTCCAGGTTCATGACAATTTCGCCAGAGGCTTTATCACCATGGGTGCGAATGTGCAGCACGTAATCCCGGTCTGTTACCGGCCAGGGCAGGTCATTAACCGAGTAGGCATAACGATTGTTAAAATTACCTTTGCCAAAGCCGTAAGATTCTGAGCAGTTGAGCACCCATTCTATGCAGGATTTTGGGTTAACCATCACCGCCATAAGGTTTTCAATTGGCGTATCCAGAAGTGCAACAGCCTTGAATGCCTTGAAGCTGGAATCATCCTGGTCCGTGGTATAAACACGAATGTTGCCAACTTCTTCCCGCAGTTTCCAGCCGTCATCGCTCTCCGCAGGGAGCTCTGCTTTAACGTTGGTGGCTGCAAGGACGGTAACCAGTAGTGCCCATAAAACACTACTCATGGTAACCACCCGGCCCGTACAACAATGGGCTCCGGTATGTTTCATAAGCTACACTTCCCTAATAATGGAGGCGGCAGTCTAACATGGCACTCTGGCGACCACCGATTCTGATACAAGGGATTGTGAACCAGATAACGGCCTTACTATTACTTCTTGTTAAATGGCCCGGGCTGACTGTGTATGAGCATTAAAAAGCTGGTGAACGAGCAGGGTAGGATCTCTGCGGGTATTCTTGAATGCCCGGTTGATGAGATTAACTACCTGGATTATGACTTGCGTACGGTGATGGATAAGCCTCGTTCCCGGATGGCTCGTCGCTTGCGTTTTAACCAGTTTCAGTTTGTCAGTGCCATGGCACCAGGCTGGGTGTTTGGAATGGCACTGGTTGATCTGAATCTGGTGGGTAACGGGTTTTTCTATTTGTACGATTTCGAAACCGGTACCTTGCTGGAGCAGTCGTTTCTGCAGCCGTTCGGGATCGGGACGCACATAGAGCCAAAACCAGAGAGTGGCGATGCATCCTTCACGAAAGGGGGTGTGTCCATGAAAATTATTGCCGGTGCGGATGGTCGCACGGTTACCGTGACGGCACCCGGCAATATTCAGATAGACCTTGAGCTGAAGCATGACAAGGATCCACTGCGTCTGGTGTGTCCCGCTGGCTATAATGGGTGGGTGTTCACCAGAAAGTCAGCAGGACTGGCGGTTGAAGGAGAGGTGCGCTGGGGCAACCGGGTTTGGCGGTGTGATGAATCCACTCGTGGTTCGATTGACTGGAGCTGTGGCTTTATGCGCCGGGAAACTGCCTGGAACTGGGCCTGTTTGGCGGGAAGGCTGTCTGATGGGCGCTCTGTGGGGTTGAATCTGGCAGCCGGGGTCAATGAAACCGGAATGAATGAAAATGCACTTTGGCTGGATGGCTGCTGCATCAAACTGGGGGCAGCACGGTTCAGTTTTGACCGGTATCATCCCGGTCAGGATTGGCATGTGCGCACGGAAGATGGGCGCGTTGACTTGCAGTTTGTTCCTGCGAGCATGCGCCAGGAAAAACTCAACGCCCTGGTGCTGGCGTCAAATTTCAGGCAGTTTATCGGAACATTCAAGGGCCATGTCACGGATGATGCAGGTACAAAAATCCCCGTAACCGGGTTACAGGGATTGATGGAAGATCACTTCGCCCGCTGGTGATGAGCCAGCGGCAAGGTTCGGTGCCTGGTCACCAGGCCTTAGCGTTCTGGCAGGGTAACGTTCAGTTCCAGCACTGAGCAATTTCCGTTGCGGTCTACTTCTACCTGAATCATGTCATCGCTTATTTGAACGTACTTGCGAATAACCGCCAGCAGCTCTTGCTGAAGCTGAGGCAGGTAGTCTGGCTGGCCCCGTTGGCCTCGTTCATGAGCAACAATAATCTGCAGGCGCTCTTTGGCAACGCTTGCCGTATTCTGCTTTTTGACCTTGAAATAATCTAGGAAACTCATTGCTTAGCCTCCCTTGAACATCCGTGAGAAAAATCCTTTCTTCTGGGCGGTCATGAAACGGTGTTCCCGCTCCTCACCCAGTAGGCGTGCAACAGCATCGTCATAGGCCTGGCCTGCGTCGCTGTCTTCTTCAAGAATCACCGGAAGGCCCTGGTTGGATGCATTAAGCACCACCTGGCTTTCCGGAATAACGCCCAGTAGAGGGATGGCAAGAATCTCTTCAACATCGCCGACGGACAGCATCTCGCCTTTTGCTACTCGGTCCGGATTGTACCGGGTTAGCAGCAGATGTTCCTTGACAGGCTCCAGGCCCATTTCTGCGCGGCGTGATTTACTCTGAAGAATGCCGAGAATACGGTCGGAGTCCCGAACAGAGGAAACCTCCGGGTTGGTCACGACTATGGCTTCATCAGCGTAATACAGAGCCATGAGTGCACCGTGCTCGATACCGGCAGGCGAGTCGCAAATGATGTAGTCAAAGGTTTCTGAAAGCTCGTTGATTACCCGCTCAACGCCTTCCTTGGTCAGTGCCTCTTTTTCACGGGTTTGCGATGTAGGCAGTATATAGAGTGTCTTGACGCGCTTGTCGCGAATCAGCGCCTGATTCAGCGTGGCCTCACCCTGAATTACGTTAACGAAGTCGTAAACAACCCGTCGTTCGCAGTTCATGATCAGGTCCAGATTACGCAGGCCTACGTCGAAATCGACAACAACGGTCTTGTGGCCACGTTTGGCAATACCGGTACTGATCGAGGCGCTGGTGGTGGTTTTGCCAACGCCGCCCTTTCCTGAAGTAACGACAATAATTCTAGCCAAGGTTAGATTCCTGTTTCGCGGTGGATTCGTCGTGTCTGCCGAATTATCCGGTCAAAATTATAAATTCAAAGGCGTTTGGGTTTCAGGCCTTATCCAGTGGTGTTACCACCAGCAAGTCATCCCTGAGCTGAATTTGTACAGCACTTTTCCAGCGGTTACCTTGAAGATCCTCGGAGATTTTATATTGTCCTGCGATGGACACAAGCTCCGCCTCAAGGGATTGGCAGAATATCCGGGCTGATTCGGCGCCATGAATACCGGCCAGAGCGCGCCCGCGCAGTGGTCCGTACACGTGAATATTACCCGCCGCCAGAACTTCCGCGCCGGCCTGTACGGATGCCAGAATAATCAGATCTCCCTCGGGAGCGAGAATCTGCTGGCCCGACCGGACAGGCTGGGTAACTATCCGGGCCGGTGCAGGGCCGGAACTGTTGGTAGTAACAGGCTCTGCTGCAGCGTGGCCATTGTCGGCAGTAGCAACCGAGTGCTCTGGTTCCTGTGTGCGCTCGCGCTGATGGCTGGCTGGTAACAGTGCCAGAGATGCACCCCGGGCAAGTCTGCGCTGGTCATCATTACCGCCACGAACACCAACAACATGAATATTGTGCCGCCTGCAGGTGCCGATAATCTTGAAAAAATCCAGTTCGCTGTCGAGCCCCTTGTATTTTTCAAGGCTGACAATAATCGGGATATCCTTGAAGAACCCCGGCGCCTGGCTGATTTTGTCTCTGAGTATTTCTTCAAACTCGTTGTCGTCAAAGTTATAAAGCTCCAGTGCGGTCATGGAAATACTGGCGCTTTTTAACTGAAAACCCTTTTTTACCCCGGGGGTGGCGGTATCAGTCATGAATGGGTCTCTTCCGTGGTGTGTGTGGTCGGGCGCAACTTCAGGGGCTCTCCCTCAAACTGAATACCTGACCAGCCCGTGCTGATGTATTGGCGGATATTGCCATGACTATCGCCCGCCGGGTTGTCTATAACCTGATTGTAATGCTGGGCGAACAGTTTCAAGGTGTCTGCCTCCTGCAAATTACAATGGCGACCCAGAGCAAAAACCCGGCAGGAACCGGAATTTTCACCGGCTGCATTGTATAAAGGGCCATTGTGGAAACCGGTAGGCTGGTACTCAAAGTGGCGCTCAATCAGCGCTAGCGTGTCGTCAAAGTTCGCGTGGCCCGCATTCAGCGATGCCAGGTGAATACGGACAAGCTCATTCACCGTCATTCGTGGTGGTCCTGTTTGGGGCCAGCCTGATAATCGGCTTTCCATTGCTCGTATGGCATGCCATAGATTTCTTCCCGGGCATCCGGATCGGACAGATCATAACCGCGCTCTGTAGCTTCTGCACGATACCATTTTGACAGACAGTTACGGCAGAAGCCTGCCAGATTCATCAGATCAATGTTCTGCACATCGGTTCTGTTCTGCAGGTGCGCTACCAGACGGCGAAAAGCGGCGGCTTCTATTTCGGTGCGACTGGGCAAAGGAATGGGGTTGCTCATGAAGCCTCTCAATGTTGATAAGTTGTGATCATTGGGGTTCCTGACATTCTCAGCATCTTACTTTAAGATACAAGGCTGTATAAATGTACAGAATGTTAACGCGAGCCCTCTGTTTATGCTTCAGCGCAAAATTATCCATGTAGATTGCGATTGCTTCTACGCAGCGGTGGAAATGCGCGACGATGCAAGCCTGCGGGATGTGCCGCTGGCAGTCGGTGGCGACGGCAGCCGGGGTGTGGTCACTACCTGCAACTATAAAGCACGGGCCTTTGGCGTGCGCTCTGCAATGCCCGGCAGTGAGGCCCGGCGGCGATGCCCCGGCCTGGTAACCGTGCCTGTGGATATGCCTCGTTACCGGGTGGTTTCACAGCAGGTGATGGCTATTCTACGTGAGCTGACCGATCTTGTGGAGCCGTTGTCACTGGATGAAGCCTATCTTGATGTGTCTGATGTTACCGACCATAAGGGCAGTGCCACTCTGATGGCACGCTATCTGCGGGAGCGAGTGGAGCGAGAGGTAGGGATTACTATTTCGGCCGGTGTCGCACCTAATAAATTTTTGGCTAAAATTGCCAGTGACTGGAAAAAGCCAAATGGCTTGTACGTGATCCGGCCTGAAGATGTCGATGCTTTTGTGCTCGCTTTGCCGGTGGAAAAGCTCTTTGGTGTTGGCCGTGTAACGGCTTCGAAGCTGCATGATCTGGGCGTTAAAACCTGTAAGGATTTGCGCATGCTGGGGCCGGAGGTGTTAACAGAACGTTTTGGAAAGCAGGGCTATCGGTTGTATCAGATGGCCCATGGCCAGGATGACAGGCCCATAGTTGTGTCCAGAGTGGCCAAGTCTGTCAGTGTTGAACGCACGTTTTCAGAAGACCTGCCAGACAGAGTGGCCTGTGAGGCAGTTATGGTGTCATTAGTGGCTGATCTGAACCGCAGGCTTTCCCGCAAAGTGCGCGACAAGCCTATACATAAGCTATTTGTCAAAATTCGCTACAGTGACTTTTCCACACACACTCTGGAGCGTGTCAGGGTTGGTGTTAGTGAACCCGATGCTGAAGATTACCTGCCACTTCTGCAAGAATTGGCGGGAAATAAGGAGCGACCTGTTCGTTTGCTGGGGCTGGGCGTACGCTTTCGGGACGATAACGCACCAACAGCGCAACTGCGTCTGTTCGATTAAGCCGGGAGCATCAATTTAATGGGGAAATTACAAATTGAAATGTAAAAAAATAGATGTTGACATTATCGCAGCCGTTCAGTGACAAAAAACCGGCACTAATGTGTACGAAATCACATCTTTTACGGCCTCAACCATTAGACTTTAATCCTAAGTACCCGTAATATTCCGGGTCGATTAAAAGGTCTCTCAAGTGTCATGATTATTCGCATATTTATCGCATTACTCGCTCTCAATCTGGTTGCTTTTGTCGTACGCGCTGAAGCGGCCGAGCATGGCTATGATGGAATGAGCAAAACTGTTTCGGTTGTTGATTTGTACGAGCAACAAAAGCGGGCAGCGGGCGATTATGACGAAGATGACGATATAGAGGCATTCAGCGAAATTGGCTCGCGTCTTCTTTCCCTGACATTTTCGCAATCAAAAGATCACGGCAAGCGTTACGCTTCCCAGTCTGCTCGGGCTGATCATGGCATCGCTCTGCTGGATGAAGGCGCCTGCCTTAACCTGAAGTGGAATTTCTGATTCCGGAAAACCTTGTGTTTTGTCTCCCCGAATAATACTTTTCCTCTCCTTTTAAAATCATCGCTCAGCTCATTTGCCTGTCTACGGATGGCGTGTGATTATTCACCTCAGTAAAGATCTGCACACCAATATGGAGTTTGGTTATGGCGGAAGAAAGTCGTCGTCGGAGTAACGTAAACGCCTGCGTAGATGAGGTGATAGCCCGGGTGGGGAAAAATATCCGGCTGGGTTTGCCTCTGGGGCTTGGAAAGCCGGTTCGCTTTGTTAATGCGCTGTACCAGCGGGCAAAAGACGATCCCGAAATTCAGTTGCACATTGCTACGGCGCTGTCACTGGTTGCTCCCCAGGGGGGCTCTTCGCTCAAGGGCCGCCTTATGGCCCCCATTGCCGAGCGACTGTATGGGCAGATACCAGAGCTTGCCTATGCCCGGGACGTGCTGAATAACCAGCTTCCAAAAAATGTGATGGTTTCCGAGTTCTTCTTCAAGGCGGGCAGTTATCTGCACAATTCGTCGCAACAGCGTCAGTATGTGGGTAGTAATTACACACACGCTGTACGAGATTTGATGGCACAGAATATTAATGTTGTTGCACAGATGGTTTCGCCTGGCGAGATGGTTGGTGAACCCGGAATGGTCAGCCTGAGCTGTAATCCGGATCTGTCTCTTGATCTGCTGCCACTCATGCGTGAGCGGGAATCGGAAGGCACACCCATAGCTCTGGTTGCAGAACTGAATCGAAATCTCCCATATATGGGCAATGATGCCCTCGTCAGAGAAAGCAGCTTTGATGTGGTTTA
>DATJDA010000182.1:0-2680 GCA_035497695.1 Marinobacter sp. | reverse complement strand
TATGGCCCCATGCTTGCGGCAAATCAGGCAAGCCCGGCGTTCCCTGTCTGGGGCGGGACGGGGCTGGTTAATAAGGAGCCGGCAGCTTATACCTATCGTGATGCGAATGCAGACACAACCAGGCTGTTGGATAGCTGGTTGGGCATGAGCCGGGCGAGCAATCTGGAGGAGTTTAAAGACGTATTCCGGAACTGCGGTTCAACACTCTGGGTAAACAGCACGTATGCGGATGATCAGGGCAATGCGTTTTATATTGACAGCAGTTCAGCGCCAAACCTCTCAGAAGCTGCGATTGCGGTTTTAACCCTTAAGAGAACCGATCCCGACTTTAACCAGCTGTATAATAGCGGCATTACCCTGCTGGATGGTTCAAAATCCAGAGACGACTGGATAAAAGGTGAATGTAATAACGGGCTGGTACCGTTTGACCAAAAGCCAATGCTGGCACGCACAGACTGGGTTCAGAACTCTAACAGCAGTTATTGGGCTACCAACCCAAATGCTTTCCTCACCGGGTTTTCGCCAATGTTTGGCGATGAAAATGCAGAGATAAATACCCGTACCCGCATTGGCATCAAAATGCTGGAAAACCCGACAGATCCGGGTCTTGACGCTAACGCCAAGCCGCCCGCAGGCCAAGATGGAAAATTCAGTGCCCGGGATTTGATTGATACCATCTGGAATAACAGGGCATGGTACGCAGAAGAGTTTTTGCCTGAACTGCGAGACCGCTGCTCTGCCATTGGCTCAACAGCGGTTAACGTACCTCAGAGCCTGCTTCCGGCCAGCCCAATGGTTGCTAGCCCTGGTACGCAAAGTCTCACGCAGGCGTGTGATGTACTGGCGAACTGGAATGGCACTTACGATCTGACCAGCAGCGGTGCGAGCCTTTTCAGAACCTTTGTTGATATTTATCGCCACGGTTTTCCAGATGATCTGACAACGGCATTTGATCCAGCGGATCCGGTCAATACGCCGGCAGGTCCGTCCACAGCGAACGCTGGTACTGCAGATGACCCTATGCTTCAGTCTCTTGCTGCAGCAGTGGTGCTGCTTGATGATGCCGGTATTGATCTGGATAGCCAGCTAGGCGATGTGCAGTATTATCAGGCCTCTGGTGGTGTTGTAGCGGGTGGAAATCCGGCAAATGCCACTACCCTGTCAGCAAGAATACCCTGGCATGGTGGGGATGGTTCTGTTGATGGAGCCTTTAACGCGATTGGTGTGGTGAACAGTGCGTATGCAGAAGATTCACGGTTTCCCCGTGTTACCACACCTGTGTACACGTGGGCAGGTGGGGGGCGGGTTGCTGCTGGCTTGTCTCCGAATGAGGGTGAAGGTTGGCTGATTGCTCGTGGTACAAGCTGGCACTTCGGGTTGGAGTTTACTGATCAGGGGCCGGAAGCTTACGGGCTTCTTAGCTACTCTCAATCAACAGACTCTGAATCGGACTTCTTCACTGATCAAAGTCAGCGCTACTCAGCTAAAGATGCGCGCAAGCTGCTCTTTACGGAGGCAGAGATTGAGCAAAACCTGTTGACGGATGGTGAGATAACCATTCGGAATTAAGTGGATCCAGACCCAGGTGCTAGTTGCCTGGGAGGATAAGCAATTGAAAAGCCCGGAGCCTGTGCTCCGGGCTTTTTTGTGTTCGGCCTTGGTAGCACTGGGGTGAATCTGGGGCATAAAAAAACCGCCATCAAAGATGGCGGTTTGGTATCGGGCTATCCGAAAGGGCTACGGCAAGCGTGCGCCAATCAGCTCGATGGTCTTCTGGATCATGGCACCAAAGGTACCTTTGGCTGCTGCTCCAGAAACGATCTCCTCACCACCTTGCGCAATGGTGCGATCCTTCAGCACATCACCCGGCTTGGCAATCACTTCCTGCGGTAGGGCAGGAGTAGCATGTACTCCGTACGTGTAGCGCGTGATTGCCGGAATCTCGGCACTTGTCAGGGTGTCTGTTGGAGTAATACCTGTGGCCCCCATAACGGCTGCCAGCGCCTCAGAACCGGTCAGTGGTGCAGTAAACGAATGTATGTGCATACCATTCGGGAAGGTGATATTCAGTGGCCCGTTGTTTGCGCCGTAACGGGTATCTGCCGCGTTAGGGGTTGTACGGTCGCCTTCAATCTGCGCGAGAACCGTGCCGGATACCGCCAGCTCGTTAGCAAAGTTGATTGGGTCAACTGAGTCGAGCATCGCCTGATTTACGTTCAGGAAGGTTTCCAGATCTGCATCGCCCTGGGTCAAACCTGCGGCTGCCTGCAAGCCACCAAGAATGGTAGGCGCGAAGCTTGGCGAGTTTTCCAACAGGCGGGTGGTCCCTGCAACAGGAGTCAACAGGTGTGTCGCCAATACCAGCAAGTCCGGATTGCCACTGGCTGTTGAGGCACCTACGAAGGCTCCGCCGTTCAGCGTACCCAAAGAGTGGCCGATGAACGTAACGCCATGCGTGCTGATGATGCCAGGCATCTTGTTAATGGTCGCGGTCAGGTTCATCAGATCAACTGAGCCCTGGCGCAGAATGTCCCGGCTGTTGGCAAAGTTGGTCAGGTTGATGAACAGCGAGCCTGAGTCACCAAAGCCTTCAGCAAAGTTCATGGCAACCGGGTTACCGTCTGCCCCTGCTGTGAAGCCGTAGTGGCGTTCGTTAACCTGGCCAGCTACGAAGCCAGTA
>DATJDA010000181.1:0-12070 GCA_035497695.1 Marinobacter sp. | reverse complement strand
CCAAATTTGTAAAAGGCGATGCGGTTGCCGGTCTCCTGATTCTCGCCATTAACATTATTGGTGGTGTTGCTATTGGTATGCTTCAGCACGGGCTGGATTTCAGTCTTGCCATGGAGCGTTACGCACTGCTCACCATCGGTGACGGCCTGGTGGCCCAGATTCCCTCACTGTTGTTGTCTACGGCAACGGCCATCATGGTAACGCGGGTTACCTCCAGCCAGGATATGGGTGGGCAAATACTGAAGCAGATGTTCAATACTCCGAGAGCTTTGGCCATCGCTGCGACAATCCTGATTATTCTGGGGCTCATTCCTGGCATGCCCCATATGGCGTTTCTTGGTCTGGGCAGTCTGTCGGCCGCGGTCGCCTGGTATATCTGGAAAAATGACCGCCAGGTCGTTGAGGAAAGCGGAGTGTTTGCTGGCCGTGGCAGTGCCGGTGGTATTCCTCGCCCGGCTGGCCGTGATTTACCGCCAGGTGGCGATGTCGGTGCCGATTCAGGGCGAATGCTTCCTGCCCCCGGGGAAACCCGTGAACTGGGTTGGGACGATGTGGCCACCGTAGATGTGATTGGTCTGGAGGTTGGCTACCGGCTGATTCCACTGGTGGATAAATCTCAGGGTGGCCAGTTGCTCAGTCGCATTAAAGGCGTGCGCAAGAAACTGTCGCAGGAATTGGGCTTTTTGATGCCATCCGTACACATTCGCGACAATCTGGATCTTATGCCCAATGTTTACCGGATCACCCTTATGGGCGTAACCATTGCCGAGGCTGAAATTCACCCAGACCGGGAGCTGGCCATCGATCCGGGACAGGTGTTTGGCAAAATTGAGGGAATTGAAGGTAAAGACCCTGCATTTGGCCTTGATGCGAGCTGGATTGAGCCCGACAAAAAAGATCAGGCCCAGACCCTGGGCTACACGGTGGTAGATGCCAGCACGGTGGTGGCGACTCATCTGAATCAGGTTCTCCAGAAGCACGCCCATGAGCTGCTGGGCCACGAAGAAGTTCAGAAGTGGCTGGACCAGCTTGAGAAGGCATCGCCGAAGCTGGCTGAAGAACTGGTGCCCACCACGGTATCCATCAGCTTGCTTCTCAGGGTATTGCAAAACCTGCTGAAGGAAGAGGTGCCTATCAGGGATATGCGCTCCATTGCAGAGGCGATTGTGAACGTGCACCCGAAAAGCCAGGACCCCAGATTGCTGACCACAGTAGCCCGACAATCTCTGCGGCGGATGATTGTTCAGAGCATCTGTGGCAATGAGTCAGAGATCCCTGTAATTACTCTGGATCCGGATCTGGAACAGTTATTGCTTAAGTCTGTACAGCAGAGTCAACAATCTGGCGGGCAGGATGATATTGGTTTGGTTCTGGAGCCGAATATGGTCGAAAAACTCCAGCGCTCCCTGCAGGAAAGTGTTCAGCGGCAGGAAATGCTTGGGAAGCCGGCCATTCTGCTCGTGTCCGGCCCACTTCGGCCGGTACTGGCCAAATTTGCGAGTTACGGGATAGAGCGTTTGCATGTGCTTAGTTACCAGGAAATACCAGATAACAAACAGATCACTATTGTGGCATCCGTTGGTCAGTAAACAACGGTCCGGCGGCAAAACGGGCAGCGCAGAGACGGCGTAGTCGGTAGAGGATAAATGACATGAAGGTAAAACGGTTTTTTGCTCAGAGCATGGCGCAGGCGCTGAAACAGGTTAGCGAACAAATGGGGCCAGACGCCGTGATTCTTTCAAACCGGCGAGTAGACGGTGGTGTCGAAATAGTGACAGCGCTGGATTACGACGAGAATCTGGCACGCCAGCAGTTGGGAGAAAGTGCCCGGGAAGCCACCAACGGATCCCGGTTGGCCGAATTGCAGGCAGATCGCCAGCGCCGCCTTGAAGATGAACTGAGCCGGTCAAGAGAACGCATTCGCGGCGTGCGCGAAAAGCGGGCAGCGATGGGCGCTGGTGTTTCGATGCCATCTTTTGATGGCACGGATGATACAGCGTCCGCTCAGGGATATGCAGAGGCTCAGGATCATTCACAAACCCAGGCCTATTCAGACGAGCTGGCACTGATGCGGGCTGAGATCAGCTCACTTCGCGATATGATGAAAGTCCAGCAGATCAAGCCTGCAAAGCCGGCCAGCAATGCAGTTCAACAACGTCTTGCTGAGCAACTTCAGGAGCTTGGCCTGGGTGGGGAACTGGCCACCTCGTTATCTCATCGGCACAAAGGCGGTCGCCTGGAGGATGGCTGGAAGCAGTCTCTCAAAATGCTGGCAACCGGCGTGCGTACCTCTCGTAATCAATGGCTGGATGAAGGCGGTATATACGCACTCGTTGGGCCTACGGGGGCAGGTAAAACCACGACTATTGGCAAGCTGGCAGCTAACTATGTGCTCCGGCACGGTGCTGACTCACTGGTGCTGGTAACAACCGACCGCTATCGGGTTGCGGCTCATGAGCAACTGTTCGTCTTCGGTCGTATTTTAAATGTACCGGTAAAAGTCGTAGACGAAAGCCATTCTCTGGACAATATTCTTGATGAACTGACAGACAAACATCTGGTGTTGATCGATACCGCGGGCCTGACCAGCTCCGACAAAGGGTATCAGGAGCAATTATTGGAGCTGGCCAACAGTCATCACAATATTCACGCCCATCTGGTCGTTTCAGCAACCAGCCAACCGCGTATTATGAAATCGGTTTGGCATTGCTATAAGATGGCAAACCTTGTGGGTTGCGTGGTAACAAAGATTGACGAGGCCCTGACACTCGGGGAATCTCTTGGTTTTGTTATGGAGACAGGGCTGCCGGTGGCATACTACACCGATGGACAAAAGATTCCTGAGGATCTTCACTTTGCCGAAGCCATTACATTGGTACGGCTGGCCGTAGAGCGGCTGAAGAAGCTCCGGCAACAACAGATAGCTGCGGAAGGTGCGTAAGCAGGTAATGCCGACGAACCTTGAGTAAAACTGGCGAGAGACCTATTCAGCATGAGTAAAGCACATCCGGTACAGGTGATTGCGGTTTCCGGTGGTAAAGGCGGAGTTGGCAAGAGTAATGTGTCGGTCAACCTCAGCATTGCCCTGGCGCAAAAAGGCCGCCGGGTCGTTTTGCTGGACGCGGACCTGGGGCTTGCCAATATTGATGTACTGTTAGGTATTACAGCCAACCGGAATCTCGCCGATGTGCTCGCTGGCGACTGCGACCTCAAAGATGTTCTGGTTGATGGCCCGGGCGGTATCAAAATTGTGCCAGCCTCTTCAGGCACGCAGCGCATGACCCAGCTTAACCCTATGGAACATGCCGGTCTGATTAATGCCTTCAGTGAGTTGGGCGATCAGATTGATGTTCTGATTATCGATACGGCAGCGGGTATATCTGAAGGGGTCGTTGCCTTTTTGCGAGCGGCTCAGGAGTTGTTACTTGTCGTTTGTGACGAGCCAACCTCGATCACAGACGCGTACGCTCTGATTAAACTGATGAACCGCGATTATGGCACCAACCGCTTTCGTATTTTGGCCAATCAGGTTAAAAATGAGCAGGAAGGCCGGCACTTATTTGAGAAGTTGACGCGGGTAACTGAGCGTTTTCTTGATGTCGCACTACAATATGCAGGTATAGTGCCTTATGACGAGGCGGTCAGGAAGGCAGTACAGCGCCAGCGTGCGGTACTGGATGCCTACCCACGGGCTAAGGCATCATTGGCAATAAAGGCACTGGCAGAAAAAGTAGACAACTGGCCGCTACCTTCTTCACCCCGAGGGCATCTTGAGTTTTTTGTGGAGCGGCTCGTCGAAGTCTGAATTTGATCCAGTCAAAACAACACCGGATACATGACATTGGCGAAAAATCTGGGAATCTACCAGCAGTCTGGCGCAAAAGGCGCTTCTCAGCTTATTGAAGAGCATGCGCCGTTGGTTAAAAAAATAGCGTTGCATCTATTGGCAAGATTGCCGGCATCCGTGCAGCTTGACGATCTGATGCAATCCGGCATGATCGGCTTGCTCGAAGCTGCTCAGCGATACAGCTCCACGGGTGGTGCTACCTTTGAAACCTATGCCGGCATCCGGATTCGTGGAGCCATGGTGGATGAAATCCGCAAAGGCGACTGGGTACCCAGGTCTGTGCACCGAAATGCCCGCCGGATTTCTGGCGCTATCAAGGTCATTGAAGATCGCGAAGGTCGTGAAGCTCAGGACCACGAAGTTGCCCAAGAGCTTGATATGAGCCTTTCTGAATACCACTCCTCTCTTTCTGACGCCAATAGCGGTCGGCTTTTTAGTCTGGATGAGCTCAATGAATCCGGAGATCTGCCGATAGAACAATTAGACGCGAGTGATAACCCGCTGGATAGTCTGACCTCAGATACATTCCGGCAAAGCTTGGCAGAGGCGATCGAAGACTTGCCGGAGCGTGAAAAGCTGGTGCTGAGCCTTTATTACCAGGACGAACTGAACCTTAAGGAAATTGGTGCTGTTTTAGGAGTGAGTGAAAGCAGGGTGAGTCAGATTCACAGTCAGGCAGCCCTGCGGTTGCGAGGCCGGTTATCTGCCTGGCATCAGGAATCAGATGTTTAAGTACTGGCAGGTACATCTGAATCGTTAATGAGGTTGGTGGTTTTTAATACCCAATGATTTATAAGTAAAATAAGTATCATGCAATAAGCCATTAAAGCACCAGCCTGCTAGACTTCGGCTGCAAAGGCTAAACGAATTCCGGGTGTTACTGAACTGGAGGTCCCATTGGACAAAAACATGAAAATTCTCATTGTGGATGATTTTTCTACAATGCGACGAATTATCAAGAACCTGCTGCGCGATCTTGGCTTCAGCAATACCGCTGAGGCCGATGATGGCAACACTGCACTGCCTATGCTGAAAAGCGGCAAATACGACTTCCTGGTGACCGACTGGAACATGCCAGGCATGTCTGGTTTCGATCTGCTGAAAGCCGTTCGTGCTGATGAAAACCTGAAAACCTTACCGGTACTGATGGTGACGGCCGAAGCTAAACGGGATCAGATAGTCGCGGCCGCTCAGGCGGGTGTAAATGGCTATGTGGTAAAACCGTTCACCGCAGCAGTTCTCAAAGAAAAGATCGAGAAAATCTTTGAACGTATCCAGTAACGAGGTTGATTGGCTCTTATGAGCAAAAATAAAAAGATCCGTCAGGGCCTCGAACCGGGGGTGACAGAACAGATCCAGCGACAGGTTTCGGAGTTGGCAGAAAGCGTTCAGGCTGGGCGATACACTCAGGCCATGGCGCTAATCAATGAGCTGAGTGAGGTGCGGGATCAGAGTCTTTATCGTGAAGTAGGCCAGCTGACCAGAAGTCTTCATGAGGCCATCAGGAACTTCCAGATAGATCCCCGCAATGCTGAACAGAAAGAAGTGCTGTCGAAGATGACAGATGCATCGGACCGCCTTGAGTACGTCGTACAAATGACCGGTGAGGCGGCCAACCGCACGATGGATCTGGTGGAAGAAACCATGCCAGTGGCTCACGCCGTACGTGATGAGGCCACCGCACTTAAGGATGAATGGCAGCGCTTGCGGCGCCGGGAAATGAATCCGGCCGAGTTCCGTGAGCTTTACGGCCGGATTGATCGGTTTTTCTCTGGCCTGACCACCGATGCCGATACCATGTATCGCAACTTGTCAGAAATATTGCTGGCCCAGGACTTTCAGGATCTTACCGGACAGGTCATTCAGAAAGTAACTGCGCTGGTAAAGGAAGTGGAAGAGCAGATGCTCAACCTGGTGGTTATGGCGGGCCACGTGGATCAGCTCACCGGCACCGTGCATCAGATTGATGAGACTGAAGTATCCGCAGAGCAGGGAGTCGGGCCGCAAATGAGGCCAGAAGAGCGGGAAGATGTAGTTTCAGGGCAGAATGATGTAGATGATCTACTCTCCAGCCTTGGCTTCTGACTAGGTGAGGACACTCAATGACGTTTGATGCCGATGATGAGATCCTGCAGGACTTCCTTGTTGAAGCGGGCGAGATACTCGAAAAGCTATCAGAGCAGCTGGTAGATCTTGAAAAACATCCTGATGACAGCGATTTGCTCAACGCTATTTTCCGTGGCTTCCATACCGTAAAAGGCGGAGCAGGATTCCTTCAGCTGGATGCTCTGGTCAATTGCTGCCACTCGGCGGAGAACGTATTTGATATTTTGCGTAATAACAAGCGCAAGGTTGACTCAGAACTAATGGACGTTGTTCTGGAAGTTCTGGATAACGTCAATGCCATGTTTGAACAGGTGCGGAATCACGAAGAGCTGACTCCTGCGCCAGATGAACTGATAGCCGCACTTGATGCCCTGGCGCATCCGGAAACCGCTGCGGTTGCGCCCGCGGCTGAAGCTGCTCCCGTTGAGCCAGCCCCGGCTCAGGAGGATGGCGGTGATATTACCGATGACGAGTTTGAGCAGTTACTAAACGCCCTGCATGGCGACAACTCTCCCGGTGCACAGCCAGTCGAAAATACGGCCGCCGAACCTCAGGGCAGCACTGATTCTGAAGATATTACTGACGATGAATTTGAAGCGTTACTGGATCAATTGCACGGCAAAGGTCAGTTTTCCGGAGGTTCAGCGAGTGCCACCGTCAGTGTCGAAAATACTGCAGAGGGCGCCAGCGGGGCAGCTGACAGCGAATCGCCAACAAATGTGACTGCTGGACAGAGCGATGACCTGATTACCGACGATGAATTTGAAAGACTGCTGGACGAACTCCATGGCAAAGGGGGTCGCCCGGCCGCGAATAATTCACCAGCGTCTTCTCCGGAGCCTGCTAAAAAGGCACCAAAGCCGCCAGTCAAACCGGAAGTTTCCAAGCCAGAGACAAAGCCCACGCCAGCACCCGCACCGGCGCGGGAATCTGCTCCGGCAGCAGAAACAACCGTTCGGGTGGATACCAAGCGCCTGGACGACATCATGAATATGGTTGGCGAATTGGTGTTGGTGCGTAATCGGCTTCAGCGACTGGGTGTGGAAAGCGAAGACGAACAGATGCACAAAGCGGTATCCAACCTCGATGTTGTGACGACCGATCTTCAGGCGGCTGTTATGCAGACTCGCATGCAACCGATCCGGAAAGTATTTGGGCGGTTTCCGCGGGTAGTTCGCGATCTGGCCAGAACTTTGAATAAAGAAATAAGTCTGGTTATGCATGGGGAAGACACAGATCTGGACAAGAATCTGGTTGAAGCCTTGTCGGACCCCTTGGTGCACCTGGTAAGAAACTCAGTCGATCACGGCATAGAAACGCCCGATGTCCGGGAGAAAGCGGGTAAGCCGCGCCAGGGCACCGTTACTTTATCTGCCGAGCAGGAAGGAGATCATATCCTTCTGTCGATTCAGGATGACGGAGCCGGGATGGATCCGAATGTACTTCGGCGCCTGGCTGTTGAAAAGGGGCTGTACGATCAGGATGCCGCAGATCGCCTGACTGACAATGAGTGTTATAACCTGATTTTTGCAGCAGGCTTTTCGACAAAGAAAGAGATCTCTGACGTGTCCGGGCGCGGTGTAGGCATGGACGTTGTCAAAACCAAGATCAGCCAGCTTAATGGCCAGCTCCATGTTGTGTCCGAGATGGGTAAGGGCTCAACGATTATCATCAAGGTGCCTTTGACTCTTGCCATAATGCCTACCCTTATGATTATGGTTGGTGATCAGTCCTTCGCACTACCGCTGGTCAATGTCGTTGAGATCTTCCATCTCAATCTGACAAAAACGAATGTTGTTGATGGCCGTGAGTGTATCGTCGTCCGGGATAAAGTATTCCCTCTGTTCCATATAAAGCGTTGGCTGGTAAAGGGAGCCAGAGGTCAGGAGAAGCCAGACAATGCTCATGTGGTTATTGTTGCTATGGGTACCAAAAAAGTTGGTTTTGTGGTCGATCAACTGGTGGGCCAGGAAGAAGTTGTTATCAAGCCCCTTGGTCGGGCGCTTCTGGGGACACCAGGCATAGCCGGAGCTACTATTACGGGCGATGGCCGTATTGCGCTTATTATCGATGTTCCCAGCCTGCTTCAGCACTACGGTTGAATCAGCAAGAGCAGGCGGGTTGATGGATTTGGCAGGAGAGAGGGATGACAGTTTCTGTTTTGGTCGTTGATGATTCGGGTTTTTTCCGTAAACGACTGACGGAAATCCTGACCAGTTCCGGCCAGATTGAGGTTGTAGGCGTAGCCACCAATGGCCGTGAGGGTGTGGAACTGGCTGAAAAACTCAGACCAGACGTCATCACCATGGATTACGAAATGCCAGTGATGGATGGCATTACGGCTGTGCGGGAAATCATGAAAAAGCACCCGATACCGGTGCTGATGTTCTCGTCCCTGACTTACGAGGGCGCCAGAGTTACTCTGGACGCGCTTGAGGCTGGAGCTGTTGATTTTTTACCCAAGAACTTTGAAGAGATTGCGCGAAATACCAGCCAGCTTCAGAAAATCCTGATTGACCGCATACTGGATGTGGCCCGCAGCCGACCCAAAGCGCGGTCTGCAACCACTCCAGCCAGCCCAACAACCGTGCCGGCGGCCCGTTCCATACGGGATGCCGTATCAACACGCACTCAGGCCCCCAAGCCCACAACCCCGCATACGCAGGCCAGCACGACGCAGGAATCAGGAACTGCTGATGCCGGCGCAGCAAGGCGGGCTGTCAGGCGGGGAACTGCCAAACAGTATTCTGTAGTAGGCATTGGCACCTCTACTGGCGGCCCTGTGGCTTTGCAGCGGGTTTTGGCCATGTTGCCTGCATCTTTTCCGGCGCCACTGGTGCTGGTGCAACACATGCCGGCAAGTTTCACTCCAGCGTTTGCTGAGCGCCTTAACCGCCTGTGCAATATTGAAGTGCGTCAGGCGGATGATGGTGACCTGCTCAGGCCAGGCCTTGCGCTACTGGCTCCTGGTGGCAAGCAAATGATGATTGAAAACCGTGGTGGTCAGGCGCGGGTACGCATTCTTCCTGGCGATGAGCGCCTGAACTACAAGCCCAGTGTCGATGTTACATTCGGTTCTCTGGCACGCAGTTTTCCGGGTAAAACGTTGGGTATCATCCTGACTGGCATGGGTGCAGACGGCAAAGAAGGCTGCCGAATGATGAAACAAAGTGGCTCGGATATCTGGTCTCAGGATGAAAAGTCTTCCGTTATTTACGGTATGCCCATGGCGGTGGCCAAGGCAGGCCTGAGTGATGAAGTTCTGTCACTGGGTGAAATAGGCCCACGCTTGATGGAGGGTGTCTGCTGATGGATATCCTGAGCCTGCTCGGTATTATTCTGGCCTTTGTGGCCATTCTGGGTGGTAATCTGCTGGAGGGCGGAGCCGTAGGCTCACTCTTTAACGCCCCGGCCGGGCTGATTGTGATTGGCGGTACGTTTGCCGCAATCATATTGCAGACATCATGGCGAGTGCTCAAGCGCGCTTTTATGCAGGCTCGCTGGGTGTTTGTTCCGCCATTTGTCAGTATGGAAGACGGTATTGGCAAGGTTATTGACTGGAGTGTGAAGGCCCGTAAACAAGGTTTGCTGGGGCTGGAAAGCCTGGCCGAGCGAGAGCCTGAACTGTTTGCCCGCAAAGGACTGCAGCTATTGGTAGATGGTGCAGAAACTGACACTATTCGAAGCATCATGGAAGTGGACCTTGAGTCACGGGAACAGCGGGATCTGGAGTCGGCACGGGTTTTTGAGGCAATGGGCGGGTACTCTCCCACGATTGGCATCATCGGTGCCGTCATGGGGCTGATCCAGGTAATGACTAATCTGGAAGATCCCCAGTCCCTGGGTAACGGTATCGCGACCGCATTCGTGGCAACCATTTATGGTGTGGCGCTGGCAAATCTGCTGTTTTTCCCAGTGGCCAGCAAACTGCGCGGTATTATCCGGGAACGCACCCGTTATGAAGACATGATGATAGACGGCATTGTTGCTATCGCTGAGGGTGAAAACCCAAAATCCATCGAATTGCGGCTGCGGGGATTTCTGCAGTAAGCGTAGGCAGGTCATCATATGCGGCGCCGTAGAGAGTCACAAGAAGAACCCCACAACAGAGAGCGCTGGCTGATTTCCTACGCGGATTTCATTACCTTGTTATTTGCGTTTTTTGTAGTGATGTACTCGGTTTCATCCGTTAATGAAGGTAAGTACAAAGTACTGTCGGAAACTCTGTCCGGAGTTTTCAACGCCCCCCAGCGTTCTGTCCAACCTGTTGAAGTAGGCAGCGAGCCTGTGCGTTCAATCAGCTCGCCCTCAGAAGATGTTATTCCCCCGGCCGTTGCCGAAGCCCCACGAAATCCGGAAATGGATGCCGAGGAACGAACTGAGGCGTTAAGAACGATGGCAGATCAACTGACCATGGAGTTTGACGAGTTGATTAACCAGGGTGTAATTACCCTGGAAACCAATGATCAATGGCTGGAGTTGAACCTGCCTGACAGTCTGCTGTTTGGAAGTGGTGATGCTGAGCCACACTACGATGCCTTTGAGGTAGTCGACAAGATAGCGAAGGTTCTCAAGGGGCGGGATAACGCTGTTAAAGTTGAAGGCTTTACCGATAATCAGGCAATCAAAACGCAACGCTTTCCTTCCAACTGGGAGCTTTCTGCTGCACGTGCATCCGCAGTGGTGCGGATGCTGATCATGGACGGTATCGAGCCGGAACGTCTCGCTGCAGTAGGTTATGGTGAGTATCAGCCTGTTGCCCGTAACGATACCGGTGAAGGCCGAAAGCGCAATCGCAGGGTTGTACTACTGATCTCCCGGGACGCGAGCATTCGCGGGGCTATGCGCTGAACTGACCATAGCCAGGTTGGCAGATGCGTATACACACTCTGGCACGAATCCTGTATTACTTCATGGTAATAGCCTGATAAGGGCAGCCGGCTGCCGGTTTTCCTGTTTCCTGCTACCTGAGCCGTTCAAGTTGGGCGACGTGTGGCCGATATATCAGGTTACGGCAGGCGTTAATCCATAAAAACCCCGTTCTTTGGAGAAACAAGTGTGCGAATTTGGGCAGTAGCCAATCAAAAGGGTGGTGTGGGCAAGACGACATCCGTAGTTGCTTTGGGTGGTTTACTGGCCGAGAGAGGCAATCGCGTACTGGTGGTAGATCTGGATCCCCATGGCTCGCTTACCAGTTGGTTCGGACGTGATCCGGATACCCTTGCCCACAGTATCTTTGATCTGTTTCAGCATCAGGGCAAGGTACCTGAAGGCTTGCCAGCTCAGTTAATTACCGACACCAACTGCAAGGGAATGTCCCTGTTGCCCGCGAGTGCGGCGCTGGCAACACTGGAGCGCCGGATGGTTGGAGTAGAAGGGATGGGCCTGATCATCTCGAGGGCACTTGCTCAGCTATGGGATGACTTTGATTACGTCATTCTTGATAACACGCCCTCTCTGGGCGTGCTTATGGTCAATGCGCTGGCGGCAGCACAGCATCTGATCATTCCGGTGCAAACGGAATTCCTGGCTATAAAGGGCCTTGAGCGTATGCTGAATACCCTACAGATGATTGCTCGATCCCAGAAGAACTCGCTGGAATACACCATTGTTCCCACGCTTTTTGATCGGCGCACCCAAGCCTCAGTAAAAAGCCTGAATCTGTTGCGTAAAACCTATCCCGATACGTTGTGGCGCTTTACTATTCCTGTAGATACCAAATTCCGGGATGCCAGTGAGGCAGGTATTACACCCTCCGCTCTTGATAGTCAGACGCATGGCGTTCGTGCCTATAACCATTTGCTCAACGATCTGTTGCTTCGCACTGAGCCGGTGAAGGGGCGCCAGCATGGCTGACAATAAATTGACAAAGCTGGCTGATCCGGCCAGTGCGATTGCCAGTTACCTTGACGATTTGCTTCATACCGCTACGGATATGGCTGCGCGTGAGGATGTGATTGCTGTATTGCCAAAGCCTGAAATGACGCAGCAAGCCATAATACCGACTGTCGTTGTCGCGCCGAAGCCGAAGGTTGTCGAAAAACTGACGCCCCCACCGGTAGCTGTCGCTTCACCCGTGTCAGTTTCTCAAAAAACAGACATTAAATCTGACATACC
>DATJDA010000180.1:0-24549 GCA_035497695.1 Marinobacter sp. | reverse complement strand
CTTAACTCCCGAAAGATGAGTTGAGCCTCATCGAACAATGATCCGGCACCAGTTGCCAGCTTGGTGGTTCAACCGTTCCTGGCATATCACCTTTTGTCGGGCGAATGGCCTGCCATACCTTGCCACCATGAGAGACCAGTTCGTCAGCGCTGTACTGATATAAAAAACGCCAGGGCTCAGGCGTAACACACAGCTTCGGTGTGGTTTCTGAGGCGTTAGTGTTGCTGGTTGCCGGTTGCTTGTCTTTCTCCGGGTTTGGTGCCGCTACTTTTGGGGCATTTTCTTCGCGCTTTTCGGTTGCTTCCAGGTCGCAGGCCGGTACATCGTCCAGAGCTCTCCAGAGAAAAGTAATTCCTGGTTCACCACCAACACTCAGATCTCTGGCCTCGTACCAGTGGCCCTTATAAAAAACCACAGAGCCCTGAGTGTATGACTGCTCGGGAACCCAGGCGGAAGTATCCGGATCACAAGGCTCTGCTATTGCACCTGTGGCAAGCAACAAGCCTGCAAGTACTGAAAGTAGGGTAATAGCGCCAACGTGTTGGCGAGAGGATTTACCAGGCACTGTGGTCTCCTATGTTGGGCGTGTTTTATGGCGATCAGGCCCAAGGATACTACCAGAAAGATGCTAGCCAGTATTAAAAAAGCCGACACCCCGGGCCTGATGAAAGCGCGGGGTGTCGGCTTTGTACTACATTTTGTACGACAGGATACCTGTCAACGCATTAGCCAATCAGGCTTTGCGGCGACGTGCCATGCCGAGACCAGCCAGACCCAGTCCCAGCAGGGCCAGAGTACCCGGCTCAGGTACGGACACAGGTGGCAGAGCGGTTGCATTCAGCTTGGCGAACAGATCGTAGTCTCTTACTGAGCCTTCGCTGGTGCTTCCGGTTTCGGTCAGGCCAATTAGCTCCAGCGTGTACTCGAAGCCGCCAAGGATGAAGCTGCTGCTTGTTACTGATGCGCCAGTTTGAGTAATGGTGTCGTCAACTGGACCATCGTGTTTGGTGCTGCAAATAAACCAAAAAATACACGTTTTGTAGGTAGCGTTGTCGAGCGTCTCATCGTGAGCAAATACAAATGTACCTTGCTGTGCGCTGGTATCGCCGAACCCTGCAAAGCCCAGTGTGACGGCAAGGTCGGTAGAGGTCAGGGCCGGACCAGTGATCTGGTTGTTTGTATGGGTGAGCTGGCCCAGTGAGAAGACTGAGTCATCAAAGATTTCCAAAGGCAGCGGAGATGCGCCAGTGAAACCGTAACCACTCTTGACGTTACCATTACCCCAGTTGATGTTACTGGTGTTGTTGCCGTTGGCCAAATTGCCGTTGTCCAGAAGCGCGTTCTGAAACACGCCATCAATGGATGTTACGTCAACCGGAAATGCAGCTACGCTCATGGCAGCTGTTAGCAACAGCGCACCAAAGGATCCCTTCATCAACATCTTCATGTACTTCTCCTGGCTTTGATCGCAAAATGACACAATTCATTTTATGTCGTTAGTTACTACTGATAAGCCAGTATCATGCCAACTATAAATCCATCTGTTTATCAGAGACTTATATTTGCCAATAATTCTATCTGTAAATAAACCTGACAGTTGCTACTCCCCCGGAATGTCTGCTTTCGTGCCAATGTGGTAAGCCGCAAATCCCGCCATAACGACCTGATCAACCGCCATGCCTATGATCCGGCCATCACTGTTGGCCCGGATGGGGTATTGGGCGTTGGTGATTGGATCGGCGACATGACCCAGAATTTCGCCTTTGGAAATGCTGGCTCCCAGTTTCACATTGCTGAACAGAATGCCGCCATGCTCAGTCCGGATCCAGACAGAATCGTAATAAACGGGTTCCGGATTGCCCCAGACAAACATGCGGTAAATCATACCTTCCTTTTCCATCAGGCTGTTCAGGCTGTTCACACCGGCTTTAATCTGGTGCTCCTGAATGCGGTGTGACTCACCCGCCTCAAGGGTGACAGCCCGGATGCCCGCTGCTACCGCCGCACTGCGCAGCATACCGGGCGAGCCAGTGCTGTGCACAACAGCCATCCGGTCAAAACCCTTGGTAAAGCCAGCCACCACCGGATTGTTCATGTCGGCCCGTAGCTGGGGCAGGTTGGTGCGCTTGAGTGAGCCTGTGTGGATATCCACCAGCATGTCGCAATGCCGGATTATAGTGTTGAACAAAGAGTAGGCAATCCGATCAGCCAGGCTGCCGTTGGCCCGGCCAGGGAAATGTCGATTGAGATCGCGCCGATCGGGAAGGTAGCGGCTGCCCTGCTCAAAGCCCGGCAGGTTGACGATAGGAATACCCACCACCCGGCCAGACAGCTTCTTGGGGTTCAGGTCGTACATGATGCGGCGGATAATCTCTATACCATTGAGTTCGTCGCCATGAATGGCGGCAGTCAGGCACAGTGTCGGGCCGGATCTCGCCCCATTCACCACGAGTACAGGTGTTGGCTGTGACAGGCCGGCAATCTGAATACCGGGCGACCAGGCCAGCCGAGTGGAGGTCCCCGGTAGTACCTCGCTTTCCAGCAAGGCGAAACTTGTTGCCGGGGCCTCGATTACCTCGGCTACCTCGACAGGCGGTGGAGCAACAGCCTCTGTTTCGCTGGCGGGAGGTACATCAGCTTCTGGAGCTGCAGGGTTTTTGGGCGTTTCGGCAATCTGTTCCGGCTTCAGTTGTTTCTCGGGCTCAGGTGAATTTGTAGCTTGCCGTAGTGGAGCAGGTTCGGGCTCAGGAATTGGCGCCACTTTTTTCAGGTCAATGTTTGGTGCAATCTTCTTGGCTTTTCCGGCTTTCTTTTTTGTGGGCTGCTCCGCACTTTGTTCTGCAGCGGGCGCCACAGTTTGAGTGGCCGCTGCTCCCAGCGGCATGGATTGTTCCACGTCATCAACGTCTTCATCTTCGGCCAGTTCGGTAATCACCATTTCTGGTGCTTCGATAGCATCTGCGCTGAGAGGAAATTCCGGGGGCGCTGAAAACGCCGGGAAGGGTAGAAAAACGGCCACCATAAATGGTATCAGCCGGTGCAGTGTTCGCTCACGGTGCCAGTAAAACAGCATAATTCCTCACAGATCGCCAAATGCACTCGATGATAGAGTGCACCTGGCGGTCATGCCTATAGCGATAACAAAGGTTTAATACTTACGTCATGAACAGCAGGTGCGCTATCAAGGGTAGTACTTCACTCACTTCCGCACTACTTTCAGGTTCGTTGTTTGCCAGAGGCCGGCTTTCTCATAGGCACGGTTATCGGCTTCCAGCTTCAGTAAGTGGGCAAGAGCAGAGCGCGCAGCAACACCGTGAAGTGCCACCGGAACATCGTTATATATTTCCGTCGTCAAATCCTTGAGGCTGGCCGGCTCCAGATGCTCCAGTGCCCTGATAACCTTGTATTCCCGTGCCAGTCGGTGAGTGATCAGATAGTCGATTACCGCTTCAGGCTGCCCCATAAGGAAACCATGGCCTGGAGCAATAAACTGGATGGGCTCGGCCATTAAATCATACAGCGACTCAATATAGGCTCTCATGTCACCGTCCGGCGGGTTAATCACCACCGTGGAGCCCTGCATAATGTGATCTCCAGAGAACAGCAGCTCCTGATCTTCCAGCAAATAACATAGGTGGTTAGAGGCGTGGCCCGGTGTATGAATTACCTTTAGTTGGCCAGCATCGGTATCGATCAGATCGCCATGATCCGGTTGTGCATCCGGTTCAAAGGACGAGTCTTGAGTTGCGTCACCGGGAGCAGCTCGCCCCCAGACAGGGCAGTTGGTTATCCGCTTCAGTGATCGGGCGCCGGGGGAGTGATCCTGATGGGTGTGGGTCACCAGAACCCGCTCGATTTTCCCACCGGTCAGTTCCAGAATGCGGTCGATATGAACCTGATTGTCTGGCCCGGGATCGATCACCGTAAATCGCTCGCGGCCAACAATATAGGTATTCGTGCCCGGGCCAGTCATCATGCCCGGATTGGGTGCGGTTAGCCGTACCACCCCGGCAGCAACCTCCACAGGCTGGCCCGGGATAATCTCTGCGTTAACGGAGCCCTCTCCTTCCGGGTCCAGCTTGGCGGCCTCGTCATACGCCGGTGCTCCGGGCTCCAGCATAATCGGCTTACCCTTTCTGAGTGCCGGCCAGGCTTTGTCTGGATAGGGGTCAGGCGGATTCGCATGGGCGTAGCGCATCAGAGCTTCTGTGCTGTTGAAATCGCTCAGTATTCGCAGGGTGCGGATAGTAGGCAGGCCCAGCAAGCGATGCCCACAGCGGTGATCCTCAAGAGCTTGAGCGGGTGTAGCCCAGATATGATCTATTGTTTCGACGCCATCATGGCTGGCCGGCTGATTATCCGGGGCAACCGCTACGAAAAACCGGGCATCAAACCGCCGTGGCAGGTTCGGTGGTGTTGTCCAGCGGCTTAGGTACGCCAGGCGATCAAGGGGAATGGTTAACCCATGCTGGCGGCACAGTTCATCTAATGTCAGCTTGCCTTGAAAAATCGCCTCTCGGGCGGCATGGGCACTATGATTGCCATCAATCAGCTGACCGTTTTTGTCGGCCGCTATCAGAATGCCGGCCTCTTCAAAACACTCCCTTATTGCTGCCAGCATATAGTCTGAGCCGCCTTGTCCCAGGCTCATGATTTGATTGATCTCGGTATCTTCCGGGCCAACGGCGTGCCTGCGGGCACTGGCTTCCCGATCATCCACCGCACCGCCGGGGAATACATAAAAGCCAGGCATGAAAATCGCGTCCCAGGTACGCTGGAGCAGAAGCACCTCAATACCCTTTTGAGTATCCCGTGTCAGAATCAAAGTGGCAGCAGGGCGAATAGTCATATACGTCTCATTCATTGGGTGTGTCGTAACCGGTACGCAACAAGAGCGGATTAACCGCCCGCAGGTAATAAGTAAGATAACCGAATCTGCCACAAGATGAACAGTCTGAACCAAACGCGTATGATCCTTGCAGTCAGATACGTACCCGCCAGACAGGAAATATCCCATGGCCCGGATCAAACTTGCTTTCCCGGACGACGCTTTCATCTTTGAAACCAGCATGCCGGTGCGCACTACCGACATCAACGGCGCTAACCACCTGGGCAATGACGCTCTGATTTCCATGTTATCGGAGGCCCGCGCACAGTTTCTGGTGAACTATGGCATGCAGGAGACCAGCGAGGATGGCACCGGTATTATCGTGACCGATCTGGCCACCATGTACCAGTCAGAGTCGTTCTTCCCTGAAATGCTGCGCTTTGAAGTGGGCCTGATGGACTTCAATAAATACGGTGGGGACTTTATCTTCCGTGTTACCAAAGCAGAAAGCGGCCAGGCGGTGGCGTTGGCTAAATATGGCTTTGTTTTCTTCAACTACAAGCGCAAGGAAGTCATCCCCATTCCAGAGAGTTTTCGCTCACAATTTGGCTGAGGCCAGCCTGCTTTGAAGGTGGCGCATACCGGCTCGATAAAACCAGTAAGCCATAATGCCGGCACACAGATTACCCACTAATGCGCCACTCATAAGGCCGTAGATGCCATTGATCTGGCTGCCAAGCCAGAGCAGTGGAAGGAAGCATACAAACAGGCGCAGGGTGGAAACCAGTAAGGCCCGTATGCCCAATCCCAGAGCGTTACACACAGATACCAGCAACATGCACACGCCCAATCCGCTGTAGCTCAGTGGCACCCGTACCAGATAGCCGGATAAAATCTCCTGAACCTGCTGGTCGCTGGTAAACAGCTCAGCGACTACGCCGGAAGCAATCAGCCAGATCAGGCCAATGGCCAGTTGCCAGACCACAACAAAACGGACAGCGATACGCACCAGCTTCCGGATTTGTCCGATATCGCCCGACCCCAGCAAACGTCCGATCATCGGCGGCATAGACATAGTCAGCGCCAGAACAACCACGATCGAGAAAAACTCCAGACGAGTGCCAAGCCCCCATGCAGCGACAGCAACGGAACCAAAGCCCGCCACCATGGTTGTCGCCAGCATTGATGAAACCGGAGGCATCAACTGGCTGACCATAGCCGGAGCCATTATATTGTTGAGTTGTCTCAGAGCTTTGCCAAGAGCCAGCTCATGCAGATCGAATCTGGCCCATTGCCGCCGCAAAAGTTTCGGGTAAATCACCAGGCAGCCCACGCTATATGAAACGATGGTAGCCCATGCCGCGCCGGGTAAGCCCCAATCAAAAACAAAGATAAACAGCGGGTCCAGAACAATGTTGATCAGGCTGGTAGCGATCATCATGTAGCCGGGTAATTTGGTATCGCCGTGAGAGCGACACACGCTGTAACCAAAGTACAGAGCAGCCCCTGCCCAGGCGCTGATCAGCCAGGGGACCCAGTAACTGCGTACCAGCGGCAATAACGAATCGTCAGCGCCAAGCAGCGTCATGATCTGGCTCTGTAACAGCCACAGACCAACACACAATAAAAAAACCAGAGTGCCGCCTACGGTGATGACTAATCCACCCAGCCGACGGGCCTGAAGCTCATCGCCGGCACCCAGTGTGCGGGAAATAATGGCTGTGGTCGCAATACCGAGGCCCACCTGCAGGCCAATAATGAGTTGCTGCATAGGCAGGGTAAAGCCGAGAGCAGCCAGCGGATCCCGGCCGAGCTGGCCGATGAAAATACTGTCTACAAGCTGAAAGGTCATCAGCGAGAGTGCACCAAACAGCATGGGCCAGGTCATGGCGTAGAGTTGGCGGGAAAGACTGGCGGATTCGGATGAATTGCTCACGGGCAGGGGCAGGGGCCTGGCTCAATACAGACGGAAACCCGGCACAATATGATTATGCCGGGTCGCGGTTTTAGCAATGGTTTCAACAAGTCAGAGTACGTTCAGTGCTGCATCGTAGTCCGGTTCATTTTTGATTTCATCAACCAGTTGGCTGTGCAGAACCCGATTGTTTTCATCCAGTACAACCACAGCACGGGCACACAGGCCTGCCAAAGGGCCATCCTGCATGGCAACGCCATAATCTTCCTGGAAGCTGTAATTACGAAAGCTGGACAGAGTAACAACCTTGTCCAGACCTTCCGCGCCACAAAAGCGGGCAGCAGCGAATGGCAGGTCGCCGGAAATAACCAGAACCACAGTGTTATCCAGGCCAGCGGCCTTTTCGTTGAATTTACGGGTGGACGCTGCACAAACACCTGTATCAATACTGGGAATGATGTTAAGAATCTTGCGTTTACCGGCCCAGTTATCCTGTGTGATGTCTTCAAGGCTGCTGTTGGTCAGAGTAAAAGGCTTTGCAGTGTCGCCGGCTTTTGGGAAGTTGCCGCTGACTTCAACGGGGTTGCCCCCCAGAGTTACAGTAGTCATGACGTATCCTTGGTTCGGGTGTGTGGATTCAACGTGCGCTGACTCAAACTACACAAGTTGAGGGCGTACACATTGAGAGTACCCTAATGTACTCCCTCTGGCCCAGTTTAGACCATACCCTATACGCCTCACGCTGCGCACGGATTAGCGGGCCGGCGCACTCCGGGGTTCAAAGCCCGGTGCAGGATGACGCTGAACAAGCAGCCAGTAACTGATCAGCGCTGCCCAGGCGCAGACAGTAATAATGACAGCCATCACTAAAGACGTGCCGTCGTGCAGATGGCCAACCAGCAGGCCGGCAACGGCTGCTACTGCCATTTGTGCAAAACCGAATAAAGCGGATGCTGAGCCCGCTGTGCGCGGAAAGCCCGCCAAAGCTCCGGCCATGGTTTGCGGCAACACCATGCCCGTGCCGACCATAAACAGTGTTTGCGGCAGAACCACCGCCCACACACTATAAATCTCGTTTAGTGCAAGGCCTGCCATCAGGCTGCCACCCGCTGCTGCAATGGCTAACCCACGTACCAGAATCTGATCCGGAAGCAGCTTTCTGCCTACGCGAACGGCAAGCAGATTACCCGTTACATAGCCGGCAACTATACACGCGAAGTACATACCGAAATGTTCCGGAGCAACGCCAAGAAAGTCGATGAGCACAAAGGAAGACCCAGACAGAAAGGCGAACAAACCAGAGAAAATCAACGCATTTGTGAGGGTATATCCAAGAAAACTGATGTCGGTGCCAATATGGCAGTAGTTGCGCCACAGGTTGCACAATTTCAGGGGCTGACGGTACTCCGGGCGCATCGGCTCGGGAATGCCGAAAGCGACTACCAGGGCCATGAACAATGCATAGGCCGCCATCACCATAAAAATAGCTTGCCAGCCAAGGCCGACAACCAGAATTCCGCCAAGCGTGGGCGCAATGGCTGGAGCGAGAGCCATGATGCTGGCAAGAATGGCAAGAATTCTTGCCGCTTCTCTGGGGGTGTAAATATCACGTACTGCCGCGCGGCCGAGCACCGGACCGGCAGAGCCACCAAGTGCCTGCAGAAAACGGCAAATAATCAGAGTTTCGATATTCGTGGCAAAAGCACAACCAATACTGGCCAGTGCAAACAACAGGAAGCCGCCAATCATAATCGACTTGCGGCCAAATCGGTCCGACAGCGGACCACAAATAAGCTGGGCAAGTGCAAAACCCATCATGTAGATGCTCAGGGTTAGCTGAACCTGATCGGTGCCGGTTGAAAAATCGCTGCCGATCTGCGGCAGCGCTGGCAGATACATGTCCGTTGCTAATGGCCCGAGGGCCACGGCAGCAGCGAGCAGTATGGTTGTCCAGATGCTGGTTAGTTTAAGCATTGTGTCTCTAGGTTCGGTAAAGGCCTTCCCTCGGGGAGCGGCCTGACTACTACGGAAGACAATTCTAAAGATGCGGGGCATGGAAAATAACAGCGGCAGTCCTCATACGATATATGAGTAATATTGATGAATTACGGGTTGAAACCGTTGATCGAAGCAGCTACGCCGTTCACATGGTTCCTTATCCAGCGGTGTGCCGGATCATTCTGGTTGCGACGATGCCAGACCATAAGCAGTGTAAAAGGTTTTATCTCAAAGGGTGGTGGCGCCCAGGCAAAGTCACGAAGTGCGTGGTTGCTCATGCGTTCAGGGGCGGTTGCCAGCATGTTTGTGCCACGCAAAAACTCTGGCAAACCGGAGAAATTGGAGACGGTTACAACATTGCGACGCGTCAGATTCTGTGCCAGCAACAACGTTTCCAGAGAAGACTTCTCGCCCGACGCAAATAGCAACGAGACATGATCTGCCCTGAGGTATTCCGCCAGGTCTTTCGGTGCACTCCGCTGTTCCGGATCATAAAACACAACCATCTGGTCTGCCATCAGGCCCCGTTGCATGATATCCGTCGCTTCGGGAGCGTGCGGTGAAAGAATCAGATCGCACACGTCTTTGCGCAGCATGTCCGCATTGGGAATACCGGCAGGAATTATCTGGAGACTGACCCCTGGCGCATCACGGCGCAGCACAGCCAGCAGTCCCGGTAACAGAAGGTCACGCTGGTAGTCGTTGGCCGCGATAGTGAAGGTGAATTCTGCTGTTGCCGGGGTGAAAGGTGGGCCAGAAGAGAGTGATTGGAGGTCATCAAGAATCTGGCGAATGTGTGGCCCGGCCTGAAGAGCATAACGGGTTGGCGTAATGCCACGGCCAGATTTCACAAACAGCGGATCGCCGAGAGCTTTCCGGATTCGGTCCAGGGTGTGGCTGACAGCCGACTGACTGACGCCAAGCTTTACTGCCGCACGGGAAACACTGCCTTCATCGAGAACAGTAACGAAGGTTCTCAACGCACGGACATCAAGATTGAATGTATCAATAGAGCTCATGGATGGCAGTTTAGCGGACAGCGATCAATCCGGACAGTTTTGACAGTGCGCTTCCGATTCCTGCTGCTGACACCTGGCCATCAACTCACCCTTTAACTCAGTTGGACCGCTCAGCCAGCCAGTCGGCCATCTCAAGCCAACTCTGGGTTGGTGCTTTGCTGCCGGCAAGAATACCCATATGGCCTCCGGGCACCACACGGAAGAGTTTATCTGTGGAACCCACATGGTCCATTATCCGTATGGCGGCATCTGGCGTGACCATAGTGTCTTCACTGCCGGCGATTGCAAGTAAACTGGCGTTTATCTTGTCAAGGTGAGCAATTTCGTCACCGATCTGAATTCGGCCCCGGGAAAGCTGGTTATCTATCCATACGCGCACGACCGTGTCCTGAATAATCCCGCCCGGATAAGCCACCATGTGATCAAGGAAAGCGGAGGTGGTCGCGTGATTGCTGACAAACTCCCGGTCACCGAGCCGCGCAATGAGCTCCCAGTAACTCATTGCGCTGACAAGCGGGTTGGTCAGCTTGAAACCGATAGCGTTGACCCAGCCCGGACTATGGAACCACTGGGGTTTGACATTATGGATGTGAAAACCGGTGCGCCTGTATACAGCCCGGGCAATGTCCGCCATGTGCTGATTCAGTATGCCGAGAAGGCCGGAAGCATGGGAGTCAACAGGAGAGCCGAGCACGATGGCATTGCGGATGTGCGGATCACCACTGAGAGCTGCATAAAACAGAGTAAACATACCCCCCAGGCTCCAGCCATGGAGTGACAAATCCTGTTCTCCACTGTGTTCCCGAATCTGGTGGAGGCAGGTTGGCAGCAGGTTGGCTACGTAAGTTTGCAGGTTGTAGTGGGTGTGCTTTCGGGTAGGCTTGCCCCAATCGATCAGATAAACCTCAAAGCCTCTGGCGCGCAAGAACCGAACCAGACTGCGCTGGGGAAACAGGTCGTAAATGAGCATGTTCACCGCCAGGGGTGGGACGATCACAACGGGCGTGCGATGTGTATTACGTTCCACCGGAATGATATCGCCGCACAGTTCGATAAAATCCTCTTCCAGCGGCGGGTAATAGCGAAGGCTTACCAGCCCGTCGCTGGTCAGTGTTTCAAACGGAGTTTGTCCGGCCTGCACCAGACTGGCGGTGCGAAATACCCGATCGAAGGCATTGCCACCGTATGTGGCAGTTCGTCGCGTCAATACCGAGGCTTTTTCGGCAGCGCTTTTGAAGAAGTTTGGCATGGTGGTATCCATAAATTCCCGGCCCGGATTATGACGAAAAAATGGCAGATTCAACAGTAAGGCAGAACGATCTTCCGGACTATGGCGAATCTGTCCGGTAAAGCTGGCAAAGTGGTCACTTCAAGCCACTGCCCAAGCCCCGCTTTGGTTGCTATGATTAGCGTCCTTTGAATAAAATCAACACAACAGGAACCCCATGCTGAGTTTTCTACCTGCTCCTATTATTGGTCTTCTCAACTCCATTTTGCTGGGTATCAATACCCTGATCTTGTGCATTGTGTTGTACATTCCGGCAGTACTGAAGCTAATTATTCCGCACAAGGGATTTCGGGTGCTTTGCACCAAGCTGATTATTGCTATTGCCGAAGCCTGGGTTGCCTGCAACGTGGGGTGGATGAAGCTTACACACAGCACAAAGTGGAATATAAAAGGCGCAGAAAAACTGAAGAGAGAAAGTTGGTATCTGGTGCTTAGTAACCACCAGAGCTGGGTCGATATTCTGGCGATGCAGCGTGTATTTAACCGGCGGGCACCTTTTCTGAAGTTTTTTCTGAAGCAGCAACTGATCTGGGTACCGGTTATTGGTCTGGCGTGGTGGGGGCTGGATTTCCCATTTATGAAGCGTTACACCCCAGAATATCTGATCAAACACCCTGAAAAACGTGGTGAAGATCTGAAAGTAACCCGAATTGCCTGTGAGAAATTTCATTACACGCCAGTCAGCGTGATGAATTTTGTAGAAGGCACCCGGTTTACCCAAGCCAAGCACGATAAGCAAAAATCCCACTACAAGCATCTGCTGACACCAAAAGCAGGTGGTGTTGCGTTTGTTCTCGATGCCATGGGCAGCTCTATTCAGACGTTGGTGGATATAACCATTGCTTACCCCGGTGGGGCGCCCACCTTCTGGGATTTTCTTTGTGGTCGGGTTCCAGAAATCAAGATGGAGATTCAGACAGTTGAAATACCCGGGCACCTGAAAGGCCGGGATTACTCAACCGACGCAGAACACCGGAAGAATGTAAAAAACTGGCTGGCGGAACAGTGGCGGGCCAAGGACGAGCGAATAGAGCGCATGTTGAATCAGACGGAGCGTTAATCGCCCGTCTGAATTATTTCTGCGTCTACTAACTTGAGATTGATTTGACGGCGTTCTTCATCAACGCCAGCAAAGGTGACTTTCACCTGTTGCTCCAACTGGAAAATCCTGCCATTTTTGTTGTGAATCAAGCGCAGGGTTATCGGGTCAAAGCTGTATTTGCCACTCAGGTCACGGCAACTGACAAAACCTTCCAGGCCATTAGCATTCAGGCGCACAAAGAATCCTGCCGGTACCGTGCGGCTGATTGCGCCTTCCATGATGTCGTCACCCAGAGTTTTTGCAAAGTCACTCTTCAGCCACATTTCCAGGCTGTTTGCCGCTTGTCGGGCGCGGATTTGTGTGTTCTGTAAATCAGCCAGCTGATCCGGATTCAGGGTGTTAACGGGTGTGCCCCATAGCGATGACTTGATCAGCTGATGCACGTAGAAGTCTGAGAACTTACGCAAAGGTGAGGTAAATGTTGTATACGCGCTCAACCCCATACCTTGGTGAGGTGCTGCCTTAAAGCCAAGTTCGGCCCGGGCCAACTGGCGGGATATAATGGCTTTTACAGGAACTTCGGCCTCCAGCCCCTCAGTCTGTTTCATCAGGTTTTTGAAACCGTCCGGGCTGCTGGCATCCAGGCCTGCCAGATGCGGTGCATAGGTTTCGAGTAATGTCTGAATGTTGGTAAGGCGATCGGGCCTTAGCCCGGGATGTTGCACAAACAATCCGGACGGCGCAGCACTCAGGAAATCGGCCGCGCAGCGATTGGCTGCCACCATGCATTCTTCCACCATGCGGTGGGCTTCATTCTGCACGGTGGGTTCAATCAGGCGGATACGTTTGTGCTCGTCCAGGCGCAAGCGAAATTCCGGGCGATCACCGCTGAGTAATGCGTACTCCCCACGCCATTTCCGCAGGGCTGTCGCAGCCTGATGAAGCTGATCCAGGCTGTTGGCGACAGGATCTGGCAAGGCCTTGATGTCGTCATCCTCACGCCCTTCAATCAGGTTGGCTACCAGATCGTAGCTGAGTTTACCTTTAGAGCAGATAACTGCCTGGTGAAAGCTGTATTCACCAAGACTGCCGTCATTATTGACCTGCAGATCACACACCAGTGCAAGCCGTTTTACATCTGGCATCAGTGAGCATAAACGGGTGCTGATGCTGTCTGGCAGCATGGGCAGGGGTTCACCAGAAAAATAGATGGCAGTGGCCCGTTTGAAAGCCTCCCGCTCAGCCGGGCTGCCGGTCTCGATTACTGCTGTTGGGTCAGCAATGGCAATGGAGAGTGTCCAGCCTGTGGCATTGGGTACCGCCAGCAGGGCGTCGTCCAGATCCTGAGTGCCCGGGCTATCGATGGTCACATACGGATGATCTGTACGGTCTTCGCGCCCGTCTGTGCAGGCGCTGATATCGTGTTCACTGAGCTTGTCGGCTTGTTGCTGTACTGCTTCCGGCCAACTGTCCGTTAAATCAAAAGTTGCGAGGGTTAGTGATCGCTCAATACCCGGCTCACCAGCCTGTCCGATAATTCGTATCACCCGGGCCTGGCCTTTACCGTCTTTAATGGGGTGCTGGTGGATCTGACAATAAATATAATCATCTTGTTGAGCGTTCATTCGCTCTTTGGGAGGAATAAATATCCAGCGGTTTATGCCCGGTGTTTCCGGAACAACAAAATGCCCCTTGCCCCGCACCAGATAGCGGCCGACAAAAGTGTTCAGTTCGGATGCCAGCAACTCATCAACCACACCCTGAATTTTACCTTTTTCCACTTCCTGCTCAGTGATGTTGATGCGATCGCCGGGCAAGACTTTCTGCATTTCTTCGGGAGGCAGGAAAACGTCCCGCCCCTCATCCAGAGCAACAAATCCGAAGCGCCCGGTGGTGGCTTTAACGGTGCCGGAAAAGACCACCTTGCTGTCTTTGATCTCGGATTTCAGCTGGCGCAACTGGCTGAGGGCGTCGGCATTGAGCATGAAGTAACCTGGCTGTTTAAATTTTAAATGTAGGGGCGGAGTATAGCGTTTATGGCGGAACGAGTCAGACCTGTTACGTCAGGTTAATTTCATTATTTTCGAATTTTTTTATACAAACGCGGTTACGGCCCTCACGCTTAGCCTGATACAGGGCTGCATCTGCATTCCGAAGGATAGTGTCGCTGTCATCGCCGGGACGGGAATAGTAGCCGCCCACGCTGACGGTTACCTGGGTTCCCGTCTTGCGGCTTTCCTGCTCTATGCCCTGGCAAATGCGCCCGGCAAGATCGCTCAAAGTGGCGATATCACAGGGCGCCAGCAGCACTACAAATTCATCACCGCCCCAGCGGCCGGTGCAATCGTATGGCCGGGTACAGGCTTTCAGCCACAAGGCGACCCGGCAAAGAATTTCGTCGCCGGCCTGGTGGCCCAGCTCATCGTTAATGGTCTTGAAGTGGTCTATATCGAGCCATATAACACCAAAGCCAACGTTTTCCCGTTGCGCACGCTGAATTTCCTCGTTCATCGTTTCATCCAGCCCCCGTCGGTTTTTCAAGCCGGTGAGCGGATCAATTCGGGCCAGGCGTTTAAGCTCATCGGTGCGCATGGCAACTCTGTTTTCAAGTTCCCGGGTGGTGTCGCGCAGGCTGTCGGTCATTTGTTCAAAGTGGTGGGCCAGCCGGCCGATTTCGTTATCTGGCTTGTCCAGCCTGGGAAGTTTAAAGTTACCGCTTCGCACTTCCTCTACTGCACGCTCCAGCGTCATGATGGGCTTGAGGATTTTTGATTGAATAATGAGATGGAAAAGTACCAGAGTGACTAGCAGGCTGATTAAAAACACGCCAACTAATGGCCAGAGGTAGCTATCTGGCAGCAGGGTATTTAAATCGAGCAGGGTGATTTCAAACCAGCCAATGGCGGGTAAAAAGGCGACACCGGCAAGATGCTTGCGTCCATCCACGGATACAAAGCCACTTTCAACCTCACCAGCATGGCTACCCTTCTTCTTTAGCAGTTGAAGCATACCCAGAATCTTCTGCTTATCCTCGGCTTTATCAAACAATATATCGACAGTGCTTTTTTGGCCTTCGGGCTTGATGATGCTGGCAAAATCTATGTAGTTGCGGTCGCGATAAAGCTGAATGGCACCGTTGTAGTCAACAAAAAGAGTGGTAATGCCGCGCTGATCAATATCGACAATATCCTGTAAAAAGCTGTCAAGGTTCAGCCCGGAGCCAACCATACCAACGATTTCGTTGACAGTATTGCGCATCAATACGTCAATCCAGAGTTTGGTAACTCCGAGTTCGGCGTCCGGGTTTACATTCAGGTGAAAATCCCGGCCTTCGTCGATGAGCTGAAAAAACCAGGCATCATCCGGATTTGTCCTGTTCAGCACGTAGCGGAACTGGCTATCGGCGTATTCGTTTTCGGCATTGTTGTAGTAATAATGGCCATTTTTGCTCAGAGCTACAAAGTAGCTCTTATCCCGAAAATTTGAGCGAAAACTCTCCATTTGGTGAACGGCTTCGGCTCGGAGTGCTTCATCTTCAGGGTTCTGTGCCCAATTGATCAGTGCCGTTGAGCGGGCCATCTGGTTGGACAGCCCAATTTCCCGTTGCAGAGACTGCAGGAGCCGGGCACTGTCGTAGCGCACCTGTATTTCAGTGACCTGTTGCCCCCACCGCTCAATAATGTTTTCTGATAGTGCCCAAAAGGCAAACCAGGAAGCAGTGGCAGCCACAACAATAAGGCATGTAGCGAGTCCGAGAATACGCGTCTTCAGGCTCAAAAGGTGTTCCCTACCTGTTTGCCGGGTGAATGGTAATAATAACAGGCAATTTCATGAAGTGTAGAAGAAACATACGTAATGGCGAGCATCAGTAAAGAGACTTTGCTCAGGCTCAACCTGGCACTGATCTGTGCCAGGTTTTCCCCGGCACCCCGGTTCCGGCAGTGACGGGGCGCTCTATGCCAGATCAGTTATGCTCGGCAAATACCCTGGTCTGGCCAAGATCATTAAACAGAATGACTTTGTAATGATCCATCCTGTCGCCCGCCTCCATGCCCGGTGAGCCGATTGGCATGCCCGGTACGCTCAGTCCCGTGGCTCTGGGGGCTTCGCTGAGCAAACGTTTGACATCATCTGCCGGGACATGGCCTTCAATAACATAGCCACCTACGAAGGCCGTATGGCAACTGCCAAGGCCAGGAAGAAGCCCGGCGTCGGCTTTAATCTGGCCCATATTGTCGGTATCGGTAGCCGTAACCTCAAAACCGTTCTCTTCCATGTGCTTAATCCAATCGGAACAGCACCCACAAGTGGGCGATTTATAGACATGGATGTTTTGAGCCGCACCTGCAGCCATTAATGGACTGCTGAACCCCAGGGCAGTGGTCAGGGCAAAGCTGAGGGTGAGTTTTTTCATAGTGTTTTTCTCTGTTGCCTGTATCAATGATGGTTTTGTGTGTCTTTGCTGGCATCTGCTGTGGCGGGCGGTACCCAAAACCACCAGACAATGGCGACCATTAACAGAATGCCTGCGGTGTTGACCAATAAGGTACCCATTAGTTCTGCTCCTTTGCAGTACTTGCTTTAAACAGCCTTAGCCGGTTGGCGTTGGTAACAACAGTAACGGAGGATAACGACATAGCTGCACCGGCCAGAATAGGGCTCATCAGAATGCCCCACACAGGATAAAGCAGGCCGGCGGCTACAGGTATGCCAAGAACGTTGTACACAAAGGCGCCAAACAGGTTTTGATGGATGTTTTTAACGGTAGCCCGGGAAATTTCGATGGCATCCGGCACACCATGTAACGAGCCACGCATCAGGGTAATGGAGGCACTTTCAATCGCAACATCTGTGCCGGTACCAATGGCGAACCCGACATCTGCAGCGGCAAGAGCTGGGGCGTCATTAATACCGTCACCAACCATGGCCACGGTGTAGCCTTTGCTGCGCATTTCATTGACAATTTTTGCCTTGTCTTCCGGTAATACCTCGGCACGGTATTCGTCGATACCGGCTTCGGCAGCGATGGCTTTGGCGGTGGCGTCTACGTCGCCGGTAACCATCATTACTCTGATACCGGCGTTGTGCAGGCGGTCGATAGCAGCTTTGGAGTCCGGCTTAATGGCATCGGCCACACCAATAACGCCCAGCATTTTATCGCCAAGAGCCAGAAACAACGGGGTACCGGCTGCCCCGGTGATTTCCCGGGCGACAGTGCCCAGGCTGGCCAGATCAAGACCTTCTGCCTCAAGCCAGCGCTGGTTGCCAAGACGCAGTATCTGGCCCTGGTAATCGCCCTTCACTCCTTTACCATTCAGCACTTCAAAGCCGGTGACTTTTTCAACCGGAACGCCTTCACTTTCTGCTTTTTTAACGATAGCTTCTGCCAGCGGATGCTCTGAGTGCTGTTCAATGCCGGCAGCAAGGGCTAATAGCTTCTGCCCATCACCGTTACTGGCGTAAATACGGGTAACGGTTGGATGGCCCTCAGTGATCGTGCCGGTTTTATCGAGAATAACCAGCGTTAGCTTACCGGCTGTCTGCAGGGCATCGCCCTGGCGGATAAGTGCGCCATATTCAGCAGCTTTGCCCACGCCCACCATTACCGACATAGGCGTGGCCAGCCCAAGCGCGCACGGGCAGGCGATAATCAGTACGGTTGTGGCAGCAATCATCATGTGAACCACTGCCGGTTCTGGGCCGACGTTGTACCAGACCAGCGCGGCAGCGACGGCAATTAACATAACGGCTGGCACAAACACAGAGGAAATCTTGTCGGCCAAGCGGCCAATGGCGGGCTTGGACCCCTGAGCTTTTTTCACCAGTTGGATAATCTGCGCCAGTGCTGTTTCGCTACCAACGTGGGTCGCTTCGTAAATAATGGCACCGTGGGTGTTCAAGGTACCGGCGGACACTTTGTCGCCTTCACCCTTATTGGCGGGCATGGGCTCGCCGGTAAGCATGCTTTCATCAATTCGCGTAGAACCTTCGGTAATGACACCGTCTACCGGCAACTTTTCGCCAGGCCGCACACGTATGTGATCGCCTTTCAGTACTTCGTCTACAGGTACGTCCCGCTCTTCACCATTACGAAGTACCCGGGCGGTTTTGGCGCGAAGATCCAGCAGCCTGCGTACTGCCTCAGACGTTTTCCCCTTGGCCCGGAGCTCCAGTGCCTGCCCCAGGTTGATCAGGCCGATGATCATTGCTGACGCTTCAAAGTACACGTGTCGAGCCATTTCCGGTAAAGCATCTGGCACACTGGATACCACCATGGAATACAGCCATGCAGTGCCGGTGCCCAAGGCAATCAGGGTGTCCATGTTGGCATTACGGTGGAGGAATGCTTTCCAGGCACTGGTATAGAAATGACCACCGGTTGTCATCATAACCACGAGGGTAAGCAAGCCAAGGCCCAGCCAGGTACTCTGATTGGCATCGGTTACGGTCATGGTGTCAAAGGCCATGCCCCAAACCATTAAGCCTACACCTACGGAAAGGCTTACTGCCATTTTGATCAACAGGGTTTTGTAGTCTTTTTGATCCTGTATCTGTTTGCGCTGATCTGCTTCGTCTTCATTTTCAATCACGCTGGCACCGTAACCAGAGCGTTCCACTGCACTTATCAGTGCCTGTGGATTATCACTGCCGATGGCCGTTGCGGTATTGTCAGCCAGGTTCATGTGGGCATGGGTAACACCGGATACGGATTTAAGGGCTTTCTCAATGGTGTTTACACATGATGCACAGGTTGCGCCGGTGACAGAGAGTACAATCTGGTTGCTCTCGGCCATCAATTCGGTACTGTTTTCAGCGGGCCCGGATATTTTCGGGGGTATGCTGTCGGCCTTGCTCGGGCGATAACCCGCAGCCTTGTCGTCAATAGGGGTAGCAGGGTACCCGGCATCACTAACCAACCGGGCGGCCTTTACCAAATCAATAGTGTCCGGAAGTGCAACGGTCTGATTATCCAGATCTACCTGTATCAACTCTGCATCGCTTGTCAGTGGCTCCAGTGCAGTGCGGATTTTCTTCACACAGCTTTGGCAGGAAGCGCCCGATATGGTGAGAGCGGGGTGCAATTTCTGTGCTTCAGTCATCAGCGTTTACTCCTTGTGGCTGCCGGTGCTAACCGGCTTGTCCCAATGCTCGATAAGCTGGCAAATTGTCTGGCCATCTGGTGTGCCATCGGGCATATCACGCCAGGCATCAAGAGCGCTCATCATCCGTTTGCGTAATTGTTGTAACTCGCTAATCTCCTGCTCGACATTGGCCAGGCGCTGCTCAAACACTTCGCGCACCATTGGACAGGGTGAGTGATGATCATCAGCCTGATTGAGAATGGCCCCAATTTCTGGCAATGAAAAGCCCAGTTGCCGGGCTTTGCGGGCAAAACGAAGCCGATGCAAATCGTTGGCATCGAAGTGCTGGTAGTTGTTGTCCGGATTGCGACTCGGATTCAGTAACCCTTCGCGGGTATAAAAGCGTACGGTATCCGGATTCACACCTGCTGCTTTTGCTATGTCTTTAACTTTCATAAATAACCCATCCTGTCAGATTGGCGAAACAGGTACGGCGTGCGCCAGACACTAGTAATGAGAATAGCTTAAAACCTGTGAGTGGCTCACAGGTCAAGGCTTTATGGTATCAAATCAGAAAGGAGAGTTTGTCAGTGCTCTTTGGAGCGCAGGAAGGTCTGGCAGTGTGGGCACTGGCTTGGTGCCATTAACTTTGCATGCCAGCCAATTTTACGATTACAGGCTGGGCAGGTTAACCTGAGCTGGAAGATTATAATCGGAATAATTAACAAGACGGACAGTATTCCGGGAACATCCCAACTCTTGTCACTGGATAGCCCCAACTGGCTACCAAAAACCAGAATAACCACCAGCGCTACAAAAGCGAACATGAAATAATTCCGGTTCCAGCGCTCCCAGCGTCGGATTTTATGATTCTGTTCCGGAGTCAGGTAGTTCATTACTTACAAGTCTCGCCCTGAATGTATAAGGCCATAGTGGGGGTGACAGGCAGAAATTACAACGTAGGCTGAGTGAACGAATCTACCGACAGAGAACCATCAGCCAGTACTTTTTCCAGATCTGCAGCAGAAATTGGCCGGCTGATCAGATACCCCTGAATGAGATTACAGCGCTGCTGCTTAAGGAAATTCAGTTGCTCACGCGTTTCTACGCCTTCTGCAACAACACGGATTCCGAGATTATGGGCAAGGTTAATCACCGCGCGGGTAATAACTGCATCATCGTGGCGCTCTGTTACATCGGTAATAAATGATCGGTCAATCTTCAGCAGGTCCACTGGAAAGTTTCTCAGGTAGCCCAGAGATGAGTAGCCCACGCCGAAGTCATCAATGGCCAGATGCACCCCTAACTGATGCAGGCGCGTTAATTGATCCAGATTGTGTTCAATATTCTGGATAAAGATTTCTTCCGTGAGCTCTACTTCCAGTAAGCTGGCCGGTACGCCCTCGGCCGCCAAGGTGTCCCGGATATAATCGACCAGCAGCTCATCGTTCAGTTCGTGGCCTGAAAGATTTACGGCTATGCGCAGGTGGCCGTAAGGAGTGCCTTTCCACCGTCCAAGTTGGCGACAGGCTGCCATGACCACCCAGCGGCCAATATCAGTAATACGCCCGCTTTCTTCCGCCAGAGGGATAAAGTCCAGTGGGGGTACCAAGCCACGGACAGGGTGCTGCCAGCGAATAAGTGCTTCCACACTGCAGATTTCAGAGTTATCCAGATCCAGTTGTGGCTGGTAGTGGAGAACAAATTCATTGTTCGCCAGTGCCTTGCTCAGATCCTTGTCCAGTTCCAGCCGCATGACTTCCCGTTCCTGCATGCCCTCAGTATAGAACTGGTAAGTATTACGCCCCTGCGCTTTGGCGCGGTACAGAGCAATGTCGGCATTGCGAAGCAGAGTATCAGCGTCCAGACCGCTGTGGGGATACACGGCAACACCCATTGTGGCAGTGATATTATGAAACTCATTGTGGACTTCAAAGGGCTCGCTGAAACAGTGCTTAAGTCGCCCAAGCAGATGGATGACATCATCAACCTTGTCCACGTGCTGCTGACAAATCATAAATTCGTCTCCGCCGGCGTAGGCAACCAAAATCAGTTCACTGCTTAGGTAATTCAAACGCTCGGAGACTTTAATCAACAGCTCATCACCAAACTGGTGTCCAAGAGTGTCGTTCAGCATCTGGAAGCGGTCCAGATCGATCATAATCAGGGAGACCTGGCGCATCTGGCGATCGGCAATGTTCAGAGTGTGGGCCAGGTCTTCCAGGAAAAACCGGCGGTTTGCCAGGCCCGTGAGGGCGTCAGTGGATTCCAGCCGGGCGAGATCCTGTTGAATGGTTTTGCGCTGTCTGATTTCCTGATTCAGCTCCCTGCGGGTTTTTAGCAAAGCCTGATTACGCTTGAGAATAAGCTGTACCAGCATGGTCGTCAGGCTGGTCAGCAAGCCCATTAATAACATGGCGGTGAAGGTCATGATTGGCCATGCACTGTGTTGGTTTTCAACCCACTCAGCCGTGGGCTGGAGAGTAACGGACCAGCCGGATGAGGGTAGTGACATGGGTTCGGTGTGGAAGTAATTAGCGCTGGCGGAGCCTGAAGCATCAAGAACGTATTGGGTTACACCCTTATTCTGAAAGCTGACGCTGAAAGATTGTTGTATTCGGACTGGCACCAGTTGCCGGGCCAGCGATTGTATTCTGAACACGCCGGCAATAAAGCCTTTGTTGTTTTCAGCGGTACCAACAGGAGCATAAATAACCAGACCTTTACCGCCTTGCTTCAACTCGAAAATATCAGAAATATCAAATCTGCCGGTTGCTCTCGAAAGCTGCAAGGCCGCCAGGCGCGCCTCGGAAATGGCAACGTTATGCCCAATGACATTCTCGTTGGTTACCCGGGGTTCCAGCCAGCGGATAACAAAATCCTGATCTATCCACTCAATTGCCTGATAAACCCCGAAGTCATCAAGGTAGTGACGAGCATCTTGCCGCCAACGACTTTCAGAGTTATCAGCGCTGTCATTCAGGCGGAAGGCCATGCGCTGTATAGCCTGAGCCAGAATTGTAAATTCCCGCTCCATGGTGTTGGTTAAAACCTTGGATTCATTACTAAGATTGGCTCGGATCTGACGCTCATCCTGATGTGTCAATCCGTAGTGCAGACCTGTGGCTAAGGCGAGAAACACCAGAAATATGACCACTGGAAATGCCGGGCTGAGCAGGCTCTTTACAACCATGTTTGAGGATACAACGGGTTTTCCCAAAACTTACTCCAAAGCCTGCATTCGCATTAGTCTCTTATCGGCAGCGTGAGGGTTATCATGAGGTATTTTTGCTAAGGAGGCTATCTGGTAGCACTCGCATTTTGCTTCAATGACGTCTGGCAGACGAACTGTCTGGCAAAATTGTGATGCAAATCCACAATTGCTTTCTATCAAGATCAACCAGATACCGGACTGATACCGAGGCGTGGGATGTCCTGCTTCGGACAACGATCCATTACGACCGTTATGCCAGCGGCTTCGGCCCTGGCCGCGCCGGCATTGTTAATAACACCGATCTGCATCCAGATGACCGGAATTTCCTGCTCAATTGCTTTATCAATAATGACGTCTGTCCGTTCAGAGGCTACAAATAACTCCGCCATATCTACTGGTTCAGGCAGGGCGCCCAGATCTGCATAAACGGTTTCACCCAGTAGAGTTTTGCCTGCAAGGCGGGGATTAACCGGAATAACCCGATAACCCTGCCTCTGCATATACTTCATAACGTCGTGAGAAGGTCGATTGGCTTTATCGCTGGCACCAACCAGCGCTATGGTGCGAACACGCTCCAGGATGGTGCGTATTTGTTCCGGGGAATTACTCGGCATAAAAACTACCTGCTGGCTTGTTTATCGACTTGCCTCAAGGCATACAGAGACAGATTCCGTATAGCGCAAAGCGTGGGGTTTGTCGATTTCCACTTGCGCCCACTGTACAGCCTGGTGCGCCATAACGATACCCAGTACCTCATGAGTCAGCCGTTCCAGTAACGCAAACCGCTGGCCATCTACATGGCTGATAACCTGCTTGTTAATGGTGCGATAGTTCAGAGCCGCTGAGATTTCATTATCGTTGATGGCATTGGTAGCGTCGTAGGTCAGGCAGACATTAATAAGCACGTCCTGCTGATTGATAATCTCTTCGTCGTTGATGCCGATATAGGCCCGCAACCGCAGATTTTTGATGCGAACTCTGGCTTGGCGGTTTTGAGATATGTCGGTCATGGTATCTCTCCTGTATTACCGGTTAGAGTCGATCAGGTTGAGAAATTCGGCACGGGTTGCCTGAGATTTGCGGAACTGACCAATCATCATGGACGTCTTCATGCGGGAATTTTGTTTTTCCACACCCCGCATCATCATGCACATGTGCTGGGCCTCAATGACCACAGCAACACCTTTGGCACCGGTAACGCTTTCGACAGCCTCACCAATCTGGCGAGTGAGGTTTTCCTGGATTTGTAAGCGGCGAGCATACATATCAACAATGCGTGCAAATTTGGACAGACCCAGAACCTTGCCCTGAGGCAGATAGGCAATGTGACATTTGCCGATAAAGGGCAACATGTGGTGTTCGCACATGCTGTACAATTCGATATCCTGAATCACTACCATTTCATCCATGGCTGATTCAAAAATAGCGTGATTGATCAGGTCATCAAGGTTCTGATGATATCCCTGGGTCAGAAACTGCATGGCCTTGGCCGCACGTGTCGGCGTATCTTTCAGGCCTTCCCGGTCGGCATCTTCTCCCAATCCTTCAATGATGGCACGGTAGTAGCCCGAGAGGTTGTCAAGGGGTTTGGTCATAGTTGTTTCCAGTTCTCTATGTTTGAGGAACGTCAAAGCTTAAGATAATTCAGCTGGCATCTCTACGCTTTGATGCGTTTGCCGCTAAAAGGTTACGACGGACCTTCAGTCAGATGGCCCTTTAGCCTATGGTAGGGCTATGCGAATTGTTTTAGAGTTGTGGGCTGAGAATAATGCCGGAGATAGCACATGGAACGAGTGATGGCCGGTGCCCAACCCAAAGCCAGGGCAGGCGGCGCAGGGAACACCAGCCTTGAGGACTGGCAGGATGCAGGAAAGTGGTTCAGCTACGAGGGGCATGCCATTTTCAGCCGTATGGCAGGGCAGGGTCAGCCGTTAATTTTGATTCATGGCTTTCCCACGGCCAGTTGGGACTGGAATCGGATCTGGCCAATGCTGGTAGAAAGCCATAATGTGCTGGCCATTGATATGCTCGGCTTTGGCTTTTCAGACAAGCCTTCAAAGTATCTGTACAGCATCGAAGATCAGGCCGACCTGCTACAGGGCTGGATAGAAGGGCTTGGGCTGATGTCTGCCCATCTGCTGGTACACGACTATGGCTGCAGTG
>DATJDA010000179.1:0-5120 GCA_035497695.1 Marinobacter sp. | reverse complement strand
ATTGGTGAGTTTTTAGCCGGTCAGGTGGATAGTGATTTTGCTGTGCTTACCCGGGTTCTGCTGGGCACGCTGGTGTTTTTGCCATTCACCCGCTGGCGAGGTGTTCCGTCTGGCATGAAGCTGGGTATTCTGGCCACCGGTGTACTGCAGTTCGGCATTACTTATCTGTGTCTTTACCGGTCGTTTACCTATCTGACAGTACCGGAAGTTCTTCTGTTTACTATTTTTACCCCACTGTATGTCACCTTGATTGACGATGCGATGTTCCGGCGCTTTTCACCGGTGGCACTGGTGGCTGCTGCCATCGCCACCGTGGGCGCAGGTATTATCCGCTATGACGGTTTGAGTGAAGACTTCATTACCGGCTTTCTGCTGTTGCAGGTTGCCAATATCGCATTTGCATCCGGGCAAATAGGTTACAAGCACGTCATGCAGCGGTATCCACTGGATATTCCGGCGTTCAGAACCTTTGGTTACTTCTTTTTTGGTGCTCTGATAATCGCACTGCCGTCCTTTCTGATTTTTGGCAATGCTGATCGCCTGCCCACCACTGCTGTGCAGTGGGGTGTTTTAACGTGGCTTGGCCTGGCAGCTTCAGGTCTGGGGCTGTTTCTGTGGAATCGGGGTGCCTGCCGTGTTGACGGAGGCACCCTGGCCATTATGAATAATGCCCTGGTGCCCGCAGGCCTGCTGGTTAATTTACTGATCTGGAGCCGGGATGCCGATTTGACACGGCTGTTTATCGGTGGTGTCGTGATTGCATTCTCACTTTGGGTAAACGCCCATTTTCATCCCCGGGCGCGCTTGCTGCGAGCGAGCTAGTATTCCTGCTCTAACCAGACCCCGTTATTCCTCAGTCGCTATCCATGAAGGTACGAAGCGTATCCATGTGAGGGCGAACCGCTTTGATATCGGCCGCTGGAGCGTTACTGGCACTCTGGACTACGCTCATGGCACCGGACATCATGGCTTTCATTTGTGCCTTCTGCTCGGCAGTCATGTGCGGATTGTTGTCGAGCTCAGCCATTGCCTCAGCCATTTCCTGCCTCATGGCAGGATTTTCAGTTTGCATCTCTATAGCCATCATTGCGTGAAAAACCCGGTCACCAACAGACGCCCACTGCTCAGTGCTGGAGAAACCGTGCTTTTTAATTATTTTCTCAAACTGGTTATAGGCGGGATAGGTTTTCATGTCTTCAATTCCATCGGAAAAGATTCTGGACATGTCTGGCATTGAATCACTGTCATCCGCTGTCTCGACTGGCCACTGATCCGTACCTTCATATTTGTCCTGCAGTGCCTGTGCATCCTGCATGCTTGCAATAAAAGCACGTATGGTTTTATCGGACAGGTTATCCGCCTGTGCGGTAAAAGCCAGCAGAGACATTAACAGGGCCAGTACACACTGGCTGATCACTTGATTCCTGAACATTGAACGCTCCTTAGTCCATCAAATCGGGCAGTATCTCTAGGATTCCGCGGGGTCAGACTCAAGATTAGCTGATTCGCCAGAGGCGGCATAGGGTGATTCTGAATTGATTATTATTAAAAATTAGCTTTTTAAGCTAATGTTGATTGTGTTAGAAATGTAGTCTTGATTTCAAAAACGCGATCCTCAAAGGCACGCCTATGAGTGAAACACGAATATCAGAAAACGTAAGCCGTCTTTGCCTGACGCTGGCACTGGTATTGATGTTTCTGGCCTGGGGAGCTGCCGGGGTCAATGCCCCGGCGCTGGATCAGCAGATTGATGGGCCCGGTTCGTCCCAGACTGCTTTACTGAATTCTTTTGGAGACTCGCCCTCAACAGAGCTTGGGCCACCGAATACGGTGTTTCCCGTTATTCTGCTGGTTGCGGGGCACCTTGTTTTCTCGTCGAACCTGCGCTTTGTTCAGCCCCCGGCTCGTTTGCTGAGTTTCCCAAGCTGGCCCCAGGGGCCACCATCCCTCGTCTGATATTCGTGATTTACAGCGCACCGACAGCCCGTTGTTCGGGACCTGCGCTGCCGCCAACATCAGAAGTTAACGAGGTTTATTATGGACAAGCAATTTCACACTTTACCCGTACGGGATCTGGCAAGGACGTATTCCCTTGCCACAGCACAGCCAACCTATTGCATCAGCCCAAATGACTCTGCGGTGCACATGCTGACAGATTTTTGTCAGCATAAACCAGTGGCACTCAGTTCAGATATGAATGTCACAGAGGCCAGGCTGTGGATGAAAATGGCAGATACCGCTTTTAAACTGGTTGAAAACGCTGCAGGAGAGTGTGTGGGCATCATTACAGTTGCTGATATCAATGGTGAGCAACCATTAAGTCTTGCTCACCGCCGTGGTGTTTCAGCAGGAGAAATTCAGGTGAAAGACCTGATGTGTCCGCTCAGCAATTTGCCGGCCACGAGTTATCAGGATCTTTGTAATGCTACGGCTGGCGATTTGATCAATACGTTCCAGGCGGTCCATCATGAATATATTCTGGTGGTGGACGATGACCGGCATCATGCAGGTGCACAGTACCTGCGTGGAATTATCCCGGCGGCTCAGCTTATCGAGCATCTGCGTGTGCCGATTGACCTTGATCACCGTGCCTCTTCGTTCTCTGAAATTGTAAATGTTGTACAGGGGAATTTCTAAAACCTGAAGGGCCGGGGTGTGAGAGCCCCGGCCCGCCGAATTCAATAAAAACCAACGGCGGAGGTAATATTCATGGCCATAAGGAAGTTGCTGATTGCTAACCGTGGAGAGATCGCAGTCAGAATTGCCCGGGCCTGTCGCGAACTGGGTATACGCTCGGTAGCTATCTACTCAGAGGCAGACGAGTATTCCCTTCATGTAAAGAAGGCGGATGAGTCTTACCAAATCAGTAAAGATCCTTTGTCCGGTTACCTGAATCCGCACCATATTGTGAATATGGCGGTAGAAACGGGTTGCGATGCTTTGCATCCCGGTTATGGGTTCCTGTCTGAAAATGCCGAGTTTGCGGCTATTTGTAAACAACGGGGAATAACCTTTGTAGGGCCGTCTGCCGAGGCTATTTCTTCTATGGGTGATAAAACCCACGCCCGGAAAACTGCGGTCGCTGCGGGTGTTCCGGTAACACCAGGCTCTGAAGGCAATTTGGACGATATTGAAGATGCGGTTATCCAGGCAGAGAAGCTTGGCTACCCGGTCATGCTGAAGGCGACATCTGGTGGTGGTGGGCGCGGTATTCGCCGCTGTGACAACGAAAAAGAGCTGCGCCAGAACTACGAACGGGTGATATCCGAAGCCACCAAGGCCTTTGGTAACGCCGAGGTGTTTCTGGAAAAGTGTGTCATCGACCCGCGGCATATTGAAGTTCAGATTCTTGCAGACTCCCACGGTAATGTGGTTCATCTGTATGAGCGGGACTGCTCCATCCAGCGCCGTAATCAGAAGCTGATTGAGGTGGCACCGTCGCCTCAGCTTGAAGAGAGCCAGCGAGAGTACATCGGTGATCTGGCCAAACGTGTCGCCAGGCAATGTGGCTACGAGAACGCTGGTACAGTGGAATTTCTGCTGGATGACGATGGCAGCTTCTACTTTATGGAAATGAACACCCGGGTTCAGGTAGAGCACACCATTACTGAAGAAATTACCGGCATTGATATTATCAAGGCACAGATTCGGATAGCCGCGGGTGAGCCACTGGGCTTCCGGCAGGAAGACATCAGTTACCGCGGTTTTGCTGCACAGTTCCGGATTAATGCCGAAGACCCGAAAAATGGTTTTCTGCCAAGTTTTGGCAGAATCAGCCGTTATTATTCTGCCGGTGGCCCTGGTGTACGCACAGATGCCAACATGTATACCGGTTATGATATCCCTCCCTATTACGATTCCATGTGTGCAAAGCTGGTGGTCTGGGCCTCGGACTGGCCAGAACTGATTGCCCGTTCACGCCGGGCCCTGAGTGATATGGCCATTTACGGTGTGCAGACCACGATTCCCTATTATCAGCAGATTCTGAATAACGATGAGTTCCAATCCGGAAACTTCAACACGGGCTTTGTGGAACGTAACCCTCAGTTATTGGAATACAGCAACAAAACCCGCCCTGAATCCGTCGCCACCGCCATTGCGGCAGCCATCGCTGCCCATGCCGGCCTGTAATTGAATACCGGAGAGGTTTTAGAATGACAAAGCGTAAAATTCATATTACTGACGTTATCCTGCGGGATGCACACCAGTCATTGATTGCAACAAGAATGCGCACCAGCGACATGCTGCCAGCGTGCGAATGGCTTGATCAGGCAGGCTACTGGTCTCTTGAGTGCTGGGGTGGTGCCACTTTTGATGCGTGCGTGCGCTTTTTGAAGGAAGACCCGTGGGAGCGCCTGCGCGTACTTCGCAAAGCCCTGCCAAACACCCGGTTGCAAATGCTGCTTCGTGGGCAGAACCTGCTAGGTTATCGCCATTATGGTGATGATGTTGTTGAGGGATTTGTGGCCAAGGCTGCATCAAACGGAATTGATGTGTTCCGTATTTTTGATGCGCTGAATGATGTTCGCAATCTGGAAGCCAGTATTAAGGCAGTAAAGAAAGCGGGTAAGCACGCGCAGGGCACGTTGTGTTACACCGTTAGCCCGGTACACGATACTGCTGCTTATCTTGAGCAGGCCAAAGCCATGATCGATATGGGCGTAGACAGCATCGCCATCAAGGATATGGCGGGCCTGCTGACCCCGGCAGTTACCGCTGATCTGGTGGGCAAACTCAAGCAGACGTTCAGCCTGCCCGTGTTCCTGCACTCCCATGCCACCTCCGGCATGGCGCCTATGTGCCAGTGGGCAGCCATGGAGGCCGGTGTCGATCATATTGATACGGCATTGTCGGCCTTTGCCGGTGGTACCAGTCACCCACCAACAGAATCTCTGGTAGCGGCGCTACACGATGCCGGCTGCGACACAGGTCTGAACCTGGCGTTGCTGGACAAAGCTACCCACTATTTTCGTGAGGTACGCAAGAAATATCACCAGTTTGAAAGCTCCTACAGCGGAGTGGACACCTCGGTACTGCTGTCCCAGGTGCCAGGCGGCATGATGTCGAATCTCGCTAATCAATTGAAGGAGCAGGGTGCTCTCGACCGCATTCAGGAAGTG
>DATJDA010000178.1:0-16711 GCA_035497695.1 Marinobacter sp. | reverse complement strand
ACCGACATGAACGTAATCATGACCGACCAGGGCGGTTTCATCGAAATTCAGGGTACTGCGGAAGGCACACCATTTGTTCAGAGTGAACTGGACAGTATGCTGGCACTTGCAAAGCAGGGAATTGAAAAGCTGTTTGAGTTACAAAAAGAAGCCCTGAAAGGGTAAGGAAAAAGCTAACTCACAAGTCTGGGTGCTGGCAGTCATGTCGCTCCCCAGACTGTTGGAGACCAGGGATGGCCGGAAACAAGCGTACAGGGACGTACTCGCAGCGTGTCTGGGGAGCGACATGACTGCCAGCACTCCCCGAAAAATTCAAACCAACTTAAAAGCCAATCTCAATATCGTAATCCATAATCACCGGCGCATGATCCGAGAACCGGGTAGAGGCATCAATCCAGCCATCTTCAATTGTCTTGCGAATACCCGGTGTCACTATTTGATAGTCCACACGAATACCCGCATTTTTACGGGAACCTTCAGCCTGCTCAGGCCACCAGGTAAACTGATTACTTTGCTTATTGATGTCGCGGAAGGCATCAACACAGCCCATCTCATCAAACATACGATCCAGCCAGGCACGCTCGTGGGGCAGGAAACCTGAAAAATCATGTTTGTGATAAAGCGGGCTCGCATCCGTTACATGATGCGCAGTTTGCAGGTTTGCACAAAAAATAAACTGACGACGCTTTCGCAGGGTCTTTTGCATGTGCAAAGCAAAGGCATCACTGAATTCATCTTTATGATCCAGCACAGTAAGGTCGTCTTCGCCTGTCACTTCTTCTTCACGCCCAAGGGCACAGGGAGCGAGTACGCTGGCGACCGAAACCTTATCAAAATCAGCCTGAATAAACCGGCCCTCCCGATCCGCCTGCTCATTTGCAAAGCCGTACATAATAGCTTTCGGAAAATGACGGGTATAAATGCCCACACCACCATCTTCATTGTTCTCGCCATCAATAAAATAGGCTTCATACCCTTCCGGGATGAGGTTCAGATCCTCAATCTCATAGGCACGCATGCGGTGATCCTGAACGCAGACAACATCAGCATCCTGTTCGGCCAGCCAAGCAAAAAAACCCTTATCAACAGCCTGGGCCAAGCCATTGACGCTGATTGATACTACCCGCATACGTATTCCCTGATTCGGTTTGTGTGTATGATACCGTGTTTACTCGTGAATTAAAGACCCACACCCGCCAGAAGCCTTGCCATGTACGACTATCAACAACAATTTATCGAATTTGCCATCCGCCGGAACGTTCTTCGCTTTGGAGAGTTTACGCTTAAATCCGGCCGCATCAGCCCCTACTTTTTTAATGCCGGGCTTTTTAACACCGGAGAGGATCTGCGCCACCTCAGTAAAGCCTATGCTGCCACCATACAACGCAGCGGCTTGAATTATGACATTATATTCGGGCCTGCCTATAAGGGCATTCCGCTGGCCGCAGTTACCGCCATGACACTGGCGGCTGATGGCGACAACAAACCCTTTGCCTACAACCGCAAAGAGAAGAAAGATCACGGGGAAGGCGGTAATATTGTAGGCGCACCTTTGCAAGGCAAGGTGCTGATCGTGGATGATGTCATTACGGCCGGGACCGCCATTCGCGAGTCCATGACCCTGATCCGCAATGCGGGCGCTCAGCCCGCAGGTGTTCTGATTGCACTGGACCGGCAAGAAAAGGGTAATGGTGCCCTGTCCGCTATCCAGGAGGTGGAACAGGAGTTTGGCATACCCGTTGTGAGCATTATCCGCCTGGAACAGATTCTGGACTACCTTAAAGCTAACCCGGATTTCGCCGGTCATGCTGAAAATGTAGCCAGTTACAGGAATTGTTACGGAGTCTGATTAATGGCCAGCCGTCTGACAGCATTCAAAACAGCATCCGCGGTTGTGTTTGTCTTTTCCATAGCAACAGCGGTGGAAGCCGCGATGTATCGTTATACGGACCAGAACGGCCAGCTTGTCATTAGCAACACCATTCCTCAGGAAGCAACACAAAGGGGCTATGACATACTGAGCAATAACGGCCGGGTAATCGAAACCATTCCTGCCGCTCCTACAGAAGAAGAAATAGCGGCCAGAGAAGCAAAAAAGCAGCATCAAAAAGAGCTGGAGAGCCAGCGGGAAGAAGACCGCAAACTATTGAAACGTTACAGCCACCCTGATCAGGCAGTGCGTGCCATGCATCGGAAAATTCATGAGCTTGAGGGCCTGGTTCAACTGAAACGCGGTAATATCTCTGTTATTTCCAGCCAACTTGATAATGAACAGAGCCGGGCTGCAGATATGGAGCGGGCCGGACGGGAAATCCCACAGGCGACGCTGGATAAAATCCGCCGGCTGGAATCACAAATTCGGGACATTGAGCGAGAGATCACTTCCCAAATCCACGAGCTGGAGATCCAGCGAGAAGGATTTGAAGCGGAGATTGAGAGGCTTGAAGTAATTACCGGAGAATCCCGCACGCCACAGCGTGAGCAACTTGACGACGAGTAACTCCCAAACACATTAAGCGGATACAGGCAATAAAAAAGGGGGTGATGTTTTGCAACATCACCCCCTTTTGCTATCCGCGCTTATCGCTACTCAGCGATACCTCAAGCCATTCAGGCTGAAGCTGCGCTCTTGGATGAGCTTTTACCTGCAGCTGTTTTGCGAGCAGCCGGCTTCTTGGCTTCGATAGACTTCTTTGCATCCTGGGCAGCTTCGGATACATCATCTGCTGCACTGGATACTGCGTCTGCGCCTTCTGCCGCTTCTTTCTCAAGCTTGGCAACCAGCTCTGCAGCAAAGTTACCTACCCGGTTGTTCAGCGTGCGGAGTTGCTCAAACAGATTTTCGCTGTAGCCATCATAACGCTTACGGAGGGACTTAACACTGTACTCACGTGCACCAGACTCTAGCTTTTCTGCGTACTCAAACGGCTTGGCAGCCAGTTTTTTCTGTTGCTCTTCTGCGGCGTTAATACCGTTTGCAACAATTTCCTGAATCTGTTCCTGATAAGATTTAAGTTTACCCATGTCTGTTCTCCTCGGTTTTCTGGAAGTGCTTATAGCCTGTTAAACCTACTGCTGACAGGCTTTGCGTGAATCTCAGTTACTAAGATACGGATAAAAATTAGAATATTCACACTAAAAGATCCTCACCAACAAAAGACCCTCGTCTCCTGACTACGCACTTTTACGGATAATTCACTTGCTTGTTGCATTTGAGCCGGGATAATGCGGATAAATTTTGAGGCCAGTCTCCCCGTTTTATTCCGGTTCCATGCAAACCTCTTAATAATAATGGCTGCAATGTCGGCCTGTATGCGAGTGTCCATGAACAGTTTTACAGTTCCGTTTATTGCCTCACGCCGATGGTTGCGCCAGCTATTGCCTTTATCCGTGCTGGTAGTATTTGCACTCCTTGCTGGATGCCAGGAAGATTTCCGGGCAACCAAGACCAGTACAGCCCGCGCTTCTGAGCTGGCAGACAGCCGGCTTGACAAAGCAACGGGAAGCCTTCTGGAAACCTTCGGCAGGCAGGATTCGGCGAGTCAGCACACGTCTGTTGTGGACAAGTCTGAGAAATTAACAAAACCTCACGAACTGACCTGGAGCGCACCTCTTACCAGAGAAGACGGCTCCTCTTTAGCGCTCGGTCAAATCGCCGGATTCCGGATTTATTACCGGCTACGCCATCAAGAAACATACAGTGTTATTGCCATCTCAAACCCGACAACCAATCATTACCCTCTTGAAAGGTTGCCGCCAGGCGCTTACGAGTTTTCGATTACAACCGTAGATGGCAATGGCCTGGAAAGCCGACGCTCAGATCCGGTTATCGCGGATCTGATCTGAACACCGGCAACAGGCTGAAGGGCGCTACCAGCGGAACAAGACCCAACTGGGTACAAGCATTTCGGAATCGGCTTCGCGAATCCAGCCACCGCCATCGGCAGGCACCAGGTAATACTCCGGCCCGATTTCCGGCACTACTTTGATTTCCATTAGCTGTCCATTAATCCGATATTCGTAAAAGACTTCTTTTTTCCCAGGCCGTATAACAATCTCCGGGCCGCCATTAGCAGGCTGATAGTCTGAAATCACCACCGGTTCAGCCGGAGTTTCCACGGGTGTCGCATCCAGCGCCCCACTGCTTTGGGCCAGGGCAGCTCCGGCAAAGCAGGCAATGAGTGATGCCAGACAGGCGATTTTTTTCATTTTCGTGATACCCTTTGATTCATCCAGTTCAATATAGAGTTGCATAAGCCAACCCACGCTTCAATCAGAATCCGGACCTGTTTTGACATGACTGAGCAAAAGATTCCACCCGTGGTTCTTGTGGACGGTTCATCGTATCTTTTCCGTGCCTTCCACGCGCTACCACCATTGACCACAAGTAAAAATCACCCAACCGGTGCCATCAAGGGCGTGATCAGCATGATCCGCCGTCTTGAACAGGATTTTCCTGGTTCAAAAATAGTGGTGGTTTTTGATGCCAAAGGTAAAACCTTCCGCCATGATATGTATGAAGAGTACAAAGCCAACCGGCCGTCCATGCCTGAAGATCTGGCGTGTCAGATTGAGCCCATTCACGAGATCGTCAGAGCCATGGGCCTGCCCCTGCTCATTGTTGAGGGCGTAGAAGCAGATGATGTTATTGGCACCCTGGCAGAAGAAGCCACAAGCAAGGGCATCAGTGTGGTGGTATCTACCAGCGACAAGGACATGGCGCAACTGGTAAGCGATCACGTAACGCTGATTAACACCATGACCGACACCCGCATGGACCGAGACGGGGTTCTGGAAAAATTTGGTGTAACACCCGAGCAAATCATTGACTACCTGGCACTTGTTGGTGATACCAGTGACAACATTCCCGGTGTTAACAAGTGTGGGCCAAAAACTGCCGTTAAATGGCTCCAAAGCTATCAGAATATAGACAATCTGCTTGCCCACTCCGATGAGATCAAAGGCAAGGTTGGCGAGTATCTCCGGGACGCAAAAGACACGTTGCCCCTCAGCCGTAAACTGACCGCCATCAAAACCGATGTGGATCTTTCGCTGGGCCTGGAAGATCTGGAGCCTCGGCAGCAGAATAATGATGAGCTTCTGGCGCTGTTTAAAGAGTACGAGCTTCGAAGCTGGATCACCGAGCTTGAGAACGCCAACCTGCCATCAACCAACGGCGGCGATGGGGCTGAGAACTCTGTGGAGAATGCCGCAGAAAATACGGACGAGAAGACCGCCAGTTCGTCAGTTAAAAAGCACTACACCATTATTACCGAGCAGCGGGATCTGGATGTGTGGTTAGAGCGACTGAAGCAATCCAGCCTGTTTGCTTTTGATACAGAAACCACAAGTTTGCGCTATATGGATGCAGAAGTGGTGGGCGTTTCTTTCGCTGTTACACCGGGCGAGGCCGCATACGTCCCGATGGGGCACGATTACATGGGCGCGCCAGACCAGTTGGGCAGAGACGTTGTACTGGAACAGCTAAAACCGTTACTGGAAGATCCAGACCAGGCCAAGGTCGGCCAAAACCTGAAGTATGACAAAAACGTACTGGCAAACCACGGTATTAACCTGGAAGGCATTGCCGAGGACACCATGCTGGAGTCTTACGTGCTCAACTCTGTGGCTGGCCGTCACAACATGGACAGCCTGGCGATGCTGTACCTGGGGGAGCAAACGACGACCTTTGAGGCCATTGCCGGCAAAGGTGCCAAACAACTGACTTTCAATCAGGTTGACCTGGAGCAGGCGGGCCCCTATGCGGCTGAAGATGCCGACATAACCCTGCGCCTGCACCAGACTTTGCGCCCAATGCTTGAAAGCACCGGTAAACTGGCACAGGTATACCGGGATATAGACCTGCCACTTGTTCCTGTTCTGTCGCGCATGGAGCAGCGCGGCACACTGATTAATGCCAACACTCTGAAAAGACACAGCCAGGAACTGGCAGAGCGCCTGGCGGAGCTGGAACTGGAAGCTCACGAAGTGGCTGGAGAAACATTTAATCTTGGCTCTCCAAAACAGCTGCAGGCAATCTTCTATGAAAAGATGGGCCTGCCAGTGGTCAAAAAGACGCCCAAAGGTGCACCATCTACTGCCGAGCCGGTTTTACAGGAATTAGCCCACGAACATGAATTACCCCGGTTAATTCTGGAACATCGCAGCCTGAGCAAGCTCAAGTCTACCTACACAGATACTTTACCGGCACTGATCCATTATCGGACCGGGCGAATACACACGTCTTATCATCAGGCGGTAACGGCAACTGGCCGACTGTCTTCATCAGAGCCTAATCTGCAGAATATTCCCGTGCGTACCGAACAGGGCCGCAGAATCCGTCAGGCATTTATAGCACCGGAAGGCTACAAACTGATGGCCGCAGACTATTCGCAAATTGAGCTTCGCATCATGGCGCATTTGTCTGGCGACAAAGGGTTACTGACTGCGTTTGAAAGAGGCGAAGATATTCATAAATCTACCGCTTCCGAGGTGTTCGGCGTACCACTTGGGGACGTTTCCAACGATCAACGCCGTAGCGCAAAAGCGATAAATTTTGGCCTGATCTATGGTATGTCGGCATTTGGTCTGGCGCGCCAGCTTGAGGTAGAGCGCCGCGTGGCTCAAGAATACATTGATCGCTACTTTGAACGCTACCCCGGTGTTCTCAGGTATATGGATAATATCCGAAAGCAGGCCCATGACGACGGTTTTGTTGAAACACTGTTCGGCCGACGCTTATATTTGCCGGAAATTAATGCCCGCAACAAGCAGATACAGCAGGGAGCTGAACGGACCGCTATTAACGCACCAATGCAGGGCACAGCAGCCGACATTATCAAGCTGGCCATGATTGAAGTGGAAAGCTGGCTGTTGCGGGAACACGCAAATGAAGCCCAGATGATCATGCAGGTGCATGACGAGCTTATCCTGGAAGTTAAGGAGTCGGCGATTGATACCGTTCGCGATGGGCTGGCTCAGCGAATGTCTGCAGCGGCGAAGCTGGATGTGCCGTTATTAGTAGAAGTTGGAACTGGCGATAACTGGGATCAGGCCCACTAAGCAAAAAGCCTGATGAACCCGCTCATCAGGCTTTTTTCCCGTTCCGAAGAAAAGCTGCTTAAAACGCTTTACTGATCTGTACAGCCGCACTCCATGCACTCAGGTCGTATTCGCCTTCATATCTGGAGTTGGGGTCCGCCGGGCTTTGTATACTGCCCGCCGGAGTCAGAACATAAGCCTTATCGTTCACCTTCGGGTCATCCTTAAACAGCAAGGTACCCACGGCTGCATCAATAGTCCAGCCACTCTGGGCCGGCTTCCACTGAGCACCCAGCGTCAGCCAGTGACGGTCACTGGATGGAATACGTGCAGTAACAATGTTATCAACCGGGGACTCGTCCCACGCATAGCCAGCCTTAAGAGCCCATTCGGGAGTAGCCTGCCAAATACCACCCACATTGAGCTGCCACGTATTTTTCCACTCTTCGGGAGTGTGGGCCAACAAATCTGCCATGCCACCGGGGCTCTTTCCGGTGATTGGTTTACTGGAATCGCGTCCGTAAATATCCAGCGATTCAAACCGGCTCCATCTCGAATACGTGGCTCCGGCCAAAACGGTAACATCATCAGTTATTCTATGGCTGATACCCGCTGTAATACTTTCTGGAATCACAAGTGGAACCCGTGCCGGCTCGTTTGAGTCAAGCGGAATAGCAACACCAGGTCCCGGGGGTGCAGGCGTCCCGGCAGGAGTGGCCACCGCCACATTGGTAAACCTGGCATTACCCTTTAGCTCCAGCTCAGTACCTGTTTGTGCCTTCAAGCCCAATCGTGTCCGATCATTCAGGTCATACAGAAAGCCTATTTGTAAGGTAACACCAACATCGTCACCATCCACGTCCACATAGCCCTGAGCCGGGATTCCGGGCACGGCACCACCCGGAGCAGTAGCAATCGTGCCTGAGTTATCCAAAAATTTGGTAAGCCTTCCCTCTACATACATTATGTTAAGGCCAATGCCCATCGATAACCCTTGCCCATTATTAACGGAAATAGCGGGTGTGAATGCAATGGCCGTCAACTCTGTTTTGTCCGCAAAAAAGCGACCAACAAAGTTGTCATCGTAATCTGCAGCAAGGCCGTAGGGCGCGTGTATACCGAAACCCACATCAACGGAATCATTCACTTCATGGGTCAGATAAAAATTGGGCAGCAATGCCGGGTCTGCAATATCGCCACCCTGACCGCCAGAAACGGGCTGACCAATCTGATTGGTTGCATTTGCGCTTCCAGTCTTCGCCTTGGCATTAATATCCAGATACGCCGCACCAAACGAAATATTCGTACCCTTTAGCTTGCTCATACCCGCCGGGTTAAAAAATACCGTGGTCGCATTTTCAGGGTTTGCTGCAGCGCCGGCGTTGGCAACGCCCATTGCACTCGCGCTTTGTTCATTCAGGGAAAAACCACCAGCAAGTACACTTGCCGGCATAACAATTGCGGCCAATGCCGCCAGACGAATAGCGTGGGTAAGCGGTGAGGGATTCATAACAAAGGCATCTCCATTGTGCTTTGTACGAAGTATACGCAGCACAGGCCAATAGCCTCAAATGCCAAAACTACTGTTTCGTAACACTAACCGTTCGTCACGACTGCTCAATCATCCTGGATCGAAAGCTTATTGACCGTTGATGACAACTGATCGGCGCCTTGTGCATCTGCACCGAGCTTAATCATCAGGCGAAGGTCGTTAGCTGAGTCAGCATGCGCCAAGGCATCTTCGTAGGTAATTGAGCCTTCCGCATAAAGTTCATAAAGCGCCTGATCGAAGGTTCGCATACCCGACTCATTGGATTTGGCCATCAGTTCCTTCAGCTTGTGCACCTCACCCTTACGAATCAGGTCAGCAACCAGCGGTGTGTTAATCAGAACTTCAATAACCGCCTTTCGGCCCTTGCCGTCAGGTGTTGGTATTAACTGCTGGGCAACAATTGCTTTTAAGTTGAGTGATAAGTCCATCCAGATCTGGCCATGCTGCTCCGGCGGGAAAAACTGAATAATCCGATCCAGTGCCTGGTTGGCATTATTGGCGTGCAGGGTGGCCAGACACAAATGCCCGGTTTCAGCAAACTGCACAGAATATTCCATGGTTTGACGGGTACGCACCTCGCCAATCAGGATAACGTCTGGCGCCTGGCGCAAGGTGTTTTTCAGCGCTACTTCGAAACTTTCTGTATCAATGCCTACCTCGCGCTGGGTAACTATGCAGCCCTGGTGCTGATGGACGAACTCAATAGGGTCTTCAATGGAAATAATATGGCCACGGCTGTTGCGATTACGATGCCCAATCATGGCCGCCAGGGAGGTAGACTTACCGGTGCCGGTGGCGCCCACAAACATAATCAGGCCGCGCTTGGTCATGGCCAGATCTTTAACAATTTCTGGCAGTGACAGATCGTCTATCTGTGGAATTTTCACCTCAATACGGCGCAATACCATGCCGCAGAGATTACGCTGAAAAAACGCGCTGACACGGAAGCGGCCAATGCCCCGGGCGCTGATCGCGAAGTTGCACTCGTGGGTTTCGTCGAATTCGATACGCTGTTTTTCGCTCATTGAGCCATAGACAAACTCTCTGGTTTGCTCTGGCGTCAGTGCATTCTTGGTCACTGGCAGAACTTTCCCATGCACTTTCATGCTGGGAGGAACACCTGCAGTGATAAACAGGTCAGAGCCTCCCTTTTCAACCATCAGACGCAGCAGCTTTTCGAATTCCATTTTTCTTACCTATTACTCACCATTTGGGAACAGGGAAGCCAAGGACCACCGGCTTCCCTCACCATTAACAGTTTCTGACGTTTTCGCGTCAGAAATTATCTGGCATTTTCGCCTTGGAGCGGGCTGCCTCTCTGGAAATCAGGCCCTTTTGCAGCATTCGCTCCATACACTGATCCAGAGTTTGCATGCCCAGAGAGCCGCCGGTCTGGATAGAAGAGTACATCTGGGCAATTTTATCTTCACGAATCAGGTTACGGATTGCCGCAGTGCCGATCATTATTTCATGTGCAGCAATCCGGCCGCCGCCCATTTTCTTCATCAGCGTCTGAGAGACAACCGCTGCCAGCGATTCAGACAGCATTGAACGCACCATGGACTTTTCTTCAGCAGGGAATACGTCAACTACCCGGTCGATTGTCTTGGCAGCAGAGGTAGTGTGCAGCGTGCCGAACACCAAGTGGCCGGTTTCCGCGGCGGTCAGTGCCAAACGGATAGTTTCAAGATCCCGGAGTTCGCCAACCAGAATAATATCCGGGTCTTCCCGCAGTGCAGAGCGCAAGGCTTCATTAAAGCCCAGGGTATCCCGATGAACTTCCCGCTGGTTAATCAGACATTTTTTTGATTCGTGCACGAATTCGATCGGGTCTTCAATGGTAAGCACATGCTCGTAGCGGGTGTCGTTGATGTAGTCTATCATCGCCGCCAACGTTGTGGACTTGCCAGAGCCAGTGGGGCCGGTTACCAGCACCAGCCCTCTGGGTACCGAGCAAATATCCTTGAAGACCTGCCCCATGCCCAGATCTTCCATGGTAAGAACTTTTGAGGGGATGGTACGAAACACGCCGCCGGCACCACGGTTCTGGTTAAAAGCATTAACACGGAAACGGGCCACGCCTGGCACTTCAAAAGAGAAGTCGGTTTCCAGGAACTCTTCGTAATCCTTCCGCTGCTTGTCGTTCATGATGTCGTATATCAGCCCATGAACCTCTTTATGCTCCATGGGGGGCAGGTTGATGCGGCGAACATCACCATCTACACGAATCATTGGTGGCAGACCGGCAGACAGGTGAAGGTCAGACGCACCCTGTTTGGCCGAGAAGGCAAGCAGTTCAGTAATATCCATAGGTATCCTCGGAAGGCTTTTTTTCTTTTTTCCCAATAGCACGCGGCCCGGTCATCGCCCGCAGGCTTCACTTGGCATTTCAGTGACCTGCGAGTAACGTGTCACTGAACAAAATGACAGATCGAACGCGGCGATTTAACACTATGAGCAGCATAGCAGACAACATCGGGAGCGTAACCCGACACATACAAAAAGCAACATTGGAGGCTGGCCGGGAACCTGGAGCTGTGCGCCTGTTGGCAGTTAGCAAAACCCATCCGGCGGATGCCCTGCGTGAAGCCATCGCTGCCGGGCAAACGGCTTTTGGCGAGAACTATCTTCAGGAGGCTCTGGATAAAATGGACGCGCTGAAGGACGTTCAGACCATTGAATGGCACTTCATCGGCCCTGTGCAGTCAAATAAAACCCGACAAATTGCGGCATCATTCTCCTGGGTGCACAGCGTTGACCGGTTAAAAATCGCTCAGCGACTCAGTGAGCAACGAGATTCTTCATTACCCCCATTGAATATTTGTCTTCAGGTCAACATAAATGAGGAAGACAGCAAGTCCGGCTGCCGTGTAGATGAACTTGAGCAACTGGTTGCCGATATTGGCGAGCTTCCGAACCTGTCCTTGCGCGGTTTGATGGCCATTCCAGACCCTAACCAACCGGAAGCCGCATTGCGATCGAGTTTTCGCCGGCTGGCCAATACATTGAAAAACCTGAGAGCCGGACAGCCCACTGCAGGCCCACTGGACACCTTATCCATGGGCATGTCGGGCGATTTGGACATCGCTATTGCCGAAGGGGCAACCTGGGTACGCATTGGCACCGCATTGTTTGGAGCGAGACCGCTAAAAAGCTGAAACCGCCGGTTTGCTGCTATGATCAGCGGCAGGTGCTTAACCAATTAATTGCTGGAGTGAATTTTGAGCGCATCACCAACCATTTCATTTATAGGTGCCGGCAACATGGCCAGCGCCATCATTGGCGGCATGCTCGCCAGCGGCTACAAAGCGGCCAGCATTTGGGCCAGCGCTCCGGATGAGGAGCAACTGCAGTCAATTCAGAAGAAATTCGGGATAAACACCACCGCTGACAACCACCGCTGTGTGCAACAGGCAGACGTGGTTGTTCTGGCGGTTAAACCCCAGGTGATGAGGGATGTTTGCCGCGATATTGCGCCGGTAGTGCAGAGTGGGCAGCCATTAATGGCTTCTATCGCAGCAGGGCTGACAACCGAAACTCTGGATAAGTGGCTCGGTGGAAACACCGCTTTGGTTCGCGTGATGCCCAACACTCCCTCACTGGTCGGCAAAGGTGCAGCGGGTCTGTTTGCCAACGCCCGTGTGCAAGACGATCAAAAAAACGTGGTAGAGTCCGTGTTCAATAGTATTGGTTCTGCGCTCTGGGTTGACGATGAAAACCTGTTGCACGGGGTGACCGCACTTTCGGGAAGCGGTCCGGCGTATTTTTTCCTGATGCTTGAAGCTCTGGAAGAAGCTGCAACCAAAACCGGGCTACCTGCCGGAACAGCCAGACAACTGGCCATTCAAACGATGGCGGGCGCTGCTGAAATGGCAGCTCGCAGTGAGTATGACCCCGCCCGGCTGAAACGAAATGTTATGTCTCCTGGCGGTACCACAGAGCAGGCAATTAATGCATTCGAAGAAGGTGGGCTACGGGATTTGGTTAGCCGCGCCTACAATGCGGCGTTTAAACGCTCGGAAGAAATGGCCAAAGAACTGGCAGACAAACAGTAACTGTTAACGGAGACAGGGCTTCATGCTGGCAGACATATTGATCACGATCCTGTTGATCGCGTCCACCTTTTACCTGACTGTCGTGCTACTGCGATTTTTACTGCAGTTGGCCCGGGCAGATTTTTATAATCCAATTTCACAATTTGCAGTAAAAATAACCAACCCTTTGCTGCGCCCCATACGCAAAATTGTGCCCGGCTGGGGCGGCATAGACGGCGCATCCCTGGTACTGGCCGTTATTATTCAGGCCATTACCTTTTTCCTGATACTGGTTGCACAAAATGGCGGTCTGCCAGCTATCGGCGCCCTGACACTGATCTCCTGGGCTGTATTGGGCGTGCTGAGCCTGATCGTGAAAATTTATTTCTGGTCCGTTATTGCTGTCGTCATAGTGAGCTGGATTGCCCCCGGCAGCAGTCATCCGGCCATACAATTGGTTGCCCAGATTACCGAACCGATTATGCGGCCGGTTCGCAATGTTATACCGTCAATGGGCGGTTTGGACTTTTCACCTATCGCAGTATTCATTATCTTGCAGGTCATTATGGTAATGATTGACCACATGAAGCTCGCGGTGGGATTGGGTGCGATAGGACTGGGAATGTAAACAGCGTCTCAAACATACATTTCGTTACAGTTCTCGACGAAAACCATAATATCGAAGCCCGCAATGTCATCTATTTGATTTTGTGGGCTTTTTGTTTAACACTCTGCCAATTCTCACGACACTCCCAAAACCTTGTCTCTACAAAGACACAAATAACAAGTTACTATTACGAGTAATTAATCCGCCACCCAAAGTGTCCTGTTTTTTTCGTGTCGGGGGCCGGAAGTCGCGCAGTAAGGATAATCCAATGAACCAACAGGGAACTCTGTCTCAACAGGTAGAGGCTTACCACGACTGGAAAAAAGAACTCATCCGGCAGATTGGCCGTTATCGGTTATGGCTCCAGGATAACGATCTGTTTTCCGATGATGTTCGCGCACGCATTCGCCGGGGCCTTGAGCTGCTGGTGGAAGACGAACTGACCATTGCTTTTGTCGGCGAATACTCCCGCGGCAAGACCGAGCTGATTAATGCCCTGTTTTTCTCTGAATACGGACAGCGCATGCTGCCGTCTCAGGCCGGGCGCACCACCATGTGCCCTACCGAGCTCTTTTTCGACCGCAGTGCCAACGAAAACTATCTATTGTTATTACCCATTGAAACCCGTACCGGTGATCTGTCACTGCAGCAACTGCGCAAACAGCCGGAACGCTGGATCAGACATGAGCTGGATGAAGATAAACCGGAGTTCATGCGTGACGTTTTGGGTGAAGTGGCCCGGGTAAAAAGTGTGCACCCGCGAGAGGCCCGTAATCTGGGCTTTGATGAGGACATGCTGGAACATGACCGGAACAATCCCGGCAATGTTCTGGTACCTGCCTGGCGTAACGCTCAGATCAGTATTCGCCACCCGCTGTTTGAACGGGGGCTGCGTATTCTGGACACTCCAGGGCTGAATGCGCTGGGTTCAGAGCCGGAACTGACCATCAGCATGCTGCCTCAGGCCCATGCAATTATCTTTGTATTAAGTGCAGATACCGGCGTAACCGCCAGTGACATGACCATCTGGAAAGAGTACATCGACACCGAGCAGGCAGATCATCGCGCCGGGCGTTTTGCTGTACTCAACAAGATTGATGTGTTGTGGGACGATCTGCAGGGTGAGAAACACACTCAGGATGCCATTGAACGAGTGCGTGATTACACCGCTGATCACCTGGGTATCCGCCAGCATGATGTTATTCCACTGTCGGCCAAACAAGGGCTGATGGGCCGCATTCGGCAAGATGCAGAGTTATTCAGGCGTTCCAACATCGACTGCCTGGAACAGCTGATTGTTCAGCGTATTCTGATGCATAAAGAGCAGTTGATCACTCAAAGCCTGATCAACGATCTTTTGGGCATGCTGCAAAACAGCCAGGCCGCCATGCAAACCCGCCTGCACTCTCTTGAGGAAGAGCTGGAGGCATGTTCCGGTGCCACGATGGACAAGGCTGCCCTGGGCCGACTGGCCGATCGCGCCCAGAAAGACTACAACTTTTACTATAAAAAGCTGATTACATTACGCTCCAGCCGTCGCCTGATGGACTCCCAGGGTGAAATTCTGAAAAAGCTGGTTGATGAGGAACGCTTTGAGGCTCACGCCGATAAAATCCGGCAGTCAATGGCGAAGAGCTGGACAACGGCTGGCATGAACCGCTCCATGGATCAGTTTTTTGAACTTCTTGAAGGCGATCTCTCCAACCTGCTAAGTGAAGGCAGGCTGGCGGAGAAGATGGTGGGCGCAATTTACCGACGCTACAACGACGATACCCGGGCACGGCACCTGGAACCCATTCCCCTTCGTGCCGGGCGCCACGTTATCGCCATTCGTGAGCTGCGCAAAAAAGCCAAACGCTTCCGTATCAGTCCGAAAAACCTTCTGACCGAGCAGTCTCTGCTGGTGCGACGATTCTTCAACGTTATGGTTGGCGAAGCCCGCACGCTGCATGCCCGCGTGCGCAAAGATGTTGACCGCTGGCCCGAGGAAGCTCTGTTACCGATTATGCAATATTCCATGGAACAGAAGCAGCTTCTGGAGCATCAGATCCGCCGCTTACGCGACATGGTACGCAACGACCGTGACAGCCGTGCTGAACGGGAGAGCCTGGAGAACGCCATCTCTGATTTGCGACGGCAGCTTGAGCTTGCCGATGCCATGCACCGTCAGATACGCAAGCCTGCTCCGACCCTTATCCAACAGAAAGTTGTAAACATTTTCGGGGCCGGCTGAGCCCCGAATGCCCTCGGATTAAAGCGATGGTTGCAGGTAGGGTGGTCCCACTCTAAACTGTTGGGCTACCAGTGGCTTAGCCATTGATGCCCCAGACACTTAAGGATTGAACCAGGAACCCTTCGCGCCAATGTCCGACTCCCTGCCCCCGGATTCTGTAGGGATTGTCTCCCCACAGACTTATCATTTTGATATTCCATTAAATCTGGCCTGTGGTCAGACACTGGAAAGCTACGATCTGGTTGTTGAAACCTACGGCGAGCTGAATGCAAACGCAAGCAACGCCGTGCTCGTATGTCATGCTTTGAGCGGGAATCACCATGCGGCGGGATATCATGCACCGGATGATCGTAAACCGGGTTGGTGGGATAGCTGTATTGGCCCGGGAAAACCCATTGATACCAATCGATTCTTTGTAGTCAGCCTTAACAATCTGGGTGGCTGCCATGGCAGCACCGGCCCAAACAGCATAGATCCTGACACCAACAAACCTTTCGGTCCTGATTTTCCTGTCATTACCGTTAGTGACTGGGTACAAAGCCAGGCCAGACTGGCTGACAGACTGGGCATTGAGTGCTGGAGCGCAGTTGTGGGTGGTTCACTTGGCGGTATGCAGGCGTTTCAGTGGAGTCTGGATTTCCCTGAGCGCGTCCGGCATGCGGTAGTCATCGCTTCAACGCCCCGGCTGTCGGCGCAAAACATCGCCTTTAATGAAGTAGCCCGGCAAGCGATCACATCCGACCAGGAATTTTATAAGGGTCGCTATTACGATTTTAATACTGTACCTCACCGAGGCCTGATGCTGGCCAGGATGGTTGGTCACATCACTTATCTGTCTGACGCCTCCATGGGCGAAAAATTCGGTCGTGAGTTGCGTGACCAGGCCTATAAATTCGGTTACGACGTTGAGTTTCAGGTTGAAAGCTACCTGCGTTATCAAGGTGAGCGTTTTTCGGAATCGTTTGATGCCAACACTTATCTGCTGATGACCCGCGCCCTGGATTACTTTGACCCCGCTTACAACTTTGGGGACGACCTCGCCAAAGCTCTGGCACCGGCAAAGTGCGAATTTCTGGTTATTTCATTCAGCACCGACTGGCGCTTTACCCCGGCCCGCTCCGAAGAGATGGTAAAAGCCATGGTTGCGGCACGGAAGAAGGTTAGCTACGCCGAGATAGACGCACCCTGGGGCCATGATGCGTTCCTGATTCCCACTCCCAGATACATCGACATTTTTACCGCCT
>DATJDA010000177.1:0-4170 GCA_035497695.1 Marinobacter sp. | reverse complement strand
AATCCGCTCAAGAATATCCATGGCCTTTTGATGGGCTTTCTCTTTCGGCCAGCCATCAACAACCTGCCAGCGCTCGGCGATATTCTCCAGGGCGGTTTTATTCGCGAACAGCGCGTAATTCTGAAACACAAACGCCGTGCGCCGTCGCAGGGCAAGAATGTCCTTCTTTGTGGCACGGGTTACGTCTACAGACAAATCGCCAACGGTGATATGGCCAGAAGTTGGCTGTTCAAGAAAATTGATACAACGCAGAAGGGTTGATTTACCCGTTCCCGATGGCCCGATAACTACCACAATTTCGCCCTGCTCAATGGCCAGATCAATACCATCAAGAACAACCGTAGTGCCATATTGCTTGCGCAAGGATTTGAGAGTAATCATCGGTTATATGCCCTGTTCAGCCGTGACTCAAGATGGCGCTGAAGCCAGGACAACAGCTCGACAACAATCCAGTACATAATGGCCGCCACAACAAATGCCTCAAAATACAGAAAACTGCCCGCGGCTTCCTTTTGTGTAGCGCCCATCAACTCCGTTACCCCCAGAGTGAAGGCAAGCGATGTTGCTTTGATCATGTCGATAAAATAATTCATCAGCGTAGGCAGAGCCACGCGAGTGGCCTGGGGCAACACAATACGCCGCATTAGCTGGCTGTTGGTCATGCCAATTGATAACGCTGCTTCTGTTTGGCTGCGATCAACCCCAACAATGGCCGCCCGTATGGATTCAGCCATGTAGGCTGAAAAGTGCAGAGTCAGGCCCATAATGGTTGCGGTTATACCGTTTATGGCGGTAAGTGCACTGAACAGTTGTGGCAGGCCGTAATAGAACAGAAACAACTGCACCAGCAGTGGTGTGCCTCGGAAGAACGAGATAAAAATAATGGTGAACTGATTCAACACTGGAATCTTCAGCACCCGGATAACCGCAAACAAGCAGGCGAGTACCAGAGCCAGAGCCATACCGGCCGCCGCCATTTCCAGAGTTAGAGGCAGGTATTTCAGTAAAACGGGTACCAGCCCCAACATGTAGTCGACGTTCAGTGTGGCCATAGCAATGAATCCGGTTTTGGTCCCTCAGGGAGTGGTAATGTCGATGCCAAACCACTTTTCTGAAATGGATTTTAGCGTGCCTTTATCACGCAGAGAGGCCAGAGCCTTGTTAACCCTGTCGCGCAGTGCCCGGCCCTCCTCAGTATCTTTGAACGGATAGGCGTTGGTAAGTGTAGAAAAGATTGGCCCAGCCAGCTTCAGTGGCAGGGGCTTATCTTTAATAATCTGGCTGGCACTGACTCTGTCCATCACAAAGGCATCAACCCGCCCTAGTGCAGTATCCCGCTCAATGTTGCTCTCGTAGGTTTTAATGTTGATCTGATCAGCATAAGGAAGCTCACGCAGCAGGGTCTCGAAATTGGAACCCAGATTCACAGCCACCGTTTTACCTTTAAGATCCTCAACGCCCTTGATTGTGTCGTTGTCTTTTCTTACAACAACCTGAGCACCATCGTACACGTAGGGATCGCTGAATACGTAAACCGCTTTACGTTCATCGGTTATGGTTATCTGGTTTGCGACGGTATCAATACGGCCAGACCCCAGCAGGCCGAACAGCCCGGAAAAGTTGGCGGTTACATAGTCAACATCAACACCCATTTCCTGGGTGATGGCATCCATTACGTCCACCTCAAAGCCCTTGAGTACGTCTTGCTCAACAAAGGTGAACGGAAAGTACTGGCCAGACATACCGACTTTCAGCGGGCCGTCTTTCGCCATAAGCGGAGCACTCACAACCAGAGCAAATGCTAAAAAAAGATAGGAGAGTAAAGATTTCATTGTGTCTTCCTCTTGGTGACTGTACGGACAGGATAGTAGATGTGTACATTCAGGAGCAGAATAAGGCCTGCTCGCAGGAGTGACCTATAATGATACGGAAATAAGCTGGCGGTTCAAAATTCCGTTTTGTTATTAGCTGAGTTGGAAGCCGCTCTATGTTCGAGATATTCGCTGTCAATTCCGGCATTTTATTTTCCCAACCTGTTTATTGTATGAAAAGGCTCTCGCGATGCCAGTGCATAAACTCGGGCAGTGGCGAGAACTTATCTGGTAGTTTGATGGTGGTTCCGGCGCGTTCTAGAAACGTCTCGCGGATATGATTATTACTTCGTTGTCTTTCTAATTCAGGTGAAATCATCAGTCTATAGTCGACACTGAATGTGATTAAACCGACATCAAAGGCTCGGTCATAAAATGTGCTGAGGCAAAGGCCATTATGGGGATTTAGGCGATTTTGCTCATCTGCAGCCCACGGTTTAATGTGGCTAGCTACTAGAAGTCGGGTGTCGGTAACACCTGTGATGCAGCATTGGTAATCGTATGCGGATAGCACCGCCTTTCGAAACAAATTTTGACCTTTACGGCGCATCGTCATGGTTGCTATAGATTCGCCGTGATAGTTTGCAGGCAATAGGTTTTCTAACAACTCGCCCTCTGTTAGCTCCTCTCCCTCGCCGAGGCTTTCTAATGCTTGAAGAACCTCCTCCATAACTTTGGATGACTGCTGCATGAATTCTTGCCATAGCTCTCGGTCGGCTATGGATGCTCCCTCTAAACCTTTGCGCCCGGAGCCCGTTATAACTGGGTCCAGACTGGCAAAATTGCTTAACTTCATCGCAAGGGAGCTCGGTGTTCGGCCTAGTTTTTGTGCGACCTCAATGATCCGTGGCTGTCGCTGATAAAACTTACCAAACGGAAGTTCGCAATAAAGGCCTAGTGCAATTAGCCGATCAAATCGCGTCCAATCTTTTCTTGCTGACACGCCAGCGTCCTCTTATTCATTAATTACAAACAACACATCTTAAACTTCCGCCCACTCCCACACGGGCAAGGCTCATTGCGCCCAGGCTTCAGGATGCCTTCCTCAGGGTTGCCGCTGTGATAGTACCAGCGGTCGTTTTCCCGGATAAAGTCTGAGTGTTCTTCCAGATAGCCCCAGCCATTTGCGGTGCGGTGAATAGCCCGGAAATGAACTTTTCCACAGTTGCCGCTGTCTTCACTGCTAATAATTTGTAAAGAAGTCCATTGTGGGGAGTCGTCCAGTGCCAGGTCGCCGGGGCGGGTGTTCGGGTGCCAGCTCGCCAACAGGTAGTCGTTCAGTTTCAATACAAAGGCGCTGTAACGGGAGCGCATGAGTGCTTCCGGGGTGGGAGCGGGCTTGTTTTGTAGGTGATAGGGCTGGCAGCAATCCGTGTATGGCTTGCGGCTGCCGCAGGCGCAAGGGTTGGTCACAGGCGGTTAACTCTGTGCAACAGCTCACCCCAACTGATTGGCAGGCGCTTTTCAAGAGCCACTAGTTTTGGGTCTTTGGGGTGAATGAGTTCGAATGGGCGCTTGCTTGCGTACACAATGGTGTTGTTGGTTCGGCTTTTGAACACAAACAGGTCGGCAAAGTGTTGTCTAAGCTGCTGGAAGTACGGCCCGTTGATGTCCGGCTTGCGGTGGTAGTTCGAAACTAGCCAGCCATCGGGCGTTAATGCGCGGCTGCAGTTTTCTACAAACTGGCTTTCGGTTTGCAATGGGCTCATGCGGTGCGCGCTATACAGGTCGGCCAAAATCATATCGGTACTGGTATCGGGAATATCGTTTAATACCTGCCGGGCGTTACCAATGGTGATTGTCAGGCGTTCGCTGTCGGGTAAATCGAAGTATTCCCGCGCCACGTCCAGTACCGCTTGCCTCAGCTCCACCGCGTGTACCTGACATTGCGGATAAAGGTGTAGAAAAGCGCCGACCATTACCCCGGCGCCCAGCCCCAGAACAGTAACGTGCTGTGGGGTTTTAAACGCAGCCGGCAGTAGCATTGCCCGGTTGTATTCGTGCACGGGCAGGTGCGGGTACCGGCGGTCAATTTTGCTCTGCTCAAATACGGAGTCAAACGTGAGTACCCGGTCTTTGCGATAATCAATTACCAGAATGCCGCCGAACTTGTCCCGGCTGTGGTGAATAATCTGGCCTTCGTTGAACATGTGGGGTCCTTGGAGGAAACTGAGTGCTGGCAGTGAGCACATACGATACAGCTTTTTATCACAATTGGTGCCTGGAGAGTCTAGCAGTGATTGTGTCTGAGTGATAGCAGCGTACGGATTTATTCATTTCTCACAGGCATTCATATGAA
>DATJDA010000176.1:0-6777 GCA_035497695.1 Marinobacter sp. | reverse complement strand
ATCAGGGGTTGGGTGTATTTCGGGATGACCTGATGGAACACATCCACCTGGAGAACAATGTCCTCTTTAATCGGATTGATGGTCAAATGGGTGGCGCTCAACGGTACTGATGCGCTCCCTTAAAGTCCGGATTTTAGCGGGCCGCGAACCATACCTCCCGTGGGGTATCGGTTTGTTGGGCTTAATCTGCGATACTCGGGTTGTTGTCACTCATAAGGTTAACAACAGGAACCTGGTTTAATGCCCGTGAACAAACTGACTGACCGCTTTGGCCGCACCGTCAATTACGTTCGCCTGTCTGTCACCGATCGTTGTGATTTCCGGTGCGTGTACTGCATGGCAGAAGACATGACATTCCTGCCACGCCAACAGGTGCTTACTCTTGAGGAGATCGCTCGTGTTGCCCGCAGTTTTGTATCGCTGGGCACAGAGAAGATTCGCCTGACTGGCGGTGAGCCACTGGTACGAAAGGATATTCTTGAACTGGTTCGGGAGGTTGGCACTTACGGCTTGCGGGATTTTGCCATGACCACGAATGGCAGCCAGCTATCAGCTATGGCTGAACCTCTGCGCAAAGCAGGACTGCACAGACTTAATATCAGCCTTGACTCGCTGGATCCCGAAAAATTCCGTTCAATTACCCGTACAGGCAATTTAAGCAAGGTACTGGAAGGCATAGATGCGGCGTGTGAGGCCGGTTTTCGCGACATCAAGCTCAATGTTGTTGTTATGAAGGGCCGGAACGATGAAGAAATTCCAGACCTTGTAGAATTTGCCCGCCGCAAGCAGGTGAGCATAAGTTTTATTGAAGAGATGCCACTGGGCAACATTTCCGAACACGATCGGGGCCTTGCGCTTTGTACCAGCGATGAAGTACGAGACGTTATTGGAAGGTTCCATGAGCTGATTCCAACAACGGACGATTCTGGCGGGCCAGCCCGATATTACCGGATGCCCGACAGCCCGATTCGGGTCGGTTTTATTTCACCTCACTCCCACAATTTCTGCTCAACCTGTAACCGGGTACGCGTTACCGTTGAAGGCCGGCTTTTGCTGTGCCTTGGCAACGAACATTCGGTAGATTTGCGCCGGGTACTCAGGGCCAATCCCACATCAGACGAAAAACTGCAACAAGCCATAATCGACTCTATGGACCTCAAGCCTGAGCGTCACCATTTTTCCAGTAACGGCGACGTGCAGATTATCCGCTTTATGAATATGACCGGCGGCTGAACAGGCCCGGCGACAGGTTTTGCAAACGTGTAGAAACTGACTGGTGCCAATCACGGCGAGAGTCTGTATATTCATGGAAGCTATTCTTTTTCCACTAAAAACAAGAAACAGGTTTCATGCGTACCTATCAGACAGACGTCGCGGTAATTGGTGCTGGCTTGGCCGGCATTGTTACCGCTCTGGAACTACTCGACCAGAAAACTCCTGCTACCCTGATTGACGGCAGCCCCGGCAAACAGCTCGGTGGCCAGGCAAACGATGCCTTTGGCGACATGTTGCTGATCAACACCCAAGAACAGGCTCGCAACAAAATTCACGATTCCCCTGAGTTGCTCTATGCAGACTGGTGCAACGCAGCCGAATTCAGCCCCCATGATATCTGGCCAAAACACTGGGCCAGACTTTACGCCGAACAAAACCGCACGATGATTTATGACTGGCTTCAAAGCCGGGGCATTCGCTTCTTTCCGTCTGTGCAATGGGTTGAACGCGGGCTGTTTGGTAATGGCAACAGCATGCCCAGGTATCACATTGCCTGGGGGTGTGGCCGAGGCGTTGTGCAGACTCTGGCGCAGCTTCTTGAAAACCACCCAAACCGCAACCTGCTTACGCTTTTGTCGGGCCACAGGGTTGAGTCATTAGTAACCGAAGCCGGTGCAGTGTCTGGCTGCACCGGCAACAGCGAAAACGGCAAATTTACGGTCGGCGCAACGAACACCGTGGTTTGTGCCGGGGGCATTAACGGCAATCTGGAACTGGTGCGCAAGCATTGGGACCCAATCTATGGCCCCGCACCGGAACTTCTGCTGTCCGGCGTAAGCCCGGATGCAGATGGTGTCATGCACAGTGCCGTAACCGAAAGTGGCGGGCAAGTTGTTAACCTTAACCAGATGTGGAATTACGCAGCCGGTATTCGCAGCCCAAAGCCTCGCTTTGCGGACGAGGGCCTTAGTCTGATTCCTCCGCGCTCGGCACTCTGGCTGGATCGCCATGGCCGGCGTATTGGCCCCATGCCTCTGATTACCGGTTTTGACACTCATGATCTGTGTAAACGAATTGGCAACCTGCCCGGTCAGTACTCGTGGCAGGTCATGAATTACAAGATCGCCGTGCGCGAACTGGCGGTTTCCGGCACAGACACCAACCCGGACTTCAGAGATAAAAAATTACTGAAGGTTGTCTGGAACACACTGAAAGGCGGCGACCCTGCCCTGATGGACTGGTTAATCGCAGAATGCCCGGATGTGGTTGTTGCTAACAGCCCGGAAGAACTGGTTGGCAAAATGAACGCCGTCACCGGCGACGATCATGTCCTTGCCGCCGATATGATCCGGGACATCCAGAACTACGACGCCAATCTGGCCAGAGGTAAACGGCTACAGAATGACGATCAGATCCGCCGCTTGCTCCAGCTCAGAAACTGGCTGCCCGATCGTATGCGCACCTGCAAACTCCAACCCATTCTGGACCCCAAAGCCGGCCCGCTAATCGCCATTCGCGAGCAACTTATCAGTCGTAAGAGCATGGGAGGAATTCTCACGGACACCCAGTCCAGGGTATTAGATGGTAAGGGTGAACCTCTGCGGGGCCTGTATGCTGCTGGTGAAGCCGCTGGCTTTGGTGGTGGAGGCATATCCGGGGTAAGGTCGCTGGAAGGCACCTTTTTGTCTAACTGCATCTTGAACGGACGGCGGGCAGCTCAGAGCATTGCAGGCAAACTATAGGGTTCAGACTTGCACCACGCATAATAACTTACATCATGCATTATCATGTACCAGGAAGGCATAACTATGAAAAAAACTGGCGCTGCTTTGGTTCGTTTCGCTCTGGAGCAACTGGGAATCCAGCAGACATTTGGAATTCCGGGCGTTCACACCACCGAAATTTACGATGAACTGAACCGGTCTGAAACCATCACCCCTATTCTGGTTACTCATGAATGTGGCGGTGCATTTATGGCTGATGCCGTAAGCCGGACTGGAGCAGGTATTGGCACTTTATTAATTGTTCCCGCAGCGGGTGTTACTCATGCGGCCAGCGGCATCGGTGAGGCCGGGATAGACGGCATTCCCATGCTGATTATTTCCGGAGGCATCCACTCTGAAAGTGGCCACCGATACCAGCTTCACGAAATGGATCAGCATGCGTTGCTCAAGCCCATTACCAAAGGCACCTGGCGAGTTCTCCACCACAGGGACATTATTCCCACCCTGTATGAAGCGTACAAAACCGCGACAACCGGCGAGCCCGGCCCGGTATTTGTGGAGGTGCCCTACAACATCAGCAATTTTCTTGGCGACGTTGATGAAATGCCTGAGTGGCAGGCACCTATACCTCACCCTTTACCAGATCAGGCCCTGATCCAGAAAGCCGCACAGGCGCTGGCATCAGCAAGTCGGCCTGGTATTTTTGCAGGCTGGGGAACCGTAGATGCCCAGACTGCACTGATCGAACTTGCCGAGCATCTGGATGCTCCGGTTGCCACAACCCTACAGGGCTTAAGTGCGTTTCCGGGCAACCATCCTCTGCACACAGGTATGGGTATGGGCGCTTACGCCGTGCCTGCTGCCACCCGGGCATTTGCTGACGTAGACTGCCTGCTGGCTATCGGCACACGATTCTCCGAGATTCCAACCGGAAGCTACGGCATCAGCCCACCGGAAAACCTGATTCATATTGATATCAATCCAGAGGTATTCAGCGCGAACTACCCGGCTCGCCATACCCTGGAAGGAGACGCCAAATCTATCGTTCCCGCCTTGCTGAACGCAGTAAAAGCAATCAAAGCGGAAGCGAATAACACCGGTGTTCGTGAGCAGATTGCAAAAGATAAAGCGGCGTATCGACAAGAGTGGCGAGACTACGACAGCGGCGACAGGGTGAATCCGGAACTGTTTTTCAGCCAGCTTCGCGCGAGTCTGGAAGATGACGCAATTATTATTGCTGATGACGGAAACCACACTTTTCTGCTCGCCGAGCTGATGCCAATAATCAGCCCCCGCACTTATATGTCTCCCAGTGACTTTAACGCGATGGGGTACTGTGTGCCGGGTACGATTGGTGCCAAGCTGGCCAACCCAAAACGGCAGGCTATTGGTGTTGTCGGCGACGGTGCACTGTTAATGACGGGCATGGAACTGGTTACTGCTGTCAGGCAACAGCTTGGTGTCGTGCTGTTTCTGTTTAATGATGGTGAGCTATCGCAAATTGCCCAGGCCCAGCAGATCCCCTACAACCAGAAAACCTGTACAGTATTGGGAGAAATCGATTACGCCGCGTTCGCACAGGCGGTAGGTGCCGAATATGTGGCAATGAGTGGTAATAAAGATATTGCCAACAGTATAAATATCGCTCTGGCCAAAGCGGCAGCAGGCAAGCCGGTTCTGGTTGATGTAAAAATTGACTACAGCAAACCCACGCGGTTCACCAAGGGTGTTGTGAAAACCAATCTTGCCCGCATGGCAACCCGGGACAAAGTGCGCATTGTTGGCCGGGCACTTTGGCGCAGGCTCCGGCCATAGACAGGTAAGCGTTCCGTTTGGTTAATGATCCATTGAATGCGGCATGTCGTCATCGGCATGCTGCATTTCGTGGTCCATGCCGTGCGTGTTGCGGTCATCATGCATATTGTGCATGTCATCCATCGACATGCCGGTGTTCAGATCTTCCAGAGTAACCTCGTCAAACCTGAGTACATGGCCACCATGTTGCGACATAAATGCGTGAGCATCTGCCTCTGCAGAGAATGACGCCAATGTTGGCCCCATGGCTCCGTTTTTATCGGAGCCAACTACGTAGAAGGCCTCTCGGGCATCAATCAATGCGGTGTCATCGGGACTGTCCCACTCGGTCTGCGCCATATCGTGAACATACAACGTGTGATTACGATCCCTGTTTTCCGGTTGCAGCATCCAGACAAACATTTCCCGCGTGGAACAGAATTTCCGGACCGCCTGATCTCTTTCCTTAAAAGCCTCGGCCTTCGGGCCCGGAAAATTCGTGATAACCATGCCACAAACATGACACTCATCGCCCTGTTCAATATGCACCGGTGCCGGCTTTGCTATGGCAACTTCCTCACCGCCGGAACAGGCGGAAAGCGCAAGAATTACACAGACAGCAAAAAGCCAGCTTACAGATGCGCGCATACGATTCATCACCAACCACTCCTGTTCAGATACGACGATTTTTAAAAAGCAGAAGAGCTACACCCAGGGGCACTGCAAACCATAAAACCAACCCACACCACATTCCCGCCGCACCAATCGGGAGATCACTGCCAAGGCTTAACACACCACTGAGCTGTGACGTTTCACTGAAAGCTACAATGTTCAGCAAGCGATAAATATCAGTGGGATTCAGCATCAGCAACCAAGGCAACAAATCGGAACTGAGCTTGCCTTCGCTGGCAACCAGGACACCCAGTAATACCAGATCAAATACCAGCACAAAGAAAAACCAGATAGCCAGCGCAAGGCCCGCCGCAATCGACTTTTCACTAACCCGGACACTCACCACATAGGCCAGGGCAATAAAACCCCACCCGAGCAATATAGTCGATACAATAAACCGGAGCATGCCTGCCGCAAGCACAGCAACAGAAATGCCCTCCACCAGTACCGCAATGGCAATACCGGCGACACCAAACCCAATCAGTGTTGCCAGTGCCAGGGTGAACCCGTGGCCAAGAAATTTACCCAGCAAAAGCTGGCTACGGCTAAGAGGGTAAGTCATCAGCAGCAGCAAGGTACCGCCCTCTTCCTCACCCACAATGGCATCGTACGCCAATAGCAAGGCAATCAGCGGGATCAGAAAAATACCCAGGCTGGCCAGGCTGGCAATGGTCGCAGGCGTGGAAGCATAGCCCACCTGCCCCGATGCCGCCGCGCCAAACCAGGCTATGCCCAGCGCCAACGTTGCAAAAACCAGAGCAATAGCAACCAGCCAACGGTTACGAAGGCTATCACTAAGCTCCTTACGGGCAATGGTCCAGATACTGATCACTGAGCACCTCCCCGATGCGCCAGCCCGCCAGAGCCAATAAAGTGCACGTAGATATCCTCCAGACCCGGCTGGTGAACATTCATATCACGAACCTCCCCTGAGGCCAGTAACGCCCGAATTAACGGCATTTTTTCAGCTGGACGTACATCGACTCTGAGTACGCCTTTGTCTGCATTTACGCCCGGTTGACTGGCATCCGATGTCGTCAGACCAACGCTTGCAGATGCTTCGTTTACCGCTTTCTCCAGATCAGAAAAGCTGCCCTCCGGCTCCAGGGTCAGGGTAATCGCCATGTTGGCCTGGCGCCGTAACGAGGGTAAATCGCCAACGGCTTGCAACGCTCCCTCCGTTAAAATGGCCGCACGATCAATATAGGGCTCCACTCCGGGCAAAACATGAGAGCACAACACAATGCCCGTGCCTTCGTCACGCAGGCGGCGCAAAAGCCGGTACAGATCAGCAGTTGCCACTGGGTCCAACCCGACGGTTGGCTCATCCAGCATCAACAGTTTCGGCTTACCCAACAGTGCCTGAGCCAGC
>DATJDA010000175.1:0-1744 GCA_035497695.1 Marinobacter sp. | reverse complement strand
GGGGCGGCCTGTGCTTACCGCTGCCAGCAGAACCAATATACTCGGCTGGATGTCCAGTGGATTGGCTACTGGCATCAAGGCATCAACTGCGGCCCGGCGATTATCGGGCCTGCGCCGGTTTTATCGCTTCCTGTTGCGGGAAGGGGTTATTGCTGAGGACCCGACATTACGTATTGACAGCCCAGGCCTGCCTCGTCGGCTACCCGACTCGCTTACCGAAGATGAGGTAAGTACTTTGTTGGCCGAGCCAGATCCTGAGGTGCCCATTGAACTCCGGGATAAGGCAATGCTGGAGATTCTTTATGGTTGCGGACTTCGCGTTTCGGAGCTGACGAGTTTACAGGTAGATCAGGTTAACCTCCGGCAAGGGGTTATCCGGATTATCGGCAAGGGTAATAAAGAGCGTTTGGTGCCCATGGGAGAAGAGGCCGTAGACTGGCTGCTCCGTTATATGAAAGAAGCGCGTGGTGAGCTGTTGAGGGGGTATCCTTCTGATGCGCTGTTTCCAGGAAGCCGGCCGGTAGCCATGACCCGGCAGACATTCTGGCACCGCATCAAGCATTACGCAGCAAGAGTCGGAATACAAAAGCATCTTTCGCCGCACACATTGCGCCATGCTTTTGCGACACATCTGCTCAATCACGGTGCCGATTTGCGTGTGGTTCAGATGTTGCTGGGGCATTCAGATCTGTCTACCACCCAGATCTATACCCATGTGGCCCGCCAGCGGCTACAGTCTTTGCACCAGTTACATCATCCCCGTGGCTGATAGTTGTATTTTTGAGTAAGGTACAGCGTTGAACTTTTGCGGCAGAAGGGTGTCGCAGTATCGTATTTGTTTTCTTATGGTCCGCTTGTTGCTGCGTGAGCCGAATATTCTCTGACTGGGTTTAAGTATGTTTGCCAGAATAACTATGAAAGATTTTACGATGGTGCTGGGCCTGTTTGCTGGTGCACTATTTGCGCTGCCGGCCAGTGCAGGTGACATCGAAGACGGTATTGCCGAGCGTTTGGCTAATGCCGTACCGGGCTTGCAGGTATCGTCCGTTCGCGAATCAGAGGCTAAGGGGCTGTATGAGGTATTGAGCAACAATGGCGATACTATTTACACAACCGCCGACGGGCAGTACCTGCTTACGGGTGATTTGCTGAAGATCACCAGCAACGGTATTGCTAACGTTACCGAAGAGGCGAGAGCCAGCCAGCGACACAAGAAGATGGCCGATTATGGCACCGATGGCGTTATCCGTTTCCCGGCGAAAGGCAAAGAAAAGGCAGTTATTGATGTATTTACGGATATTGACTGTCCCTATTGCCGGAAGCTGCACGCCGAGGTTCCGCAATTGAATAGCTATGGCATTACCGTCAACTACTATGCATTCCCTCGCTCCGGGCCAGGAACTGCATCCTTTAAGAAATACGAGTCTGTGTGGTGTGCCAAAGACCGCGAGGCTGCCATGGACGCTGCTAAAAATGGTCAGAGTGTAGAGCCGGCCACCTGCGACAATCCGGTTATGAAACAGTTTCTGCTGGGTGGTGAAATAGGCGTTACCGGCACCCCCGCTATTGTTCTGGAAGATGGTCATATGGTGCGGGGATATGTTCCCGCAGAGAGTCTCGCCAAAGGGCTTGGGCTGCTTTAAATGATGTCTCCGCTGCCATCATTGGCGGTCTGGTTTTCAAGTATTTGATGTGCTTCCGGTTCAGGGCTTATTCACTGGCGCCTGAACCGGTATACTATGCC
>DATJDA010000174.1:0-6076 GCA_035497695.1 Marinobacter sp. | reverse complement strand
TGTTGGACCAGTGTTTCCAGCCGCGCCTTGTAGAGCTTGGTGTCTTCACTGCGGGCTTGATCGCGGACACTGTTTATCAAAGAACTAATGGTTTGTGAGAGTTGCTCCGTGCGAGCCTGCTCCTCACGAATAGTCTGCAGTGCCTGTCGAACTGCTTGGTAAACACTCTTGTCCCGGCCCTTGGCTTGCTTTTGAACCTGTTGCAAACTGTCGGTATCCGTCAGACGGCTGGCGGCATCCAGGCGGATATCAGCGGTAACGCCCTTTATTGACAGCTCTACTAACGTGGCGACTGTTGGCGAGTCTTGTAGAGCTTTTAGCTGATCTTCCCGCAAACTGTCACGTGAAATCTCGGGTTGAGTATTCACTGGTGGTGTGTCTTTCCGGTTTTTCTTCACTGGCTCGGAAGGCTTGCGTGATTTGAACAGCTTCTGGATGAAGGCGGCCATAATAGTATCCTTGGAATTAAGACCAGTTCGCGGTGTCAGGCAATACAACCTGCACCGACCATCGGTTTCTTTTCAGAGACCGGGTACCATGTGCCGGAATTACCGGCATAAGTCGTGTCCCGCTTGGCTATTTCACTTATTCATTGCATGACGGGACACTAGTGTAGTGTTTTGTGTGGGCATGCGGGAAGAGGGTGTATGGAAAATCAGGACAATCAGGATTACAAGGCGCGCTCGGTTGCACTGAGGTTGCTGGCAAGGCGGGAGCATAGCCGGCTGGAATTGTCGTTAAAGCTGCGCCAGCGCCAAATTGATAACAGTGTGATTGAAACTGTGCTGAACGACTATGAACAGAAGGGCTGGCTGGATGACAACCGGTTTGCTGATGTTTATGCCAGGCAAAGAATGGACCATGGCTATGGTCTGTTGCGTATTGTTGGAGAGCTTCAACAGCGAGGCGTTCATCAAATACCAGACTGCCTGAGTGAAGTGACAGAAGAAGGCTGGTGCGAGAGAGCAATTGAGTTAAGGAAAAAGCGCTTTGGGCTTGCTGATATCAGCTCAGACTGGGATGAAAGAGTAAGGCAAAACCGCTTTCTGAACCGGCGAGGATTCTCTACAAGCCAAGCGGAGCAAGCGTTAAATGCCCGTTAAAGTGTAGGCGGGATCATACTCAGTTCAGGGGGTAGACTGGCCCTGATTTCCGGTTGTTCGCGTTCGGACTGGTAGCCGGTATTTCCGGGAAGCTCCTGCTCGAGGCTTGCTATATTATTGATCTCATTGGCTTTTGGCGCCACTTCTTCAGTCATCCGGGCAAGCACATCGTAATATCGACGAATGTTCTGTACATAAAGTACCGGTTCGTGACCACGGGCATAGCCGAAACGGGTTTTGGTATACCACTCCTTTTGGGCCAGCAGTGGCAGAAATTCTTTCACATCCATCCACCGGTCCGGATTTTTACCAGCGCTTTCCGTTAGCCGGCGAGCATCTTCAAGATGGCCAAAGCCGACGTTGTATGAGGCGAGCGCAAACCAGGTGCGATCCGGCTCCGGGATACGTTTGGGAATCTTTTTATGCACGATACGAAAGTATTTAGCGCCACCCTTAATACTTTCTTCCGCGTCCATCCGGTTACTAATACCAATGTAGCTTGCGGTGGTCTGAGTGAGCATCATCAGCCCGCGAACGCCGGTTGGTGATACCGCATTCGGGCGCCAGTGCGACTCCTGATACCCAATAGCTGCAAGCAGACGCCAGTCTATTCCAAAACCAGTCGCGTAATCCTGAAACAGGCCTTCGTACTTGGGCAGTCGGTTTTTAACGTGTTGCATAAAGGTTCGTGCACCCACGTAATTTAGCTGGTCAAGATGCCCGTAAAATCGCTCGGACAGTTGCGCCAGAGTGCCATCCTCTTTCAGTTTCTTTAGGAACGCATTGGCAGCATTAATCAGGGAGTCATCCTGGCCAGAAGGAAATATCCACGCTAACTCCTCCGGATCTCCCAGAGCAAATGCGCTTTTAACTTTTGGGAAAAACACGTGATTCAATTCAAGTTCATTTGATGACACTACGGCGTAGGAAAACTCTCCGCTTTCAACACGCGCCAATATGCCTGCTGCATCCAGACTTGGGTGAACCTGATAATGAGGGGCTGGATGGCTTTCAGAAAAGCTTTGCAGCAGATGTTCGTGATTGCTGTCGGCAACCAGGTGCAATGCATTTTCACTAAAATCATCAAGTGAATGAGGGCGCTCAACGTCGCGGTTATAAACCACCACAGACTGGGCTGATATCCCGGTTGGCAAAGCCTTGAAGTGTTCTTTCAGGCCCAGTTGATAAGACATGCCAGCCAGGCCGATATGGGCATAATTGTTTGAAAGAACAGAGAGAATCTTGGTGTTACCCTCCACGACACGCACCCGCAACTCTACTCCAAGCTCGTCTGCAAACAGCTTCGTGAGTTCGTAATCGTATCCGGTTGTACCGTCGCGCCCTTCATAGTAGATAGATGGGGCCTCGCGGGCGATAACGTGCAATACACCCTCGTTGCGAATTTCCTGAAGGGTGCTGGGGCGTGAACAACCAGCCAGTGCCAAAACAGCAATGGTTAGTAATGCGGTTTGTACTTGTGCAGAAAGAAAAGCGGTAAAAAATCTGGACAAGTCCCTGATCTCCCTTACAGCTGGATCGTCGGGATACGCGTTTATAGTACGTGTAAAACAGGCGTATCCAGTGTCTTTCCTAGTATGGCTTCCATTGCCACATGCCTATAATCCCTGCTGGAGACTGGCCGGTCAATGAAACTGGCTAATTAATATGCAAAACAATGTAAATTGTACCTGCGCGGATTATCATTTCCTGCTCTGTATCCCCGCTGCGCTTTCGCGTATCATGGCGACCTTTCAGATTGCACCGGACTTCCCCGTTTCGCGCGATACAGGTTGATATCATGCTTGAACTCCGCGGCGCACCCGCGCTTTCGCTTTTCCGTTCTCAAAGAATTTACTCAAGAATTCAGAGCATTGTGCCTGAGATTGAGCATGTATATGCCGAATTCATGCACTTTGTTGATTTGGAAGAAGACCTTTCTGATGGCGAGCAAGCTGTTCTAGACCGGCTTTTAACGTACGGCCCCAAGGTGTTGGTTGAAGAGCCGGATGGTGTGCTCTTTCTGGTCGTCCCCCGGCCCGGCACGCTCTCACCCTGGTCAAGCAAGGCAACTGATATTGCCCGAAACTGCGGGCTGCGCCAGATTCGCCGTATTGAGCGTGGCATTGCATTTTACGTTCGTGCCAGCCGCAAACTCGGCCTTGAGCAGCGTAAAAAGATTGCAGCGCTTTTGCATGACCGCATGACTCAGACGGTTTTCCATGAGATGGGCGGTGCGGAGCTGCTGTTCAGTCACGAAGAGCCACGCTTGCTGAGCCGTATTCCGATACTTGCCAATGGTCGCTCAGCGCTGGCCGAGGCCAATATTCGCCTTGGCCTTGCACTTGCTGAAGACGAAATCGATTATCTGGTCAACGCGTTTACAGATCTTGGGCGCGATCCAACCGATGTTGAGCTGATGATGTTTGCTCAGGCAAACTCTGAACACTGTCGCCACAAGATATTCAACGCGTCCTGGGATATCGACGGAGAGGCTCAGGACAAATCACTGTTTGCGATGATTCGCAATACCTACAACATGAACAGTGAAGGTGTGCTTTCCGCGTACAAAGACAACGCGTCAGTCATTCGTGGCAGTCGTGGCGGCCGATTCTTCCCGGACCCTGAAACAGGTATCTATGGGTATACGGAAGAAGAAATCCACATTTTGATGAAAGTTGAAACCCACAACCATCCAACGGCGATTGCTCCGGCAGCAGGCGCTGCTACCGGCTCTGGTGGCGAGATTCGTGACGAGGGTGCGACCGGACGTGGGTCAAAACCAAAAGCTGGTCTGTCCGGGTTTACGGTATCCAACCTGAACATTCCCGGCGACCGGCAGCCTTGGGAAATCGATTACGGCAAACCGGAGCGTATTTCCTCGGCACTGGACATCATGATTGAAGGCCCGGTTGGTGGTGCCTCATTTAACAACGAATTTGGCCGTCCTAATCTGACGGGTTACTTCCGCACCTTTGAAGAAAAAGTTCCAGGCCCGGCAGGAGATGAGGTTCGCGGCTACCACAAGCCCATCATGATTGCCGGAGGTCTTGGCAATATCCGGGAAGAGCACGTTGAAAAGGGTGAGATTCCAGTAGGGGCCAAACTGATTGTTCTGGGCGGGCCATCCATGCTGATTGGCCTTGGCGGCGGAGCAGCTTCCTCTATGGACTCTGGCTCCAGCAATGAAAGTCTCGATTTTGCCTCGGTTCAGCGCGGCAACCCTGAAATGGAGCGCCGGTGCCAGGAAGTTATCGACCGCTGCTGGGAAATGGGTGATAAGAATCCTATCTGCTTCATTCACGACGTTGGTGCTGGCGGTTTGTCCAATGCCATGCCGGAACTGGTGAAAGATGGTGGTCGTGGCGGCAAATTTGAATTGCGGGACATCCCCAGTGATGAGCCCGGAATGTCGCCTCTGGAAATCTGGTGTAATGAGTCACAAGAGCGTTACGTAATGGCCGTTGCTCCGGAAAATCTGGAGCTGTTTGATGAGCTGTGCCGTCGCGAGCGCTGCCCCTATGCCGTTATTGGTGAGGCAACGGAAGCTCACCACCTGGAACTGAACGATTCTTACTTCAACGATAAACCGGTTGATCTGCCGATGGAGATACTGTTTGGCAAGCCTCCACGCATGCACCGAAGTGTTTCCCGGACATCGTTCATCAAGTCTGTTTTCGACTCCACAAAAATAGATTTGCACGATGCCATCCGGCGAATACTGCGCTTACCTTCTGTTGGTTCCAAAAACTTCCTGATTACTATTGGCGATCGCACCATTACTGGCCTTGTTGCCCGTGATCAGATGGTCGGACCATGGCAGGTACCGGTAAGTGATGTCGCTGTTACAGCAAGCTCCTTTGATGTGCTTAAAGGAGAGGCAATGGCCATGGGGGAGCGTACCCCGGTTGCGGTAATAGATGCGCCGGCGTCTGGCCGGATGGCTGTCGGTGAAACAATTACCAACATGGCGGCTGCACTTATAGGCAAACTATCGGATATCCGATTGTCTGCAAACTGGATGGCCGCCGCAGGTCATCCGGGTGAAGATGAAAATCTTTACGAAACAGTACGGGCTGTTGGGATGGAACTGTGTCCTGCGCTGGGTATAACAATTCCCGTGGGCAAAGACTCCATGTCCATGAAAACCATGTGGGAAGAAGATAGCGGAGAGCAAAAGAGCGTTACTTCACCACTTTCTCTGATTGTTAGTGGTTTTTCGCCGGTAACAGACATATCCCGCACACTGACACCCCGGTTGGTGACAGATGCGGGAGAAACCGACCTGATTCTAATCGACCTGGCGGCGGGCCAGAACCGGCTTGGTGGTTCTGCACTGGCGCAGGTATATAGCGAAGTGGGCGCGGTGGCACCCGATCTGGATGATCCTGAAGACATCAAGGCGTTCTTCGCAGTTATTCAGGGGCTGAATGGTGACGATAAGCTGCTGGCCTATCATGATCGTTCCGATGGCGGACTGTTCGTAACGCTTGCGGAGATGTGTTTTGCAGGCCATGCAGGGGTTGATATAAAGCTGGATGCCTTGGCAGAAGACAGCACTCAGTTTGCCGCTGAGCTTTTCAATGAGGAGTTGGGCGCGGTTGTTCAGGTGCGCCGTGAGGATACCGGTTTTGTGCTACAGCAGTTTTCTGCCGCAGGGCTTGAAGATTGCATCAGTGTAATCGGTACTTTGAATAACGACGATCGTTTGCGCATCAGTTTTGAGGGAGATCTCGTGGTGGATGAGTCGCGCAGCTCACTCCATCGCTTGTGGGCTGAAACCAGCTATCGCATTCAGTCACTCCGGGATAATGAGGATTGTGCACAGGAAGAGTTCGATAATCTTCTCGACACCGACGATCCGGGGCTACATGCCCACCTGACATACGACATCAATGAAGACATAGCGGCACCTTACATCAACAAAGGAATACGCCCACAAGTGGCGGTGCTCCGTGAGCAAGGTGTTAACGGTC
>DATJDA010000173.1:0-4754 GCA_035497695.1 Marinobacter sp. | reverse complement strand
GCAGCGCGCAACTGATGTGCGCACTGCCCGGATTCAACCGATTGATTAGAAGTACAGGTTGAACATTACGTTGGCGGTACCCAGTTCGAAAGCGGTACTGCAACCTTTGCAGCCAGGATCAGTGAGCTCAGCGCCAACCTGACCACTGATTGAGATTCCCTCAGTGACCATAGCCTCTGCACCAAAGAAACCACCAATGCCGAAGCCGGTATCATCAGCGCTAACAATGCCTGCAGCCGCGCCAGCGAATGGACGAATACGGTTGGATATGTCGCCCAGGTACAGACGCGCGCCGCCGCCCACACCAAATACAGTATCCTTGCTGTAGTTATCGTCGTCGATCAGAACGACATAGCCGAAAGGTAACAGCGTTTCGCTGGCCTTGAAGCCGATCATGTATGAAGGAGCAGTTACAGTGCTGAACGTGCTCTGAAACGGGTTAAAGCCCATCATGATGTCGTTAGACTGAGATTCCTGAGCAGATGCCATGCCAGAGGTCAAAGTCATTGTGGCGGCGGCTGTAGCAACCAGGAGAGATTTGAGTGAGAAACGTTTCATCATCAGATTTCCATTCTATGCTGTTGATTTGACAACCGGAGCAGCCGCGATTCTGCGACCAGAAATGTTCCGGATGGTGGATCGCGCACGACCCGGGGGAGATTTTCGATGCTTTGACGTCGAAACGCAAGGAGGAAGGGCACTGTGACCCTCTACGCTTTGATTTGTTCAGCAAGCCTTACCGGAAACTCGCATGGAAAGTGATCTGCTGCATTATGTGCATCAGTCAACGGTTACCTTCGCCGAAGCATCCTCCAGTGAGTCAATCAGTTGTTTCAGGCGCAAACCCATCTCCGCGCTTTCAGCAAGCTGTGTCACCATGTTCTGAGTCGTTTCACGAATCCCTTGAACATTAGCCAGAATGTCATCTGTGCCCGCTGTCTGCTCGGCGGATACGCTGGCGATCTCCTGATTGGCCTGATTGATGCGGGAAACCACTTCGGTAATGGCCTCCAGCGCTTCGCGACCTTCCTCTGAGGCTTCTACGCAGCGAATTGCATCGTCAGAGCTGGCGGTCATTTGTTGAACAGACGTTTCCATGGCCGCCAGCAGGCGGTCGATTGTGCCCTGAATCTGGGCGGTAGAGTCCTGAACCCGCTGGGCAAGATTGCGTACCTCGTCGGCAACGACGGCGAAGCCGCGACCCTGCTCACCAGCTCTGGCCGCCTCGATTGCCGCATTCAGGGCCAGCAGGTTGGTTTGCTCGGCGATGCTTTTAATCTCGGCAATCGCATGGCTTATTTCGTGACTGTTTTCAGCAAGAGATTCGACACTGCTGGCCGAGCTCCGGATGACACTGGCCAGCTTACCTATACTGTCGGCACTGCGCTGTACTCTGTCACTGCCATGGACAGCCGCCTGCCGGGCCTCGCCAGATAGTGTTTCGGCAATACTTGCCTGCTCGGCAATACCGGTGAAGCTCTGCAGCATGGCTTCAATGGATTCGGCAGACTGATCAGCTCCGGCCCGCTGCCGGCGCAGTTCGTCGCGACGGGTTTCGGCTGCGATGGTAAGCTCCCGGATTTCGCTGTGTAAAAGCGTAATAGCCTCTTTAATACTTCTGACCACAACAACCGTGCGATCCTGCATGGCATTAAATGCTTCTGCCATTTGGCCTATTTCGTCAGAAGAGTCCACTTCAGCGCGCTGGCTGAGATTGCCGGATTCCTGAACAGACATCATGGTGTCTTTCAGTCGATTAACATGCCTCTCGATAAACGAGATAAGCAACTGAGACCCTGCCATTTCCAGAATCATTAACAGCGCAACAACAACTGCAAAGCCCGCTGCTGTTTCAGTGAAAATCAGGCTGAACGCGCGTCCGCTCTGCTCTGAAAGGATATGCATGGCATAAACGACCAGCAAGCAAAGTACGGCAAAAACAACGATATTCAGCAACCAGAATTTATACTTCAGCCGGGCATTTCGTAGCAGTTTCAGCATGCGGAATCTCAGTCAGTCGACCCGTTTTACCGGGATTTTTATAATATTGGATGGTTGCGGTACTTCCGGGGTTTCAAGGCCCAGGTTGTTTTTATCAAATACCCTGTCTGCGCGATAGCTGGAGCGAACCAGGGGGCCAGATGCCACTTCCATAAATCCTTTTGCCAGGCCAAGTTCGCGGAAACGATTAAATTCGTCCGGAGTAACGTAACGCTCTACCGGCAGGTGATTTTGTGTTGGCCGCAGGTATTGGCCAAGGGTCAGGATATCGACACCTATAGCGCGAAGATCATCCATGGTTTCCAGAACTTCTTCGGTCGTTTCGCCCAGGCCCAGCATCAGGCTGGTTTTGGTTAATATATCCGGTCTGTATTTTTTTGCATGTTCCAGTACGCTCAGGGTTTTCTCATAACCGGCTCGGGGGTCTCGTACTCTTCTGGTAAGACGCTTCACGGTTTCTACGTTCTGGGCAAACACACTCAATCCGGAATCCAGTACCCTTTCTACATGGGGCATAACTGCATCAAAGTCGGGGGTGAGCGCCTCAACGGCAACTTTCGGTGTGCGTTTTTTAATGGCCCTGATGCAGGCGGCGTAGTGTGATGCGCCACCATCTTCCAGATCGTCCCGATCGACAGAAGTGAGCACAATATAGCGTAAACCCATCAGCTCAACGGATTTTGCAGTATTGGCGGGCTCGTCGTGATCCAGCCATCCGTTGGGGTTACCCGTGTCGACCGCACAAAACTTACAGGCACGAGTACAGACAGAGCCCATCAGCATGATTGTGGCGGTACCCGCCGACCAGCATTCGCCAATATTCGGGCAGTGAGACTCTTCGCAAACAGTACTCAGTTTATGGTCTTTAACGTTTTTGCGGACAGCCTCGTAGCGCTTGCCACCCGGCATGCGAGCCCGAAGCCATCGGGGCTTTTGCTCTTTGTGCTCTGCCGGCTGAGCCTCGGTGTTCGCTCCGGTTGACTGCTTAACGCCATCTTTGATGGCCGAGAAACCATGCTCATTACGGAATTTGGTACCACTGGTAATACGAGGCTTTGCGCTGTCGCTCATTACAACTGGACTCTTATTTACACTTAGGGAGACTTAAAGAGTAATCGCGGGTAAGGAGAGATACAAGGCAGGTAAGGGCATTCACGAGGATACCGGGCACGACTTTCGTCGTACCCGGTCAATTTACATCAAATAATGCTCAACTCGTGATCAGGCTTGAGAAGCATCCAGTGCCTGACTGATATCGGCAATGATGTCGTCGATATGCTCAATACCGATGGACAGGCGTATCAGGTCTTTACTGACACCGGCATTTTTTAGCTCTTCCTCATTGAGCTGACGGTGAGTGGTACTTGCGGGATGGCAGGCCAGAGACTTGGTGTCGCCAATGTTAACCAGCCGGTAAATCATCTTCAGGGCATCAATGAATTTGCCGCCATTTTCCAGGCCGCCCTTGATGCCAAAGCTCAGGATGCCAGAAGCCTTGCCGCCGCAGATTTTGTCGCAGGTGGCCTTATATGGGCTGCTATCCAGGGTGGCATAGTTAACCCACTCAACAGCGGGGTGGTTCTGCAGGTACTCAGCAACTTTCTCGGAGTTTTCACAGTGCCTTTCCATGCGCAGCCCAAGAGTTTCAAGGCCTTCCAGAATCAGAAACGCGTTAAATGGTGACAGAGCCGCACCAGTGTTGCGCAGCGGAACTACCCGGCAACGACCAATGAATGCAGCGGCGCCCAGCGCTTCGGTATAAACCACTCCGTGGTAGGAGGGATCTGGCTGGTTAAGCATCGGGAATTTGTCGGCATTGGCTTTCCAGTCAAACTTGCCTGAATCTACTACAGCGCCGGCAATGGTCGTGCCGTGGCCACCGGCGTATTTTGTCAGGGCGTGTACGACTATGTCTGCGCCGTGTTCAAAAGGCCGGCACAAGAATGGTGTCGCTACGGTGTTGTCCACAATCAGGGGAATGCCATGTTTGTGGGCGATTTCAGCCCACCGCTGAATATCAACAACGTTACCAGCCGGGTTGCCAATGGATTCGCAGAACAGCGCGCGGGTGTCTTCATCAATCGCCTTCTCAACGGCATCGTAATCATCATGGCGAACCATGCGGCAGGTAATGCCCTGATTAGGCAGGGAGTGAGCAAACAGGTTATAAGTGCCGCCATACACCTGGCTGGTGCTAACTATATTGTTACCAGCCCGGCAAATGGTTTGCAGGGCGTAGGTGATGGCCGCCATGCCAGATGCAACTGCCAGAGCGCCAACGCCGCCTTCCAGTTGTGCGATCCGCTCCTCAAGAACCGCATTGGTCGGGTTCATGATGCGGGTATAGATATTGCCCTGCACCTTCAGGTCAAAAAGATCAGCGCCGTGCTGGGTGTCATCGAAGGTAAAGGATGTAGTCTGATAAATGGGAGTGGTGGCTGCGCGAGTTGTTGGGTCGCCGCTGAAGCCTGCGTGAATGGCCAGTGTTTCGAGTTTCATTGAATCTTCCTGATAAGGTGTATTGTTTGGGTTGTTGGGTGATGATTGTAGTATGCCACAGTGTACAAGATCGTTGGACTGGTTCTGAATCTTCAGATCAAGGCTCCATAGATCATGGCTCTGAGTTCCTGGCGGAGGGGGTAAGAGGACGATGGCATCAGTTGGCTCATGAAAATCGCCACCATATCTTCCGCTGGGTCCACAAAAAAACTGGTACTGGCAAGCCCGCCCCAGCCAAATTCGCCTTCCGAACC
>DATJDA010000172.1:0-10372 GCA_035497695.1 Marinobacter sp. | reverse complement strand
TGGGTATAGTGGTACGGAGATGTGACCCGCCATCCAGATAGCCCAGTCGGCCATGATCCATTGAGCGCAATTTTTGGAAATCAGGCCAATCCGGCTTTTTTCCGGAAGGTTGAGGGATTTAAGATAAGCGGCCATCCTGCGCGCCTCACCTACAGCTCTGCCCCAAGTGTATTCAACCACTTTGCCATCGCCGATGGGTTGCGTCATGTACAGGGAATTTGGTTTTGTTGCCTCCCAGTGGTAGATCATATCCAGGGGAAGTTTATTTGTTGTGTTCATGGATCTTCCTTGCATTCGTTTTTCAAATTATCAGGGATTGTTTATTATTAAACTTTCGTAGCTTATTTCACCATACTCACGTTCGTTAAAACGTGACGCAAGCGCAACTATTCCAACTCATGGCCCCAGACCCCCTGTTTCACCCGGGTGATACAACAAACCTTACCCCGTATCCCGCGAGCCTGTGTTAAACTTGCGCACTTTCATGTCCCATGATCAACAGACGTTTTGCCAAAACTGATAACTAACCCCGGAGACAGTTCCATGGCCAAGAGAACTCTGCGCACACTGATCGGCGCTTCCCTGCTGGCAGCCGCGAGCCTGGTTCACGCACAAGAATCCCGTATCGTCGCTATTACCCAAATTGTTGAGCACCCGGCTCTGGATGCAGTTTATCAGGGCGTTAAGGATGAACTTGCAGAGGAAGGCTACGTAGAAGGCAAAAATCTGACCATTATGTATGAGAGTGCACAAGGCAACTCTGCCATTGCTGCTCAGATTGCACGCAAGTTTATTGGCGAGAATCCGGATGTCATCGTCGCGATTGCTACCCCTTCGGCCCAGACAGTAGCGGCGGCAGCCAAAAACATCCCGGTCGTGTTTTCCGCCGTTACCGACCCTGTTGGGGCCAAGCTGGTCAACAGCCTTGAGGTTCCCGGGGCAAATATTACCGGTGTCAGTGACATGCTGCCAATTGAAAGGCACCTGGATATGCTACTGCGTGCAGTACCCAATGCCAAGCGTATCGGTACCGTATACAACCCAGGAGAAGCTAACGCTGTGTCACTGGTCGGGTTGCTGGAGAACGCTCTCAAGGCCCGCGGGCTGACTCTGGTAAAAGCCGCCGCCACCAAAACATCGGAAGTATTGGGCGCTGCACGCTCACTGGTGGGCAAAGTAGATGCAATCTACCTGACCACCGATAACACCGTAATCAGTGCGGCCGAGGCTGTTATTTCCGTAGGTGAACGGGCGGACATCCCGGTATTTGCGGCTGACACTGCCACCGTTGAGCGCGGCGCAGTTGCCGCTCTGGGCTTTGACTACTATAGCCACGGCCGTCAAACCGGCAAAATGGTTGTTCGCATTCTCAAGGGTGCCAACACCGCAGATATGCCTGTTGAAACCATGGACACCCTGGACCTGTTTGTAAACCCTGCTGCAGCCGAGCGCATGGACATTACTCTGCCTGATGAATTTATCAAAGAAGCAAAAGAAGTCGTCAAGAGCAACAAGTAACATCTGACCAGGCGGGCGGACCTCATAAGGGCCCGCCCGTTTTCTTTTACAGTGGCTATTATCCATGCTTAGTGAAATTGCTTTTTACGGTGCTGTTGAAACCGGGCTGATTTATGGTCTGGTTGCCTTCGCCATCTATATATCGTTTCGTGTTCTCGACTTCCCGGATCTCACCGTTGACGGCAGTTTTCCTCTGGGTGCCGCCGTCGCCGGGGTTATGATTATCAACGGCTGGAACCCCTGGCTGGCGACTGCCGGAGCCATAATGGCCGGCATGGCCGCAGGTGCTGTAACGGCGATTCTTAACGTAAAACTCAAGATTCTAAACTTGCTGGCCTCCATCCTCACCATGCTTGCGCTGTATTCTATAAACTTGCGCATCATGGGCCGGCCAAACATTGCACTGCTGAACGAGGAAACGGTTCTTAGCCCCTGGTACGATCTTGACCTCGCTTACCATCAGGTACCGGTTCTGTTGTTCAGTATTGTGGCTTTCGTTTCACTGATCCTGCTGTGGCGTTTTATGAAATCAGAAACCGGTTTAGCCATGCGTGCCACCGGCGCCAATGCGCGGATGGCCAGAGCTCAGGGCATAGCAACCGGAGCCATGATTATTCTCGGGGTCGCGGTCTCCAATGGCCTGGTTGGTCTGGCGGGCGCATTATTTGCGCAAAGTCAGGGCGCAGCCGACGTTACAATGGGTGTTGGCGTTATTGTTGTTGGTTTGGCTTCACTGATTGGGGGAGAAGCGGTTATTACCCCTACCACAGTCTGGCGGGCACTGCTTGCCTGCATCGTTGGCGCTATTATCTACCGGCTTGCCATAGCATTTGCCCTGAATGCAGATGCTCTTGGCCTTAAGGCTCAGGATCTGAACCTGATTACTGCAGTGCTGGTTACTTTGGCCATCGTATTACCAGATGCCCGTAGCTCTCTTGTCAGCAAACTTACCCGCAAGAAAGCCTGAGGAGATAACATGATTCGTGCAACCGATCTCCGGCTTACGTTTGGCAAAGGCACCCCTTTGGAGAACCCTGCTCTCAGGGGCATGAGTCTGACCATGGCTCAAGGTGAATTTGTTACCGTGATTGGCAGTAACGGAGCGGGTAAGTCAACATTCCTGAACGCCCTGGCCGGGGAAGTTCTGGTAGACAGCGGCCAGATCGTTGTCGACAACGTTGATGTGACCAAACTTCCGACCCATAAACGTGCTGCACGGGTAGCGAGGGTTTTTCAAGACCCACTGGCCGGCACTTGTGAAGGTTTGTCGATTGAGGAAAATCTGGCACTGGCTATAAAACGCGGACAACCACGGGGCCTGACATCTGCCGTCAAGAAACAGTATCTTGGAAGGTTTCAGGAAAGCCTGTCTTCTTTGGGGCTGGGACTAGAGAACCGGTTGACTGACAAAATGGGCTTGTTATCGGGAGGGCAGCGCCAGGCGGTTAGCCTGTTAATGGCCAGCCTTACGCCCTCAAGTATTCTCTTGCTCGACGAGCATACGGCAGCACTGGATCCAAAAACGGCGGCGTTTGTTCTTCGATTAACGACGCAGATTATCGAAAAGCAAAAGCTGACAGCTCTTATGGTCACTCACAGCATGAAGCAAGCGCTCGAAGTGGGCACCCGGACAGTTATGCTTCATCAGGGAAAAGTCGCTTACGACATTACCGGTGATGAGCGTAAGGGGTTGGAAGTAAAGGATCTCCTGGCGTTATTCGAGCAGCAAAGAGGTTTGGAAATTGATGATGACAGCCTGCTTTTAAGTTAAAAAAAGAGGCGAACGCAAACGCTCGCCTCTTCTTCTCTTCTGCTTACATCTAACGCCGTATCAGTGCCCGTATATTCGCATTGCTGTATTGGTGATCGACAGATTATCCATGGCTATCGAACCAATAGACGTTCCGCCGACAAGCACACCACCAATCTGGATATCTGCCTCAAATGTCTTGAGATCAATGGCCAGGCTGTCCACGTTCTGAGAGTTCGGCGCCTTGTAAATGTCCAACTCTACATTCGCAAACAAAGCCAGTGGTTGTGGCGCAGACAAATCATAGTTTGCCCCCGTGAGTTTGAAATCCCGGATGCCAATGGCAAGGAACGGCACATCGAAACTCATGTGGTCAATAGCAATTGCTGTTTTGAAGTTCATAACATCAGTTGCTGTATCAATACGGATAGTGCCGGAACCGATCAACGCGTCCATCCGGAAATTATCCATAATTGTTGTCGAACCACCGGTTCCGGTCAGATTCCATGCCCCAGTGGTAACCGTCATATCTACTGCACCAAAGGTCATTGGCAGGATATTAATAATGGCATCACCGTCACTGGCAATGTCAATATTAATTCTGACGTTATCGAGAAGCTCACTTGCAGGCCCTCCCGTCAGGTTAAATCCAAGCTCAGAGAACTGGTTGGTCCGATTGCTACCGCCTACAAAAATATCATTGATTTCCAATGATCCTTCGTCGGTGTAAATAAACTTGTCTATGTTCAGTTTGGTTTCAAGTTCGATGGTGACACCGGCCTGACCGGTAATATTCCCCATCACTGAGTCATCCAGAATCTGGATGTCTGCCAGAGCTGCCGGGGCAGCACCAGCAATGCACAACGCTAGCAAAGCAGGTTTCAGGCCTATCATTATCCATTCCTTTTATATTATTTTTTTTACTTCTTGCGGGCTACTGCCATGTTCGACGCCACACTATTACTTTAGCGACACGTTAGCTAAAGGTACGTGCAGGGGTCACAAATTAATTCACGTCATGAACTATCACTGGTTATTTTTGTGCGTTTTTTAAACACTATATGTAGTGAAATGACACAACTCTCTGCAAACGCCCGTTTTCCGGGAAGTTTCTTATTTGCAAGCCAAATTTGATTGATTTTCTTTCGCTTAAACCAGCAACCAATAGTTGCAGATACGTTCACAAACCACTATATCCTGTTATACTTTGGAAAAATAAGACCATATATAGGGCTAACAATTTTAACTGAACTTCTCCCAAGGCAAGCCAGTCACTGACTTAAGACTTGGTCAGACGTACCAACCGGGAGTAGAAAATCAGGTTTTTAAAGCATTCATTCTCAAAAGCTCACCACTACATCTAGTGGTTGGCAGTGCTTTAGAAAACAAGACGGATTATTTATCGAATCAAAGGGGCGCGAAGCTGTCCAAGTAACAGCTTTGCAAAATGAGAACATACCGGAAATACCGAGGGCAGCAATGAACGCTAAGGCACAGGCAGTGATTACAACAATTCCAATGCAGGAAGCTTCGTTGGATATCTGGGCCAGTAAATACCAGCTTAAATCCAAAACTGGCGAACCTGTAGACCAGAGTATCAACGAGACATACGAGCGTGTCGCCAAGGCTCTGGCAGAAGTAGAAGACAAATCAGTGCGCGCCAAGCATATGAAAGACTTCGCCTGGGCCCTGAAGAATGGTGCAATACCCGCCGGCCGCATTACTTCAAATGCGGGTGCCGAGGCACACAAGCCAGCAACGTCCACCATCAATTGCACGGTCTCTGGCACTGTTAAGGATTCCATGAATGACATCCTCGAGAAGAACCACGAGGCTGGCCTTACCCTCAAAGCTGGCTGCGGTATAGGTTACGAGTTCTCTACCCTGCGCCCCCGGGGTGCCTATGTAGCTGGTGCAGGTGCCACCACCTCCGGGCCTTTATCGTTCATGGATATCTTTGATCGCATGTGCTTTACCGTGTCGTCTGCTGGTGGCCGTCGCGGTGCGCAGATGGCCACATTTGACGTTCATCACCCGGACGTTATTGATTTCATACAGGCCAAGCGCGAAGACGGCCGGTTGCGCCAGTTCAATCTGTCTTTACTGATAACGGAAGACTTTATTGAAGCTGTTCGTAACGATGATGACTGGCGCCTGTCCTTTCCGGTCACTCAGAAAGAGGCCGAAGAAGAGGCTCTGGATCTGAGCGATACCACCCGTTTTGTATATCGCAGTTTCCCGGAACTGGAAGGCTATGTTGTTAATGCGGAAGGCAAAGTGGCGTGTCGCATTTATCGCACACTGAAAGCGCGGTTCATCTGGGACACCATCATGACCAGCACCTACGATTACGCTGAGCCGGGCTTCATTCTGATCGACAAGGTTAATCAGATGAACAACAACTGGTTCTGCGAAGACATTCGCGCTACCAATCCATGCGGTGAACAGCCCCTGCCCCCTTATGGCAGTTGCTTGCTGGGCTCTGTGAATCTCACCATGTTTGTGGATTTCCCGTTCACCAGCAAGGCCAGCTTTAACTACGAAAAGTACCGCAAGGTGGTGGGCATTTTCACTCGCATGCTCGACAACGTTGTAGAAATCAATGGCCTGCCCCTTCCGGAACAACGCCATGAAATCACCTACAAGCGCAGGCATGGCATGGGCATACTTGGGCTGGGCTCAACCCTTGCGATGTTGCGCATGCCTTATGGCTCTGAAAGCTCAGTTCAGTTTACCGAAGACGTAATGCGGGAAATGGCTGTTGAAGGATGGCGTCAATCCCTGGCACTGGGCCAGGAAAAGGGCGTTGCTCCAATCATGAATGACGATTTTGAAGTTACCCCTAAAATGTTGAGCAAGTGCCCTCAACTGGCCCATGATGGATATAAATTGGGTGATAAGCTCAAAGGCCGGGTACTACACGCAAAATATAGCAAGTACATGGAACAGATCGCTACCGTTGAGCCAAAGCTTGTTGAAGAACTGGCAGAAAAAGGTGGCCGCTTTACTCACCACACATCTATCGCACCTACAGGCACTATCAGTCTGTCTCTCGCGAATAACGCCAGCAACGGTATTGAGCCAAGTTTCTCTCACCATTACGCCCGAAATGTTATTCGTGAAGGCCGAAAAACCAAAGAAAAGGTAGATGTTTTTTCCTTCGAGTTACTGGCCTATCGTCACCTTGTGAATTCTGGTGCCATGCCCTTTTCTGAAGAAGAAGAAAAAAAGCTGCCGGATTACTTCACCACATCAGATGATGTAACTCCTCAGCAACATGTGGATATCCAGGCAGCCGCTCAGATTTGGGTTGATTCATCAATTTCCAAAACCGCTAACGTTCCTACCGATTTCCCTTATCAGGATTTCAAAAATATATATCTTTACGCGTTCGATAAAGGCCTGAAAGGTTGCACTACTTTCCGCTTCAACCCGGAAGCCTTCCAGGGTGTGTTGGTGAAGGAGAAGGATCTGGAAAATACTCTGTACGAGTTCACTTTGGACGATGGCAGCAAAGTAACCCTGAAAGGTAATGAACAGGTAGACTACGACGGTGAAATTCACACCGCTGCCAATCTGTTTGATGCGTTAAAAGAAGGCACTTACGGAAAGTATTAATCCGGGATCCCGACACAGGACAATGAACATGACAATCAAAATCACGAATAAAATTGTCGGCTACCGCGTGAAAAAAGCCGATACCGAAGCAAAAGCGCCGGCACCGATTGAAGTCAAACCGGTACAGATGAATGAGTACATTGAGCGGCCGGAGTTCCTTCTAGGCACCACCTATAAGATCAAGCCGCCGATCGCTGAGCATGCGATGTATATTACCATCAACGACATCCTGCTAAACGAAGGCACGGATCATGAAAGCCGCCAGCCTTATGAGGTGTTCATCAACTCCAAATCCATGGAACACTTCCAGTGGGTTATTGCCCTCACTCGGGTCATTTCGGCAGTCTTCCGAAAAGGTGGCGACGTAACCTTTCTGGTTGAAGAGCTTCGCTCGGTATACGATCCGAACGGTGGCTATTTCAAGAAAGGCGGGGTATTCATGCCCTCGCTGGTGGCCGAAATCGGTGCCATTATCGAGAAGCATCTGAAAGCGATCGGCTTGCTGGAAAGCGACGAAATGAGCGAAACCACCAAGCGTATCCTTGCTGAAAAGCGAGCGGTGTTCGAAGCTGAAGCCGCCATGGCCACTAATGATGACAATGCTGGCGACTACCCGCTAAATGCCACCACCTGTAAAAAATGCAGTACAAAAGCAGTTATCGTGATGGACGGATGCGCAACCTGTCTGTCTTGTGGCGACAGCAAGTGTGGTTAAGATTCACCGCTATTTGCAAGAGGTAGCCGTTTCCAGGCATTAAGGCTACCCTTGCCGAAGGTGAGTAGTAATTGAGTGTCTCTGCAGACAGGAGCTTGCTATGGCCGGTGGCTGGACGCGCGACGGTGCGGTACAGGATCAAATAGACGCAAGTGTTGAAGATGCGGTAAAAAAAGCCAGAAGCCAACTGGGTTCTGGCGAGAGTGCAACTCATTGTGATGAATGCGATTGCGCGATTCCAAAAGCCCGGCGCGAGGCTATTCCCGGTGTCCGGCTTTGTGTCGCTTGTCAAAGTGCGCTGGAAAAACAGGAAGTCGCATCCGGTGGCATAAACCGCCGTGGCAGCAAGGATAGTCAGCTCAGATAACCTGTGAGCACCAGCAACCCCCGAGTGACAACCACCTGCCCGTCGTGAGGAACACAGATGATCAGTGATACTGACAAACACCATCTTCTGCGTTGCATCGAACTCGCAACCGAAGCCTTGGAGGCCGGCGACGAACCCTTCGGCTCGATACTTGTTGCAGAAAACGGAGACATTCTGTTTGAGGACCATAACCGGGTAGCCGCAGGAGATAACACGCGGCATCCGGAATTCGAGATTGCCCGGTGGGCCGCTGAACACATGGACCCAGGCGACAGAGCAAAAGCAACTGTTTATACCTCCGGCGAACATTGCCCCATGTGCGCAGCAGCACATGGGTGGGTTGGACTTGGACGAATTGTCTATGCCAGCTCTTCTGCACAGCTGACTGCCTGGCTTAATGACATGGCAGTTCCAGCCTCCCCCGTGCGCAGTTTACCGATTCAGGAGATCGTTCCCGGTGTCGTGGTTGATGGCCCCGTTCCCGAACTCGCAGAACAAGTACACGAGCTGCATCGACGCTTGCACCGCTCAAATTAATTCCAGAGAATCCGCCTTAATCAAAATTTATTTGACCTGAATCATTTTAATTGAATGTTAATGCGAATCCTTCTCGTTACCTCTTTTTAAGCATTATTCTGAGGTGTAGTGTGACGTCAGATTTTTGAAAATCTGACCATTCACTTCAGAGGATTTGCTGTCATGGTAAGAACACTTACCTTTGCCACCCCTTGTGTATGCTTGCTTGCCAGTCTTTCATGTTCTGCAATTGCAGCGGAATACCCCATTGGTCTGCCGCAGCAGGCCCATGGGATTGAAGTCAGCGCGGTCTACTTACAACCAGTAACTATGGAACCCGCAGGTAATCTCCCCGCCAGCCAGGCAGATGTTCATCTGGAAGCCGACATTATGGCTCTGGAGGATAACCGAAACGGATTTCCTGTCGGTGCCTGGGTGCCTTACCTAACCGTTGAGTATTCGTTGACTCGCCAGGGTAGTACCAAAACCCTGAGTGGTACCTTTATGCCGATGGTAGCAAGTGACGGCACCCATTACGGTGCAAATGTGAAAATGGATGGCCCTGGCAAATACCATCTTACCTACACCATCCATGCCCCCACTCATCACGGTATGCCATTAATGCGGCACGTAGACCGGGAAACCGGAGTTGATAAGTGGTTTGAGCCTTTCTCCCTCGAATACGATTTTGTGTTCGCCGGCACCGGTAAAAAGGGCGGCTACTGAGTGGGCGTGTGGACATTGCCCGCCGTTGTATTCGTTATCGCAACGGCTGCGGCATCACCGACCAAAGCCGAGCTGCCCGCTTATGAGCTGGAGCTGAAAGACGGCTTGCTCATTCCCGAGACTATCGTGGTCAATGCCGGCCAGCGTTTTAAACTTAACATCCGTAACACCGGAAAAGGGCCAGTAGAGTTTGAAAGCACTCGCCTGCGACAAGAGAAAGTACTTGGCCCCGGTGCCCACTCGTTTGTTGTTATCCCACCTTTGACGCCAGGCGAATATGAATTCTTTGATGAATTCCATTTACCCGATGCCACAGGCCGAATCATCGCGAAATAGGAGGCTGGATGGAGCAAATCATTTTCGTAGTCTGGCGTGAAAGTATCGAAGCTCTTCTCGTTGTTGGGATTCTCTATTCGTGGCTCAGACAATCCGGAGCTGATGGCGCACTTCGTTATCTGTGGTTCGGAGTGGGTGGCGGGATTGCTGCCGCTGTCCTGCTCGCCGTTGCACTGCTAAGTGCTCAACAAGTTCTGACAGGCATAGGCCAGGATATATTTATGCTGGTTATGATGCTCAGTGCCACTACCCTGATCGTTCAGATGGTGCTATGGATGCGCCGGCATGGCCGTCGCCTTCAGAACCATCTGGCCCAAAAAACCCAAGAGGCTGTTGATCACCAGGCGTTCTGGTCTATTTCCATATTAGTAGCAGTTGCCATCGCTCGGGAGGGCTCAGAAACAGTGGTGTTTCTGTACGGCATGAGCTACGCGCAGAAAACCATGGGGGACTGGCTGAGCTTTTCCGCAGCTGTTGGGATTGCCCTCATTCTGGCCAGCGTAACCTATTACCTGCTTCAGGCCGGTCGGTACTGGCTGTCGTGGAGACGGTTCTTTCAGATTACCGAGGTAATGTTACTACTGCTGGCCAGTGCGCTACTGCTTTCTGCGGTTGACAAAATGATTGGGCTTGGCTGGATACCGGCTGGCATCGACCCGCTCTGGGACAGCTCTGCGCTCCTCAGTGAAAGCAGTCGTTTGGGCAGCATGATATCTGCGCTGACCGGTTATCGGGCTTACCCGGCGCTGACAGATCTACTGGTGTGGATTGCTTTCTGGGCCATCATTGCTGGCGTGTTTCGGCATCAACGTAACAGGCAGGAGAC
>DATJDA010000171.1:0-3466 GCA_035497695.1 Marinobacter sp. | reverse complement strand
CGTCAAATCTTACCAGCGGGAGCCTGGCGATTAACATAGGCGGCCTTAATCCTGACGGTTCAGGTCAGCTAAAAGTGACCATGGGCGGCAATGCCCACCCAAATTTGACAGGTTTAATCATAAGCTTTGACCGTGATACCTCAGGGCGGTGGGAGTGTGTGATTGATAATACCCTGGTTGCATCAAGCTGGAAGTCGTCTTATCTGCCATCCGGCTGCCGGTTGTAACGCTGGTACGGCTTATATCTTCGGGCCTTTGTTGTTTCAGAAGCGCAGTACCAAACCGGCGCCAGCCTCAACCTGAAGGTAACCGTTACTACGATACTTAAGCTCGCAGCCACCGGAGCAGAACACCGAGCCGCCTGAGTTCAGGGCCGTATAGATGCCCCGCAGGTCAAGCCGCAGGCGCAGGCTGTCGCTCAGAAAGAACTGATAACCTCCGCCGAGGGACAGGGCAAGGCGGTGGTAAGTATCGAAGGCTGAATTGTCTGGTTCCAGGCGGGTGAGGCCTAATACGCCAGATGCGAAACCACCGTAAGTTTTGCCTCCCGGAAAGTAGAGACCGCCGAATTGTAGCTGGTAAATTGTAACGTCGATTGCTTGTGTGTCGGGGGCAAACAGGCTGTTATCGAGTTTTGCCGAGGTTTCCTGCCGGCCAAAATACAGCTCACCTTGCTTGCCTGCCTCAGGCAGGTCAAAGTTCAGGGTCAGCCCGTGGCTTGTGCCGTCTTTAAATCGGATTTGATCTGTGGTGCTGGCTCCGGAGGATTCAATATCGATAGAGCTGCCCATTCGGTAGCCCACGAAAGGTGCGATTCCGATATCGGCTGCCACTGGCGAGGCTGCCAGAACGAAGCCTGACACCAATGCGATTAACTGCCTGAAGCTCATGGGTTTTAGGTCTCTTATGAAATGCGAAAGTCGCTTGTCAGAGTGCTCCAGTGTTTTTTAAGTGTCTGCTTGTGGCCTTCATTCATGGGAAGGCCTTTGATTGCCTCTGGCCACAGAGTTCTGGCCTTTTCCATAGTGTCATCCAGATGGGGCTTGATTGCTCGCCACGGAATTTCTGACCGGTTAGCCCAGTATTGAAACTGCTGATAGGAAACGCCATACCAGTCTTTGGTTTTTGCCATATTAAGGGCGTATTGTTTCTCATTTTCAATGTAGACGCTGGTTGTGACGATGTCGTAGGCCGGCGAGAGCCGGGGGGTAATCTGGTCGGAATACAGTAAGCTCCAATTCTTGAGGTGCGCATCACCATTGGCCAGGAGGATGTTAACCAGTAATCGTCTGGCAAATTGCTGCACATCAGCCAGCCCGTCGCCTGCATATTCATAAATAATCCGGCCGACTTGTTCATAGCTTGCCGAATTGTATTTCTCGTGAGGGTACTTCACTAGCACTTGAGCAAAGTCTTCCATATGAATGCGGGAGTCATTATCACGATCAAAGCGTTTGATCGCAAAAGCCAGTGTTTCATCAGGCAGATTTATTGGCGGAAGATTTTCCAGGTGGCTCAGTTCAACCAGCTTGATTTCAGGTATATCAATCCCGGCTAATGCCGCGAGTGTCATGGCAGTGTATTCGTTTACCGGTACATCTTTATGAATAGTGGACGGTGTTTTAACAATCCAGTCGCCTGGCACGCCTCCTTTTGAAAGGTTGTAACGGCCATCAATTTCTTTCATTGAAAACTTCATCTGAACACCAGCCAGAGAAAATCTGTTTTCAAAAGAGGTGCTCTGAAGATTTACGACTCTGGTTTTGCCATAAGTGCCCGGAACATTATCTGGCACATCTTCTGGTTCCACGGGTTCAGCTACTAAAGCGCCCGGTAAGTCCCCTCCCAGATAAGAAAAAATGTGAAATTCATTATCGGTGTGAACTTTGAGCCCTTGCGCAATCAACTCTCTCAGTGCCCCTTCCGGAAGCAAATTAGATAGTGTGGGGGGCAGTCTTTGGTTTCTCACCCAGGGTTCCGCCATCAGCTTGTCTGCACGTGGAAATTTCGGATGAGTAATCAAGCTGAACGTAGGGCGGTTGGGATCTGCTTTGAAGTCCTCGGTAAAGCTCAAAACATTGCGGCCGCCCTGAAGTCCAGCCAGATAGCCTACCAGCTTGTCGTGCAAAGTCAGCTTGAGCACACTCACTTCTTCCGAAAGACTCTCGCTCATTGATCATCCCCCAGCAAGCCCTGCCATGGATCATCAATGAGACTTTTCGTCGTAAAGTATATTGTGGCTTCTGGCGGCCTGTCACCTGGGGCAGAGGCTTCGTTTTCAAAATATAACGCTTCACTCTCCAACACCGCGCGAACAGCACCGAGCTTTTCCTCGGGAATAAGCATGAGGCTGCTATTAAGTCCCTTGGCTATCAGTTCTAAAGTATTCAGCCTGGGGTTTCCCCTGGATTCCAGGCGTTGATACTGTTGGCGTGAGATGCCTGCACGCAGCATCATGTCGCTTTGGTTAAGGCCGAGCGCCAGTCGTCGTTTTTTGAACTGTTGCAGTAGTGAGCTCATCTTTATGTCTTATGTGTTGCTTTTAAGATATGTAGCAACATGCTAGTTGCTTTATAGGTTCAGGGCAACGAATATGTTTCTTCTTTGTGATATCACCTAGATGGGGCTTGATTGCCTGGCTGGTAATCCGAAGTCTGGAGGTTATAATAAGCGCGGCTCAGGATGAGTCTGCCATATATATTGTTAATCTTCAGGGACCGAAGACATGCCCCAGGCAAACGGATTGCAGTTCACCGCCCGCGTGGGCGATTTCCCCCCGGATGTTTTTGCCGTTGTCGGCTTCGAGCTGACCGAAGGCCTTTCCAGCCTTGTTGATGGCCGTTTGCGCCTAGCCAGTACCAACCCTTCGATTGCCGCCGCCGATGTGCTGGAACAACCCGTTGATCTGGTTATCTGGCAACATGGCATACCCCAAAGGCGCTTCACCGGTGTCGTGAACGAATTCGCCCGGGGCGATACCGGCCACCATCGCACCCGCTACGAACTGGTGATTCAGCCACCGCTGTGGCGTTTGGGGTTAATGCACAACAGCCGCATCTTCCAGACCCAGACCCCCGACACCATCGTGCGCACCCTGCTGGAGGAGCGCGGCATTGTCGATACCCTGTTTGATCTCAAGCGCGCGCCACAAGAGCGGGAATACTGCGTCCAACACCGGGAAACCGACCTGGCCTTTATAGAACGGTTATCGGCTGAAGAAGGCTGGCACTACCGTTATCAGCACGGCACCGTAGACGGAAGTGAGCAGCCACTACTGGTTATCGCCGATCACCACGGCGATGCCCCCCGATTAGAGGGGGTGGAGTACAACACCCAAGCCGGCGGCAGCAGCAAACAACCCGCCGTGTTCCGGTTCCGCTACGAAGAACGAGTAAAAGCCGCCTCTGTAGCCATGAAGGACTACACCTTCAAAAACCCGGCCTACGCCTTACTGCACGAACACAAC
>DATJDA010000170.1:0-5962 GCA_035497695.1 Marinobacter sp. | reverse complement strand
ACTCCCCGGAAACGGGTTACGGCTATATTCACCGGGGCACCAGGATATCGGCTGACAGCTACTCCGTTGATCGCTTTGTGGAAAAGCCAGATCTGGAAACTGCAGAAAGCTACCTCGCTTCTGGAGAGTACCTGTGGAACAGCGGCATGTTTTTACTCAGCGCCAGGGATTATCTGGCTGAGCTGGAAACCTACCGGCCGGATATTTTGTCTGCCTGTAAAGCAGCCCTTGCCAAGGCCAGCAAAGACCTTCACTTTACCCGTGTGGATTCGGAATTATTCGCCGAGTGCCCTTCTGAATCTATTGATTACGCTGTTATGGAGAAAACCGATAAAGCTGCAGTGGTCGCTCTGGATGCAGGCTGGAGCGACATTGGCTCATGGTCATCGCTGTGGGACATCAGCGAGAAAGATCCGGATGGCAACAGCCTCAGCGGAGACGTTATTGCACTTGACACATCGGGCACACTTATCCGTTCAGAAAACCGCCTGGTGGCAACCATTGGCATAGACAATCTGGTTATTATTGAAACCAAAGATGCCGTGCTTGTGGCGCACAAGGATAAGGTTCAGGACGTTAAAAAACTTGTTGAAAAAATCCGGGACGATGGCCGTCACGAACATATGAATCACCGGGAAGTGTATCGCCCGTGGGGCGTGTATGACTCCATAGATAGCGGCCCCCGTTATCAGGTGAAACGCATTACTGTGAAGCCCGGTGCCAAACTATCCGTGCAAATGCATCACCATCGCGCAGAGCACTGGGTGGTTGTCAGCGGCACAGCCCGCGTTACCAATGGCGAAAAAACGTATCTGGTCACAGAAAACCAATCCACTTTTATCCCCATTGGCCAAGTGCACTCCCTTGAAAATCCGGGCGTTATTGATCTCGAGCTGATAGAGGTCCAGTCAGGATCTTATTTGGGCGAAGACGATATAGTCCGACTCGAGGACCGGTACGGACGCAAATGAGTAAGCTCAAGTACTTCATCATTGCCGCACTGCTGCGCATGGCAAGCTGGTTACCACTGGGCGCGGCCCAAAGCCTTGGCAGATTTACCGGTTTCTTTACCTGGAAGCTACCAACCAAGTCACGCAAGGTAACGGACATCAATCTCTCAATCTGCCTGCCTGAATTCTCTGAATCTGAGCGTGAGAAACTGGCGAAAGCGTCGTTGATCCAGACTGGCATGGTAATGTTCGAGGTTCCGCTCATGTGGGAGTGGCCTGTTGAGAAGTGCCTGGGTCTGATTAAAGAAACCCGGGGGCTGGAACTGATTGACGAGGCTCTGGCCAGTGGAGAGGGTCTGATTTTACTCGCGCCTCACCTGGGAAACTGGGAACTTGCCGGCCTGTTCTTTTCATCCCGCTATAAAATGGCTGCCCTTTACAGCCCTCCGAATATACCCGAGTTTGAAGACTACATGATTCGGGTTCGGGGCCGCCTTGGCTCGGAGCTTGTCCGGGGCGACAGGCGTGGGCTGGCAAGGATGGTTGCCATACTCAGAGAAGGCGGCGTTGCCGGAATTTTGCCGGATCAGTCACCCAAGGATAAAGGCGGTGCTTTTGCTCCCTTCTTCGGCCTGGAAGTAAAAACCATGACGCTGGTTTCGAAACTGATTCAGCGCACGGGAGCCAACGCTCTTATTACCTATGCAGAACGTCTGCCGAATGCCAGAGGCTTCCGCATCGTTGTTCAACGGGTCGAGCCCGGCCTTGGCGATAAAGACCCGGTGGTAGCAACCACAGCATTAAATAAATCGGTTGAACACTGTGTCCGGCAGATTCCAGAACAGTATCAATGGGAGTACAAGCGCCTGCGTCATCGTCCTGCGGGAGAGGTTGATCCCTATCACCCGGACCGGATATGCGGGTGACTACTGGCCAGATCAACTCAAGGACTTCCTGACTATGTCAGCACACACTCTGAAGATTGCCCCTCTGCTACTTATCATCGGCCTCGGCGGGGCGCTTGTTTCTTCAAATATTCTGGCAGCAGCAACGCTGTTACTGGCAGTTTCGGGTATATCAGTCAGTCTGCGTAAACCGCTTGTGATACAAGCCTGGGAAAAACCAAAAGAGTTAAGGCTGGTACATTTTGCCTTCTGGTTTTTTGTTGCCGTAAGCAGCTACTCCTGGGTACTGGAAGGCTTCAGTTACGACGGTGGAAAAACCCTGGGCACCCACGCTCGTTTCATTCTGTTCTGGCCACTGATAATTGCCCTTAGTTACGCCCGCATCCGGGCCAGTGCCGTATTTTTAGCTATCGGATTAGCTGCGCTCTCGGTAACTGCTGTTTTTATCGCCCACTTTGCGAGCTACGAGGGCTCATCAGAGCAGTTTTTTAATACACGTTTTGGCGGGGGCATTAACGCTATCAGCTTTGGCAATCTTTCTTTGCTGATTGGCACGATGGCACTTGTTGGCGGATTATTTTTCTTCCACACCAGCCGCCGCTTTATGGCTGGGCTCTTCTTACTCGCCGGCATTGCCGCTATGGGGGTCTCGCTGCTTTCTGAAACCCGGAGCAATCTAGTCGCTCTGCCTTTTCTTTTGTTACTACTCGTTCCCCTGCTCGGAAAAAAATACCAGTTAGCCAGCATTATCCTGATTCCCGCATTAGTGATTGGGGTGATTGCAACCAGCGACAGAATGTCACAACCTCTGGAGGCCTTAACGCAAGGCAGCAGGCTGGACCACAGCACGAAGACCCGATTTGAAGTGTGGGCATTGGCCCTGGACATGCTTCGGGAAAACCCCTGGACAGGCGCAGGCCTGGGTGGGTACGGCACTGCTATAGAAAATGCGGTAGAAAATGGAAGGGCATCTCCGGCTCTCGCTGAGTGCTGTACTGGTCACGCCCACAGCGATCTGCTCAATAATGCCGCCACCAGTGGCATACCTGGTATTTTTAGCTGGGCTTTTCTTATCTTTATCCCTTTGCTTACCTTCGTGCGACACATCCGTAATAAACACACAGCTACAGCACATATAGCAGTGGCCGGCACCATGGTCGCAGCAGGTTATTTTTTCTTTGGCCTAACCGAAGCTACGTTTAACCGAAGCCTGTTTCTGACGTTTTATTTACTATCCGTCGCTGGTCTCTCCACAACACTGTTTAATGAGCTCAGTGCCTCTTACGTTCGCGATCGAAAATGTAAAGTATCTGCCACAATCATCACAAAAAATGAGGCAGACAACATTGCTGACTGCCTGAAGTCTGCCCGACTGGTCGCTGATGAAATTATTGTTTTAGACAGTGGCAGCACCGATGCAACCGTGGATATTGCAAGAAAGTACGCAGATATAGTGGAAGTAACCGACTGGCCCGGATTTGGAATACAAAAACAGCGGGCTCTGGAAAAAGCCACAGGTGAATGGGTACTGTCGCTGGATGCCGATGAGCGTATCACCCCCGAACTGGCCAGAGAGATCAACCATCACCTTGCCGACCCGGACGCAGACGCGTACAAACTACCCTGGGCAGTAACACTCTATGGAACGCGACTCGATTTTGGCCGCAGTGGGCGGGCACCACTTCGCCTGTTTCGACGGGAAGGCGTTCGCTTTTCAGATGCGTTAGTGCACGAAAAAATAATGATCCCTGAAGGCCGAAAAACCAAAACCCTGCGAGGAAGGTTAACTCACTACACTCACCGGCACTTCGGCCACTCGCTGGACAAAAGCGCAACATATGCCTGGCTGGGCTCTCAGGAAAAGTTCCGTAGAGGGAAAAAAACACGCACACTGATCTATCCTACGTTCCGGGGCTTGCTCACCTTCTTCCAGGTTTACATTATCCGTTTCGGCTTTTTGGATGGGTCTGTAGGTTTTCTGGTTGCCGCGACTTATGCCCAGGGCTCGTTTAATAAATACGCTGGCTTATGGACACTCACACGGGGCGAAAAGATTAAACAACCGCCACCTGAGAGCTGAGGTAAAAGCGCATTACCCTGTGTCAGCTTTGCCTATGCCTGAGAGTGGCCCTCATGACAGCCCTCTCGCTGGTCCTGGCGTTTTTGTTCCTTCAGCATTTTCCGGAACTTTTTCATCAGCAAGAATCGACGCCAGACATTTCTCGGCTTTCGCAGGGGCTTGCCGGGGGTGGTTAACAATTCCTCTACCGCATCCAATACCCGGGCAGATGAGCGGCCGTCACTGAATGAGTGCAGTGACTGAAAATAATGCCGCATGTGTTCCATTAACGTTTGATCGCGCTTTAAAGCCGTGGACAACGCCAAAACGATATCTTCCGGCTTTTGAACATCAATGACCTGTGGCCCGGGAATTTTGGTTTTAAAGGTAACAACCGGAATATCCAGAGCCATAAACTCATTCATAATGGATGACGTATCACAGAGCATGACATCGGCCAGGCGCATGTACGGCACAAAATCCTCAACGCTTTCTATAAAGAGCAACCGCTCCCCTTTCAGTTTTCGATAACTGGAAACAACACTTTCTGGCATTTTTGGGTGGAGCGTTACAATAATGTTCCACTCTCCGGAATCCCTTAAAGACCTGATTGTATCGACTAATACAGGGGCAGACGTTACATCTCTGGTGAAGGTAGATGCGTAAAAAAGAACGGGTAAGGTCACGTCTCCAAACAGGTTCTCTTTCCGCACCTCAACCTTAGGCCTGATAATACTGTCGAGCTTTATCCAGCCGGTTTTTCTTACCACAAAATAAGGCTTTTCAATGGCAATTTGCCCGAAACGCTCGGTATCAGCGTCAGCCATGGTACAAATAACATCAAACCACCCGCGAATCCGATAGTGGGCATTTTTGGCTGGATCTGATCCTCGCTTGTTAATCGGAAAGCCATGAAACACTTTAATCTTTAATCCGGGGAAAGACGGCGGAACCCAGTCACCCGGCGCAAATACGGCATCTGGCTTGTAGGCCTTTACCTGCTTTACGGTATACAACCGCTTCTCTGACGAGGTAAGAGGTTTTGCACTGCATCCAACAATGAACCAGGCAACTTCATCACCACGGCTCGTTATCTCGTCCTGGAGAGGACGCAATATTGAGTACGAATATGACTGATTAACGAAAAACAGATAGCGTCGCATCAAACCTGGTTCCGTCGAATATATCGCTGATTCCAGAGCCACCTTCTGGAGTTTTGAACCAATGCGTAAAGTTCGCGTCGTAACTTTTGATAAATCGACCATTTCGGTTTCTTGTCTTTAGGGACGTAACCTATGATCGAATCAAAATCGAGGTCAACACTGACAATTTCCGGCATCATGCCATAGCACTCAACGTGGTTATTCCAGAACTGATCCATAAAAATATCAACGGGAAGAACCCATTCATCTGCGGCCTGAATAAACTTTTTTGCGGCTGCCGGCGTCACGTAGTAACTCATTGTACTCATCGGGCCCTTGGTATACTTATTAATAACAAACCCATCGAGCTCTGCAGCAGTATAAGCCCGGAAACGTTTGCAGTAATTCCTGAACAGGCGCACACACTCAAACCCGGGACTTAAGTTCGCCAGCAGATCATAAGCTGCGATCAGCCTTTCAACTTCAATTTTTACGTCATCTTCAATAATCAATAACGGCTCATTAATCCGGACACATTCCTGCCAGAGCAGAAAGTGACTTGCAAAACACCCGAGTTGGCCAACAGATAACGGTTCGCCTTTAAACAGAAGACGCTTGGACTCGTTATACCGACCAAAAAGCGGGTGCGCTGCCTTACGCCCATCCACGCCCTCAAAGAACTCAAACTCAAGGCCACTCGGCGCTAGCTGAGCCAGTATATTTTCCTGCCTACTCTTTTCACCTTCCAGGGTGAGCACTTTAATTTTCATTGGTAACTCTTTTTTCTGAAAAACCGCCCAAGCCTGAGGTTAACATCACAAGTAACACAAAAAGATAGATTGTTTCAGAATGAAAGGTCTTTCCGGACACTATCCGGGACTTATTATTTACCAGAAGCCACCAAGG
>DATJDA010000169.1:0-22677 GCA_035497695.1 Marinobacter sp. | reverse complement strand
ATTGTTAAAGAGATGGGCGCACAATATGGGCAGGGCTGGACATTTGGCAAGCCGATGACCGCCAAAAGCCTGGAAGAGTTGACTCAATTGGCTCGTTAAGCAGATACGGAGCCCACGCAGGGCTCCGTATCCAGATATCAGAACAGGCTGGCATTCAGCCATAGGTGCGTCATGATTGACGCCGCGTAGCCCAATGCAATTACCGGCGTCCAGCGAAGATGCACCATCATCGTATAGTAGCCACGTGCCTGGCCCATAAGCGCTACCCCAGCCGCCGAGCCAATTGATAGCAGAGAGCCACCAACACCCGCCGTAAGTGTTACCAGCAACCATTGGCCGTGGGCCATATCCGGATTCATCGAGAGAACCGCAAACATCACGGGGATATTATCAACAACGGCAGACAGCATACCGATAACCACGTTGGCACCGGTGTGGCTCCAGCTACCGCTATAGAGTATCCCGGACACCTCTGCCAGATAACCTATATAGCCAAGCCCACCTACACACAGCACCACGCCATAGAAAAACAGCAAGGTATCCCACTCTGCCCGCGCCATCGGATTAAACACATCGAACGGCACTGCTTTATCAAGACGTTTCATCAGGTTTGCATTCTGGTGCAGTTCCGCCCAGATACGTTCACGGGCAACACCGCGGTTGAAACTCATACGCAGGTAGTAACCAAGGAATTGCAAATACGCCAACCCCATCATCATGCCCACAACCGGAGGCAGGTGCAGGAAGTTGTGCCCAAGCACCGCAGTGGTAATGGTCAGCAAAAAAAGTACGACGGTACGACGTGCACCGCGTTTCATCACAACGGCTTCACTGGTCTGCGCCGGCATTTCTTTTGGAATAGCGAAGCTCATAATAATCGCCGGCACCAGGAAGTTAACAGCCGCAGGAATAAACAATCTGAAGAACTCAGTAAACTCAACGACACCCTTTTGCCAGACCATCAGGGTGGTAATATCCCCAAACGGTGAAAACGCGCCGCCTGCGTTAGCGGCAATGACAATGTTGATGCAACCAATGCCTATAAAGCGGGGGCTATTCTCCCCGACCTTCATAAGAACTGCGCACATCAGCAACGCAGTGGTCAGGTTGTCGGCGATCGGCGATATGAAGAATGCAAGCAGGCCAGTAATCCAGAATAAACTCAGGTAATTAAAACCTTTACTTACCAGCCAGCCGCGCAGAGCATCAAATAGCTGCCGCTCTTCCATGGCGTTTATGTAGGTCATGGCAACCAGCAGGAACAGCAGCAGTTCAGAGTATTCCAGAAGATTGTGCTTCAGCGCTGCACTGGCACTTTCAGTATCGCCGTTCACTGCAGATACACCCGCCACCAAAAACCAGATCAGGCCAGCGGCCAGCAAAACCGGTTTCGACTTGCGTAAGTGCAGTTTCTCCTCAAGCATTACGAATGCGTAGGCAACAATAAAAATCCCCAGGCACAAATAGCCAACCGGACTATCAATCAGGCTATGCCCTCCTGGTTCAGCAGCACTGGAAAACTGGCTAAAGCTTAAAGCGAAAAAACCGAAAATTGTGGGTACATACTGCCGTAATGACCGTGAAATCAGTCGCCATGGGCGAGCTGATGCGGTCGCGATCTTGTCTACTGCCATAGTGAAAACTCGTTAGTGATTGAGTGCCAGAAATTTGTAGCCGGATTTTAGCAAACTACGCCTGCATTCAACTCAATTTTTTTTGGCAGTGCTTACCGCTCCGATGCCACGCCACCACCCCCTGACGCCGGTTTTCCAGGCGCAGAAATGTCGTCTTTAAAACCTTATTATCAGTCAGCATATGTCAACAAAAGCCTGACCTTAGTTGTCTTTATTTATAAAGTTGCTATGATTGATTGGATTTTTATGGATAAGTCGTCATAGTTTTTTTGCACTACTCTCTATTACCTCCGATTAACCTGAAAAATATGAATTTTCTACGCCTGAGGATATTTGGTTTTACTCGGAAAATAATGAAATATATTTCACCACCATCAACAATGAATATATGTTTTTTACTATAAATAAACAATAAAAAATAATAAAAAACATAAACAAAAAACATAAATATTATCATCATTGTTTAAAATAAAGATATAGAATGTTTTATTAATCAGTAACTTGGGGAATAGATTAATGATTGATTTCTTTTGGCCAATAAAAAAGCGTCATTTAAACAAGCTGAAAAAGCAACACGCGACTGACAAACTACGATTTCTGATAGAGACAAATCATTGGAATATTTACAGCCCGTTACCGAAGTTACCGGATATCGCAAAGCTACTTAATCACAAAGAGAAGGCCACTCTATTCGCGATCGCGAAACTGATACATTGTGGCCTCATAATTCAAGGGTTAAATGGTGAACTTTATATCAGAGCGACTGGCAGGGACACACACAGAAAAATAAATTATTCCGGAGCAATTACCCCGGAATAGTTATCCAAAATCCTAGTCCTGAATTTTTCGCCACACCGTTAATTCCGAAAAACTGTGCTGAAACTTGTTACGGGTTTCACGTATGACGAATGGCAACCTTTGCGGCTCTCCCTGAAGGGAAAACTGAGGTTTTAGCATCTCGGTGAGACCATCCCGGGTACTGTAGTCTTTCCCGTCCTTAATAAATCCTCCAATCCATGAGTCTTTAGGCGTGTACTCTTCCAGCCAGGTATACGGAGAGGCAATAACCAAAAATCCTCCGTCATTGAGCCGCTCATGAATGGTTGTCAGAAATTTTGACGGCTGGTACAACCGATCAATCAGATTGCCCGCCAGTATCAAGTCATAATTTGTAAACTGTGGGTCCAGATTACAGGCATCACCCTGGTGAAAGGCCACTTTCCCAGCAACGCTTTCCAGCCCCAGCGCCGCCAGCGTGCGTTCGTGATAACTCACCAACTCCCCCTCTTCAGGACGGGCGTAACGTATCTGCTGCTGCCTGGCCATTTCCCGGGCCTTACTGATAAAGCTTGCAGAGAAGTCGATACCGTCCACATGATCAAAGCATGTCGCCAGTTCAAAACTGGTCCGGCCAACGGCGCAACCAATATCCAGAGCGCGCACTTTTGAGTGCCCGGCCATCGCGTTAATCGCAGCATCTGCCAGCGCTTTCGGAAAATTGGCCTCACCGTGCCACTGGTCACCAAAATGAAACTCAGAATACTGTGCAAGGGTGGCATCGCTTTCATAAAACCCACTGGACTGCATAGGTTGGCCTCCAGAGCCAGGTGTAGGTGGACGGATACTGAGTAAATGCTATCGTAGAACAAACAGAATTGCTCAACACGATTACCGCTGAGCACGATGAACGGCGTGGATATGAACATATGAGAATGGTCTGTATTTCCGACACACACGGCATGCACCGCCAGCTTGAGATACCCGATGGCGATTTGCTGATTCACTCCGGAGATTGTCTCGGGGTTGGCACTCTGGAGGAAGTAGAGGAGCTCGACAACTGGTTCTCGGAGCTACCACACAAGCACAAGATTCTTATTGCCGGCAATCACGACTGGTGCTTTCAAAAGGAGCCTGAGGAAGCCATAAAGCGGGTCAGGCATGCTCATTATCTGCTGGACAGTGCTCTGGAAATCGACGGGCTGAAGTTCTGGGGCAGCCCCTGGGTTCCGGCATTTTTCAATTTCGCCTTTAATCTTGAACGAGGGGATGCGCTGGCCGAACGCTGGGCGCAAATACCTGATGACACCGACGTACTGATCACCCATGGACCGCCGGCCGGAATTCTGGACAAAATCGTTGCGCCAAATGGTAAGGTCATCCATCCGGGGTGTGAGGATCTGGCGATCAGGGTCGAAAGCCTTTCACCCAGATTGCACATATTCGGGCATATTCATGAGGGTTATGGCCAGCAACAAATCGGTAACTGCCTATACGTGAACGCCAGCACCTGCAACAGCCGGTTCAAGCCGGTGAATCCACCCATCGTTCTGGATATCTGAAGCCAGACAACGACAAGAGCACCGGGATGTCATGTCTACCATTCATGTATTTCTCTCTCACGGAATGGAGAGCGGCCCCCTGGGCACAAAAATTCAGGCACTGAAGCAGGCAGCAGAGGCCTTTGCAGGCGTGAAAGCGTTTGCCGTTGATCACCGAACCACCAGAGACCCGGCAACTCGTCTTGAACAAATGCGCTCAGCAATGGCCAGTGAGAATGCCGATCCGGCCCGCACGATACTTGCCGGTTCAAGCATGGGTGGCTGGGTGTGTGCACAGACCAGCGCACAACAACCTGTGCTTGGATGCTTTTTATTGGCCCCGGCTTTGGCCCTCGCTGGCTACCCGCAATCCAGCCCGACAATTCAGGCCCGACACACCCAAATTATCCACGGCTGGCAGGACAACGTGGTTCCCATAATGCCGGTTTTGCAGTTGGCTATGGAACAGAATATCCCCACACTGGCGTTGCCCGATGGACACAGATTAATGGACAGCCTGGGTAGAATCGTTGCAGAATTTCAGGAATTTCTTGAATTATGCCGTTCGGACTTAAGCATGGTCAGTCAGTAAACAAAACCGACAAAAATGGCAACAACGGCAATGATGCTCTAGTGTAAAGACAGGACAGCGAGGACGACAGTCACGAATGCAGCACAGCCCACTCAACGGGCAGTGCTGGCAGCCGCACAATGACAAGAGGCGAGACATGGACGAATCGGGTAAACCCGACCAGAACAGCGTACCGCACCAACACAACGCTTTCCTTTCAGTACTGAACAAGCTGGATCAGGGACTGGGGTGGATTGAGCGCATGATTATCACCAGCTGTGTGCTGCTTATGGCACTGCTGATGAGTGCACACGTAGTAGGAAATCTTCTGTTCGATCATGGAATAGCGGGCACCTACGAAGTCACTGAAATGTTGATTGTGATCATTACCTTCGTGGGCGTTGGATACGCCGCACGCCATGCCCGACATATTCGCATGTCTGCGATCTATGACATGCTGGGTGGTCGCATGCGCAAAGGCCTGCTGATTCTGATCAGCGTTGGCACGGCCGGACTGATGTTTTACTTTGCCTATAAATCTGCCCAATACGATATCGCGATTTTTAATCGTGGACGTGTCAGCTCATCACTGCACATACCAATGTGGATTATCTATCTGGCATTGCCTATCGGCTTTACGCTGGCAGGCGTGCAATACATTCTGACAACCATTCGCAATCTCACCAGCCCCGATATATACCGCTCATTCAGTGAAAAGGAAGAGTATTCCGACATACCACTGGACGACAGTGGCGAAACCCATGCATCCGACGGATCTCTTGGTCCCTGATGTCCAGGTAATTTGCACGAAACCAATAACAAGCACACATCCGACAGACTCGGAGGAAAAAGAATGCTGACTATGTTGTTCGTAATCATGCTGGTGCTGTTGTTGCTCGGGTTTCCAATGATGGTACCCCTGGCCGTGGGCACATTGTTCATGATGTTCACGGACATGACATTCTTCGGGCCGGACCAGGCCGTGAGCTGGATGATATCCGGCGTGGGCAGTTGGGTACTGGCAGCAGTACCCATGTTTATTTTTGCGGCTGATATTCTTACCAAAGGCCATACCGCCAACCGATTGCTTGATGTGGTGGATTCTTTCACCCGACACATTCGTGGCGGATTGCCGATAACCACGGCGGCTTCCTGTGCCTTGTTCGGTGCGGTCTCCGGATCCACCCAGGCAACGGTGGTGGCGATGGGTGGCCCAATGCGCCCGAGATTACTTGCGAAAGGTTACTCAGACACGTTCACTCTTGCCCTGATCATTAACGCCAGTGATATAGCTCTGCTGATTCCACCCAGTATCGGCTTCATCATATACGGTGTGGTCATGAAGACCTCAATCGGCGATCTGTTCCTTGCTGGCATTCTGCCTGGTTTTCTTATTCTTCTGATGTTCTCAATCTACTGCTACATCGATTCGTACATTAAAGGCATTGAACCAGAGCCAAAGGCACCCTGGAGCGAGCGATTGCGATCGCTACGCAAGGCTATTCTGCCCATGGGCTTCCCGGTTATCGTCGTTGGCGGAATCTATGGCGGCTACTTCAGCGCTGTCGAGGCCTCAGCGGTTGCTGTGGCTTATGCGCTGTTACTGGAAGTGGTCATCTACCGGAAGGTATCAATCCGGGATCTTGGCGGGCTGGCCATGTCTACCGGCATGATCACCGCCGTGGTTTTCATTCTGGTGGCTATAGGGGCTGCGTTTTCACAAGCACTGGGTACTGCAGGCATACCGGAACAACTACTTGGGCCACTGATAGAAGGCATAGGTGACAGCCAGGTTCTTGCTTTAATGCTGATTGCAGCAGCTTTTTTTGTGGGCTGCATGTTTGTTGACCCAATCGTCGTCATCCTTATTCTCGTACCCATTTTCAAGCCATTAGTCGTTGCCACTGGCCTTGATCCGGTCCATGTTGGAGTCATTGTCACTCTGCAGGCGGCCATAGGGTCTGCCACACCACCCTTTGGCTGTGACATCTTCACGGCAATTGCGGTGTTTCGCCGGCCTTATATGGAGGTTATTCGTGGTACACCACCATTTATTGCAATTCTGGTGCTGGCGACCTTTATTCTTATCCTGTTTCCGGAAATCTCGCTGTTTTTACCCAACCTGGGCGCATAGGCAGATTACCCTGGCAGCCATAAAAAAACCCCGGCTCACTCTCCGCAAGCCGGGGTTTTTTATGGCTATCAGGACTCTGCCTTTTTAACCTCTCGAAGCAGAATGTCCAGAGATTCCTTGGCGCGCTCGCCTACATCGTTAATGAACACCTGGCGTACGGGTTCGGCCAATTTGCGGAACTGCTCGCGCTGGGCATCGGTGAGCTCAATGATATTGATATCACTCTTCGCCTTGATGGTGTCCAGACGCTCCTTGTTAAACTTGCTCTGAATCTCGTAGCCAGTCTTGACCAGTTGGTTCGTTACATCCTTAACCATTTTTTTCTGGTCACTCGAGAGGCCCTCATACCAGTCAAGATTGCCCATCAGCGTGGCTACAAACTGAGCCTGCTTTGCGAAGATCATATAATCCTGAACTTCGTAAAAGCCCATTTCTTCGTGTGCAAATACGGGCTGAATGTTGCCCTCTGCCTGGCCCTGTTGCATTGCGCTATAGAGCTCGCCGTAAGCGATAGTGATCGGAGATGCACCGTACGCCTTATAGGTTGAGCGCAGCAGGCTGTTATCCATCACCCGGATATGCAGGTTTTTCATATCTTCCGGGGTTTTGATCGCTTTGTTTGAGGTCCACACCTGATAACCTTCCGCAAGCTCGGCAAGTGGTACCAGCCCACGGACGCGGAACGATTGCTGCCATGGCTCACTGTCAAGAAACTCTGGCGAGTTCAGTATTTCCGCCGTTTTAAGCTCATCTGCCGGCATAACAAAGTTCAAATTCAACAATTGGCTTTCCGGTACCGTGCCGCCCAGTGCACCTGAGCCAAAGGCCAACTGAAGGGAACCACTTTGCACCGCATCATAGAGTGTTGAGTAAGAAGAACCCCACTTACCGTAAGGTAAAAGTTGCACGGTAACGTCGCCGCCACTCTTTTTCTCAATAAGGTCTTTAAACGCTTCTGCGTATTTGGCCTGAACGCTACCCTCAATTTCTTCAAGCCCAAAACGCCAGGTATCTGCACTTGCGGTACTCGCTACCGAAACCAGGCCGAACGCGGCAGCAACACAGAACACTTTATAAAAATTCATAAGTCCCCCTTCATGAAACCCGGATAATTGCTTTTAGTGCTGAGTGTCGGCGCACTCTCGTCACATTGAGGTAGTTTTCTGCAGGGCACCAGATACCTGGCACGTGCTGCGGTTGCTCTCTCCATTTCCGTGTCTCCACTTGGCCACATTGTTTCCCGCCCAATGAGGAATGGACCATGTTTAGTTGGTATTTTGGGCTCTTCAAGACCGCCGCTTACTGGCGATTCGCTTGTGTTTTTCCCGCTCACACAACTTTACACATAGATAACAATGGCAAACGCATTCGGGTATGGCAAGAAATTCGCCGTATACCAGACATTATGTATTTTCTGGAATCCGGCAGTGCGGTACAGCAGAAGGGAATTTACAGCGGGCAGAATTTGTACTCAGGCGATTTGGTTTCCATAAATTTCAACCCGGCTCCGGCCATCATTTTTGGCCTGATAGAGCGCCTGATCAGCAAAGCCAAGAAGTTGCGCCGGCCGCCCACTGTTATCGGGCCAGCAGGCGACACCAACGGATACGGTAAGCGGGCCCAGGTCCTTACCCTGAAACATAATCGGAGCAGCACGAACGGCATCACAGACGTGCTGAGCGCGTTCTCTGGCATCTTCAGTAATAGCCCCGGGCATAATGACAACAAACTCTTCCCCCCCGTACCGACAGACGACATCGCTCTCACGAAATTGTCGTTGCAGTACCTGGGCAACCGACTGCAGGGCTCTGTCGCCGTTTTCATGGCCATGGGTGTCGTTAAACCGTTTGAAATAGTCAATGTCGATCAGCAAGAGTGACAAGGGTAGTTCGCTGCGCTGGGCAACGGCGCACTCATGCTCAAAAAGCTGATCAAAGTAACGCCTGTTTTTAAGTCCGGTCAAGGCGTCCTCATACGAAAACTTCTGGAGTTCTTCTCTCAGAACAATACTCGAAAGTGTAATACCAATACGCTGGGAAGCATGCTCCAGAATGGTTATAAAGCGGGCTGAACCAAACCCTATCTCTCCAGAGGCCAGAATGCCGTCACCTTCAAGTACCACTATCCCTTCCGTTACAATGCCTTCGGTGGCAGATTCCAGATTAAGTGAGAAATACACCGTGTCTGCACTTAACGACTTCGGTGGTTTGCTGCCAATATCGAGTTCTGCAGGCATTGAGTCCCGAACACCGCCAAAACCCCACTCAACCAGACGTTCATGGTGACTATCGGCAGTTCGCCGGTAAAGTGCGCCACGCAATGGGCTGCAAAGCTCTGGCATGGCGAGTGAAAGCACACTAAAAGCCTGACTCAACCCCAGGCAGTCCTGAAGCTCAGCAATCACATTGCTCAGAACACGACTTTTCTCATTCTCAAAGGTCAACATCCGAACCCGCGCCTGTTCGCGGCGAGCCAGCGCCTCGGCACTGGCTGTGCGCTCCTCCACTTGTTGCTCAAGAGACATATTAAGCTGTGTCAGGGCTTTTTGGGTGCGAGCAACATGCAAGAGCGCAATCAGCACCATGACCACCGAAAAAATCAGAATTCCCCAACTGACCGGTACCCGGCTAAAAGGCAAAATACTGTGTGCTACGGCCATATCCATAATCAGCAAAGAGCAGAAGACACCGTACGCCAGTAACAATACTTGTTGTCCTCTCGACAACTGCCGAAACCGCCGTATAACCACAATCCCCATGGCTGATAAAGAAACCAGAAACAGTGCGTCAAAAACAGGAAATGTGGATGACAGATCAACAGCACCTGTCAGCGCAAGGCCAAGGGCACCCACAAAATAGACAAGATGAACTTTCCAGACCAGCTTGATTAGTTTTGGTCGATGGCTTTTCAGCCAGTCTGCAAGCAAGACAGCGAGGGCAACCGGTAACAGGTAATAAGAGCCCGCCTCCAGGTATTCCCAAAACAGAGGCTTGTCCAGAAACAGCAGACTCGCCTGGCTCCCTGACACCAACATGACCGAAGATGACAAGGTGAACAGGGCAACACTGGCAAAGGTCCGCTTTTGGGACTGAAGCACGGAAAAAACCAGCGCCAATAACCCAATAAGGGTGGAAAAACAGGCGATAATGAGGGATTCAAGGGAGTTTTCAATAATGTAGAGCGCCAGCTCTGAGTGGTCCATAATGGCCACTTCGCCCCACAAACCTATATCTGTGTAGTCTGAGAATACCCGGAAATAGATTGGCTTTTGCCCATATCCTTCTGGCAGCTTAATCTCATGCCAGGGCCATCCTTCAAAGCGGCCTCGCCCCTGGTCATCAAATGCGCCGTATTGATATATTTGCTCACCATCCAAATAAACCTGAGCAATGATATCGATGCTGTAGATGTAGAGCACTGCGTGGGGTAACTCCGCCGCAGGCAATGTCACCCGGAACCACACATTACTGCGTCCGGCCCGGTCTGGCGGATTAGATGGGAAGGCAATACTGTGCCACTGCCCGGGATTTTCGTCCTGAGTCCACTCTGGCACACCTTCAGAGGTCACTGGGGAATCGCCCCAGCGATACTCCCAACCGGTAGTGACCGGCTGGGCTGCATGAGCTATCTGAGGCACTATCAGTAACAGGGCAAGTAACGGAATCAGGTGCAAACGACGAAACCCACGCATCAAGCAAGCAAACCTGAGAGTAATGAGTACGGCCACAGTGTAGTGCAATAGGCACATAAATGTGCCTATATACAAAGCATATCTGGAACTATCTCAACGGCCCGATTTTAGCATTTCCCAGTATTTTGCATACACCTGCAGTGCATCCTCACCAATATCTGTCTGAAACTCGGCGTTTTTCATATCTTCCGGAGCGGGATAACTGGCCCGATCATTGGCAACCGATTCATCCAGCTTTTCCCGTGCTGCCAGATTCGGTGTTGCATAGCCGATATCTTCGCTGATCAGGGCGGAAATCTCAGGACGCAGAATAAAGCTTATAAACTTGTAGGCGGCCTCAGGATTCCTGGCATTCTTCGGAATCACGAAGCTGTCCAGCCAGGCGATAACACCTTCCTTCGGATACACATATTCCAGTGATGGCATGGTCTCTTTGCCCATAACAGCCTCACCGTTCCAGATCATCCCAACATCAGTCTCGCCTTCCAGAAATGGCATTCTGGGCGCGTCCGAATTAAAGGTTTTCACTGCAGGCATCAGCTCAGACAACTTGTTATAGGCGGCTTTGATCTCATCCGGGTTTGTGCTGTTGCCGGAATATCCCAACACCCGCAGGCCAACGTGAAACACTTCCCGCATATCGTTGGTCAGAACAATCCGGCCCTTGAAGCGTTCATCCCAAAGATCTTCCCAGGCATCAACCGGCTCGCCTTCGACGTCAGCAGTGTCAACACCAAGGCCCGTAGTACCCCACAGGTAGGGAACGCTGTATTGGTTGTCCGGATCAACATCCAGATTGATCAGTTCGGGGTCCAGTTGATCAAAACCTTCAATTTTACTCCTGTCCAGAGGCATTAACAGGCCCTCGTGGCTCATTTTGCTCACGTAATACGTAGACGGCACCGCCAGATCATAGACCGCATTGTCGCTCAGTAACTTCAGGCGGGCATACATAGCCTCGTTGCTGTCATAGGTGGTGTATACCACCCGAATGCCTGTTTCGCTTTGGAAGCGGTCAAGCACTTCCTGGGGCATGTATTCTGACCAGTTATACAGATTCAGAACCTGTGGTTCTTCTGAACTGCAGGCCGTCAGCCCTAAGGCCAGGATGCAGGCCATTGCCAACTTTTTCATTGCTTACTCCTTGTTAATATCCATTGAGAAATCATCAGCATAACCAAAGAGAATACCAGTAACAGAGTACCTACCGCATTGACTTCAGGCTTCAGCCCGACGCGAACCATGGAATAAATGCGCAAAGGCAGAATTTCGTATGCCGGGCCGCTGGTAAACGTGCTTACTACGACATCATCCAGCGACAATGTAAATCCCAATAGCCAACCCGCCAGCAAGGCCGGCATGATAACCGGAATCAGCACGGTACGGGTCATGGTGAAGTCACTTGCTCCAAGATCGCGAGCGGCTTCCGGCAGGCTTTCGTCAAAACCGCTCAGGCGCGCCATCACGGTAATAACCACAAATGGCAGGCAAAAAGTTACATGAGCCAGAAGCAGCGAGATAAACCCGAGCTGCAGGCCAACCAGCAGGAACAGCGCCAGCAATGAAATTGCCAGAACAATCTCTGGAGACATCATCACAACAAACAGCATGCCATTGAGCATCCGCTTCCCCCGAAAGCGATACCGATGCAATGCCAGCGCGGTTAACGCACCAATCAGGGTGGAAATGGTGGCCGCAGACAACGCCAGCCACAGGGAGTTCCACATGGCTTTTACCATAGCGGTGTTATTAAACAATGCTTCGTACCAGCGCAGGCTCCAGCCGCCCCACGCGTATCCGGTGCGGGAGTCGTTAAACGAAAATACGATTAATACGGCAATCGGTACGTAAAGCAGTACGTACACCAGTGTCAGATACATTCGCGGTAGCCAGCGACTCATGAGCCACCCTCTTCGCCGAGACGCCGTTTGCTTAGCCGGTGGGCGAACATCAGCAGAGCCATGGCAAGCGTTAGTACAATGCTGGCTGCCGCACCAAAAGGCCAGTCCCGGGCATCAAGAAACTGATTCTTGATAACATTACCAATTAGCAGGTTGCGGGATCCACCAAGGACATCCGGAACAAAAAACAAGCCCATAGCCGGCAGTAGCACCAACATTACGCCCGCCAGAATACCCGGTAACGTCAGTGGTACGATCACATGGATAAAGGTAGCAAGACGCCCTGCACCCAGATCGTGGGATGCCAGTAACAAATCCTGGCGCAAATCATCAAATACGGAATAGAGCGGCAGAATCATGAACGGAAGCAGAAGGTACACCAGTCCGATAATTACCGCGGTCTCGGTGTACAACAGCCTCAGGGGTGCGTCGATCACGCCCAGTGACATCAGCGCAGTATTCAGCAAACCGTTGGTTGCCAGAATCAGCTTGAGCGCGTAAGTCCGCACCAGAGAATTTGTCCAGAAGGGCACAATCAGCAAGAAAATAAGCAGTATCTGCCGCTGCTTGCCGACTTTCGACAAGGCCCACGCAAACGGGTAGCCGATCACCAGGCAGATCACTGTTGTCACCGACGCCATGTACAGGGAGTGAAGAAAAACCTCAAGATACAGCGAATCAAACAGCTGACGGTATGCATCCAGATTAAGGGGCAATGAGATAAAGGTAGACGGGTTGCGGGTCATCACGCTCGCACCTACTACCAGCAGGTTGGGCGTCAGTACCAAAAACAGCAGCCAGCCCCAGACCAGAACCAGCACAGCAGCCCGGAACGGCTGCTGGCGAACATTAAGCATCAACAGGTGCGTCCTCATTGGCCGCCATGGTGTTCTCCTCCGGAAGCAACCATTCCCAGCCATCTACCCAGCTGACTTTTACCGGTTCGCCAAGACGATAGTCGAACGCAGGGTCATCTTCGTCAAAAAATTCGCTAGCCAGCACTTCGGTGCCATCATTCAGGTGAATAACGGAATCCAGCGTACTACCTTTATAGTTGCGCTCTACAATCTTGCCGGCAACACCCTGCTCATCCTCTGGCATCAGAACCCGGATATCTTCAGGGCGCAGGAGTACGTGCAGCACCTGCCCCTCATGTACAGAAAAATCCGGCTTGCGAAGCTGCCGGTGCACACCAAATACCTTAACAATAATAAATCGATCCTGAACAGACTCAACGGTTCCCGGAAACAAGTTGGTTTCACCCACAAACCGGGCCGTAAAAAGGTTTGCCGGGCGCTCATACACTTCCCGGGGCGTGCCCAACTGCTGAATAACGCCACTCTGAAGCACCACCACCCGGTCAGACATAGACAGTGCCTCTTCCTGATCGTGGGTAACGAACACAAAGGTAATACCCAGTTCCCGCTGCAGCCGCTTCAGTTCAATCTGCATGGTTCTGCGTAATTTGTAATCCAGGGCCGAGAGCGGCTCATCCAGCAATAACAGCCGCGGGCGTTTCACCACCGCACGGGCAATGGCAACACGCTGCTGTTGACCGCCGGACAGTTGATGGGGCTTGCGACGGGCGAAGTCCTGCAGCTCAACCATCGCCAGTGCTTCTTCTACCCGTTCACGGATTTCATTTTTGGGGCGTTTCTCCATTTTCAGGCCATAGGCCACATTATCGAAGACCGACATGTGAGGAAACAGCGCGTAATTCTGAAAAACGGTATTGAGCGGGCGGTGCTCGGGTGCGGTATAGGTCAAATCCTGACCGGCGAGGGTAATTGTTCCCTCATCAGGGTGCACAAAGCCGGCCATCAGGCGTAACAGTGTTGTCTTGCCACACCCTGAAGGCCCGAGAAGGGTGATGAACTCTCCATCCAGAATGTCGAGATCCAGTGAGTCCAGTACAGTTTTACCGTCAAACTGCTTGGTTATATTGCCAAGCGAAAGCAGTATTTTTTTCATTGCCTCAGCCCAAACGATGAGCGGGCTATTTTTTCAGAAAGAAGCACAAACAAAAAGGGGTGAACGATAATATAAAACTCCGGTACTGCCTACGACCCCCTATTCAGATTCTGCCATGGGGTACCGGCAGATCGTCCAGTTCACGGATAAGGCTTCTTTTCAGGCTATCGATTTTGCCGGGCCAGTTGCGTGGCAGATTGATCTCAAGCATCAGTCTGGACCCGACTTTGGCTATTTTTACTTGCTGAGGAATAATTCCCTTATTCTTCAGGGCATCGCGAACTTCTTCGGCAAGCTCCACAGAAGGGGCTGCCAGAAGCAGCTCGCGCACTGCGCCGGCTGCCATTTTTACCGGCACCACGATAAACCAGCCAGAGATAACGATCATCATGACCGGATCGGCATAAACCGCCAGTGAAGCCCACCCGCTATGTTCCAGCCACCAGGCACCACCAAAGCCAATCAGTACAGCAACACTAAGCACTGTATCCATCAGCCACTGGCTATGCTCTGCCACAACCAGACCAGAGGGAGTGCGACGCTCTGACCACTTGAGATACAGCCATACAGCCAGACAGCCTACAACGCTGACACCTGCAAAAATCAGTGCGATACTGGCATCCACTGAGCGCCCGCCATTAACCAGGGACGCCACTGCAGATATCATCGAAAGCAGGCAGACCAGCGCAATAACGGTGCCCTTAACAGCAATAACCAGAGGCTCTACCGCACCCAAGCCAAATGGATAGGTTTCACAGGCCGGACGGCGAATAATTCGCGCAGCATATAAAGACAAAAGCGACAACAGCAAGCTTACCAGCGAATAAGCACCGTCAAACAGAATAACCAGAGAATCAACCCACAGGCCCCAGATAATTCCTGCCAGCGCAAACAGGCCAGCCGCAATTGCAGACAATACCAGCGCCGTATTTTCCCGCGCTATAAACTTTAACATGTTTCTCTCCAAAGAATCAGGAGCTATATTAGCGGCATGTTTAAACTTGCGTGAGTCAGTGACCGACGGAATTTCCGTCACCTGGAGAAATTCTGTTGAAAACTTCGCAAATCAAAGCCTTTCTTGCGGTGGTGCGTAACGGCACTATTGCGGCCGCTGCACGAGAGCTGAACCGGAGCCGTACCACCGTCAGTACGGTACTCGCCGCTTTGGAAGACGAGCTTGGTGTGAGTTTGTTTGAACGAACCGGCAATCAGCTGCATCTGACCCCTGTCGGCAGCGCAATTGTTACCGATTGCCGCCGTTTCGATCAGGTATCCGAGCAGATCCGCTCTCGCTGTCAGCACCACCTCAGTGGAGCCGAATCCATACTGAGAATCGCCAGAGATGACTCTATTCCCGAATCCGTTTGGCGAGACATTCTGCGGCGTCTGAAAATTCGTTTTCCCCAAACCAGTCTGTCTATTTACCTGGCTTCTCCCCGGGAGCTCCCTTTACTGGTGCGCAAGCAATCGGTCGATGTGGCGTATGGCCTGATGCCTGAACTGATAAGCGAAGGCTACCAATGGTTTCGTGAACTGGCAGACGTACGAATGCTCACGGTTGCAGCTCCAGAACACCCATTGAGCCAGCTAAAACGCGTTACCCAGGATGATCTTGTCAACTACACCGAGGTCACGCTCGCATTTATGGACCATGCCCGGGTAGAAGCAGAATCCCCGGAAACCGCTAATTATCTGGCATTCACACAGTACGAACTGATTCGCGACTCGGTCATTGATGGAACCGGGTGGGCCGATTTACCCCTGCCGCTGATTTCTGGAGCACTGCACAGCCAGCACCTGAAAATTGTGCGTCATCGTAGTGCAAAGTGGTGGAAGGTATTCAGTGCGCTGGAGTCCGAACAGGCGCAGGGCGGTGCCGTCGTCGGCTGGCTGGCAAACGAGCTGGAGCATTACCTGGAGAGTGCAAGCCAGAGCTGATTCAGCAAAAGGCCAATAAGGCCTGCCCTTTATTGATGAAGGGCAGGGGCAGGGGCAGGGGCAGGGGCAGGAACCGGAAGCTATCGGGGCAATTTGGTGACCGCCATGGTCAACCGTGAAATACAGGTTGTCTTGCCTTCCTCATTCTCTAGCAGAATTTCCCAAACCTGAGTAGTGCTGCCTATGTGGATGGGTTTTGCTGTGGCATAAACCCAACCCTTCCTGACCGGGCGAATATGGTTGGCGTTAACATCGAGACCAACGGCTACGGTGCCGGGATCTTTCAGACAGCAGTTTGCAGCCATGCTGCCCAGGGTTTCTGCCAGCACCACAGACGAACCACCGTGAAGTATCCCAAAAGGCTGTACCGTGCGCTCATCTACCGGCATGCGCCCTTTTACGTAGTCATCGCCCACTTCCAGATATTCAATGCCCATGTGCGATACAGCGGTGTTCTTGCTGGCTTCCATCATCTGTTCAAGATTGGGCCTGCGGGTCCAGATAGCCATGTTCATTCCTCTGTCAGAAGTCGGCTCAAGGGGGTAAAAGTCCGGAGTGTATATCGTTAGCTAGCAAACAACCACTAAGGAATTCTGCCCACTATTTCTTCAGAATATCCGCTTCAAATTTATCAAAAGTGTCCGGACGGCCAAAGTAATAACCCTGAAATCTTTGACATCCGAGCTTCAGAAGGCAGTCAAATTGCTCACTGGTTTCAACCCCTTCGGCAACCACCAGCAAATTCATGGCCTCGGCCAGGGCAATAACCATCTTCGCTATGGCTGCATCGTTCTGGTCATTCAGAATATCCCTTACAAAGCCCTGGTCTATCTTCAGTTCATCCAGCGAAAGCTTCTTGAGATACCCTAATGAAGAGTAACCCGTACCAAAATCATCCAGCGACACCCCTATTCCCAGTTTTCTGAGGGATTCTATGGTCTGTTGTACTTTCACCAGATCAAATGCGAGGGCGCTTTCGGTAACCTCAATCTTCAGCTTTTTAGCGGGAGCACCAGTGGTTTCAATAATGTCGACGATGGACTTAAGGAAATCTGTTTGATGGAACTGGCGGGCGCTCACATTCACAGAAAGAGTAATCTCAGACAGCCCACCGGGCTGGACACTCCAGAGCGCCAGCCTTCGGCAGGCTTCTTCAAGCACCCAAAGACCTATAGGTTCGATCAGCCCGGTGTCTTCTGCCAGCGGAATAAACCGCATGGGTGACACCATGCCGCGATTTGGACACTCCCACCGAATGAGCGCCTCAGCACCAACCGGCATACCGGTTTCATCAACCTGCATTTGATAATGCAGGATAAACTCAGACCGCGTTATCGCTTTTCGAAGGTCGGCCTCAAGATCCAGACGCTCAGTAACCAACTCTTGCATTTTGGCATCGAAAAACCGAATACGGTTCTTGCCGTCTTCTTTTGCCCGAAACATGGCCATGTCGGCCTGCCTGAGCAACTCTTCCAGTGTGGTTTCGTGATTAAAAAAAAGCGTTACGCCAATGCTTGGGGTGCCAATATATTCGGTGGTCTCCAGGGCATAGGGCTGGTTCAGCTTATCGCGTATTTTCTCACACACTTTTTCAATCTGGTTCGCTGCCAGCTCGGGGTCGGAATCAAACCCCTTGAGAATCAGTACAAATTCATCTCCGCCAATCCGGGCAACCGTATCCCAGTCCCGAACCGCGCCCCGCAGTCGTTCAGCAACCTGCTTGAGTAATTGATCGCCAACAATATGGCCTGCAGAATCGTTAATTGTCTTGAAGTTGTCCAAATCAATAAACACAAGCGCGCCATGGTTTTGTTCCCGGGAACTTGCGGCCATCGCCTGTGTTAACCGATCTCTGAGAAGCCGCCGGTTTGGAAGCCCGGTCAGCGAATCATAAAAGGCGAGCCGGGTAATTTTCTTTTCAGAGACCTTTCGTTCAGTGATGTCGGTAACAACACCGATAAATACCTCTTTCGCCCCCGCATCCAGACGGGATACCCGAACCTCTGCCGGAAAGACTTCACCACTCTTGCGCCGGCCCTCCATCTCACGCAGCAGTCGTGACGAGCCTTGACTCTGGAAAGTACTCAGCATGCCAGACTGACTACTTTTTTGGGACTCAGACATAAGCATGCCAATACATTTGCCAATAACCTCAGATGCCTTGTACCCGAAGATGGTTTCAGCAGCGAGGTTAAAGGTCTGAATTATACCTTCTGAGTTGGTCGTTAACACACCGTCTGCAATATTGGCCAGAATGGCTCGTGTTCGCCTGGCCTGCTGGTGCACTCTGTGTGCTGTTTGTTTTTGATGGGTAATATCAAAAAAATAGCCATGCCACAGAGTACTGTTATCTGCCAGCCGTTTTGGCATGGCTTTTACTTCAATCCAGAGTACCCTGGAATGATGATTCTCTGCTCTGAAGCTCATGTGCATGGGGGTCAAATCGCGGCGGGATTTTTCAATTTCCAGAAAATAATGCTCACGATCCTCTTTGATCACTTTTCCCATAAGCGCACTGCCATCACGGGTCAGCAAAGCCGGGCTCACACCAAACATTTCCTCAACATTCGAGCCCATAAAAGGGAAGTTCAGGGTGCCGTCTGTGAACGCCCGCAACTGGAAGATAACCCCGGGAAACTGATCCGCAAACGTCACCAGACTCTGATACAGTTTGTAGGCCCCTTCAGAAGACAGCTTCCGGGCCACAGCGGCAGACAAAAGATCACCACAGCGATTGAACGAGACTGCTGAACTCTCTGACACTTCAAATGATTTATGGAGTGAATCGAAACCAAAAAAACCAATCAAGGCGCCATCAGCTCTCAAACCGACCATAATCATTGAGCGGATCCCTTGCCGTTCAAACTCTTCCTTTTCTGCCTGTGCCTCCGCTCCAAGTTCACTGACTTCTGGAATAACAACTATTCTTTGCGCCTGTAACTGCTTTTCTGTCCAGGAAAAAGTCGATAGAAAAGCATTTTGCACTTCGTCCCTTTGTGATGGAACTCCAGGTGCACACCACTCATGGCTATTGCTCAGAGTTCGGGTGTTCTGGTCAATAAGAAAAACGTAGCTGCGGTCAGCACCAACGGCCTGACCGACTGTCTGCAGAAACTGATCGATTACCGAATCCATATCCGCACTGGAGGTTTCGGCAAGCCCAAGCGCAAGACTGATCAGTAATTCGTTATCCAACTGCAGCATTTATCGTATTTCCATGATCAATAAGTGAGCCTTCCAGACCCGGAACACCCAGGGCGGTATATCTGATACGAATCAATCAAGAGGATCGGAGTTAGTATAGACGCTATTAGCCCCTGAAAAGTTATCCTGCCAGCAAACGGTTGAATTTACCCGGCTTGATATCCACCGTAGAATTTGCTTCTGTTGGTAATGCCGTTGAAATTACGCGATTATGCAGACAGTCCTGCACCCTGAAGAGATACAAGCTTATGGCGCTTTTCACTCGGAAAAATGCTGAGAAACAACTGAAAGCGGAATCAGAAAAGGTTCGCTCCGAAACCTTAGAAGCCTTGCTGGAGCGCCAGCAGGCCATTGAAAATAAAGTAAAAAGCAGCGGCAAGCTCCGGCGCTTCAGTGCAGACATTAAACTGATGTTTGCCATGATCCGGGATTACTGGAAAGGCAACTATCGTGATGTGCCCTGGAAGAGCATTGCCGCCATCGCCGGTGCGCTGATTTATGTAATGAATCCCATTGATTTCATTCCGGATTTTATTATTGGCATCGGCTTTCTGGATGACGTAGGGGTTGTGGCTTTGTGTCTGAAACTGGTCGAATCTGATCTGCACCGCTATGCGGCCTGGAAGGAATACACAGAGGAAAATGGGCCACTCTCTCAGGTATAGCTCCGATATACACCCATCACCAATACACCATCCGGTGCATCGATTAATGGCCGGTCAGTTCCATATAGCCCACTCCCCCATGACTACCAGAGACAGTTACCGGGCTTTCCCAGTAAGGATAGAGCCCGTTGTTCCAGTAGTCTCCGGTGGGCGCCGACACATGGATATCAATATCGTAATCCGGCACCTGCAAATGCCAGTTTCTGGGAATGTCATCATTACCGGCCTGCGGCGTCAGCGCAAAGTCTTTGCCCGCCAAGGCAACGGGCTTGCCGGCTTTGGGAATCCAGGTACCAGACTGAAATACGCCTTTATCTTCCCGCAATCGGAAAGCCATAAGTTTATCGCCAGAATCCAGGTGTAGCGCGAACCAGTCCCAGCCCTGCTGGCCTTTTTTGAGAAACTGGCTACTCCATTCGCGGTCAAACCAGCCCTGGCCACTCACCCTGAGCGGTTTCCCATGAATCGTTACCTGGCCTTCAATGGCAATGTCGGTCAGGCTGAAATACATAGAGCCTTCGCCACTGGCTGACTTGGCACTGAAACCATGGTCGCCGTGGGCAACAGGTGGGCCGTTTATGGTCAACATCAGATCATACGACCAATCGGCGGATGCCACCTGCAAACGCCATTGCTCTGCAGCCGATTGATGCGCAGGCTGCTCTTCAAGCTGCCAGTTGTCCAACCAGACACTGAACGGTGCTGCGGTTGCCCCTGCAGAACCTACATCGCCACGGGCCAGTTTCTCAGTAAAGTAATGCTCGCCATTCCAGCTCAGCGCGGCGTGAGCCATCCAGGCCGCCTGAAGCGGCCAGAGTGATGCCGAAGGTGGGCGCTCATCAGCGGGCCTCGGCTGAAGCGCCTGCCTGAATTGTGTCCACTGAACTCCCACCGGCTGACCATTTGCGGTTTTTAAATTGGCAGTCAGGTACCACCACTCAATCCGGTGCTGGGGGTGAGGGCCAAGATCGGCGGGAAATGTCAGTCGGTCGCCCGGGCCGGGCTGGAGAAAGGCAGCGCCCCCCTGTAAAGGCTGATTGGTGGCTAATCCGGCAAAGCTGGTTTTATCGGATGATTCCGAGCAGCCAAGGGTGAGCAGAACAAACCCGAACAGCAGGAGTATAGCCGGCCACCGGATCATCGCTCGCCTCCCGAAGCATGGCTTGCCAATGCCGGCATAGACACAGGCCGCCGAAGCTGAAAGCTCATTAACAAGGCAATACTCAACCCAATAAGCAGGCTTAGAATACCCAGCTCTAACCAGAAAACCGGATAAATCGTCATTGGCAGTGACCAGCCAAATGCCAGTGGATTAATACGGTGAACCAGCACCCAGGACAGCCAGATACCAAGGGGCAGAGCAAGCACGGCAATGCTTGCCGTTAGTGTGATGGCCAGTCTGATCAGTTGCCTTGTTACCTGTTTGCGCCCTAATCCCCACACCACAAGTAATCTGAAGTACCAGGCACGGGTAGAGAAAAAGACCCAGCCCATTACCAGCAGCGACACCGCCGCCAGCACCAGTGTTATAAAGGTCATTGCCCGGGTCAGCATAAAGGTTTTATCAAATACCGCGTCTGCTAACGCCCGCGCCCGGCGATTATCCTGCACGGCTATATGGTTTACCTGCCAGAGTTGCTGCAGACCCTTACTAACCGCGTCGATCCCAAAACGGCCGGGGCTGATGGAAATACTCTCTGAGCTGGGGGTAAACGCCGCAGGCAGTTCACTGCCGTGCAGCAGCACCTCACCCGCTGGGCGGCCATAATCTGCATAAATACCGAGTACGGGCAACGAAAGAGCTTCATTTGCCACGATAATAGTTAACGAGTCACCCACCGAGAGCTTCTGCCTGCGCGCCATTTGCTCGTTGACCATCAGGCCCTGGCCATTTGCAAGGGAAGCCCAGGGTGTCTCGGCCGCACTCTGCAAACTCCAGCCGGTAAGCAGCAGATCGATTGGTGCCAAAGCGGTCAGATCCACTGCCTGGCCCGGCTGACCTGCGCCCTCTCCCAGGCGGGCTTTCCCACGAATAACCCGGTGCCACTGGCCTGTTTGTTCCAGCGCTGGTTGTTTCTTTAGCCACTCAACAGCCGCGTCACCCGAGGCACCGGCGGGTATTTTGATAAAATAATCCGCCGACAGCCGCTGGCCCAGCCATTCATCAAACGTGGTTTCAAACACAGTTACCAGTGCCTGCACCGCCAGCACCATTGCCAGAGCAAACTGCAACGCCACCAAAGGCAGTGCCAGCCGTCGCGCAAGCACACCCAACTCCAGATAGCGCCATCGATGCAGTGGATTTTTCAGCCATCGCAATGCCAGCCCGCGGCTTATTCCGGCGATCAGTCCTGGTGCCAGCATTCCGGCCCCGATAAAAACCAGGGCAACCGCACTGTAAACTTCCCACAGGGAGTCAGGGATAACCGCAAAAACCAAACCGATCAGCAGAGCGATAAACGCGAAAAAACCACTATAACGATTCAAAGAGGCAAGCAGAACGCCACCAGCCGGTTTAAGCAGATCAACCGAGCACACCGCAACAACCACCGCCATCATGGTTAGCACAGGTACAAACCAGGTCTCTCCCTGGCCAGCATACAGGGGAATATCAAACAGGCTATCGAGCGCCTCGCCAAAACCGGCACCC
>DATJDA010000168.1:0-22246 GCA_035497695.1 Marinobacter sp. | reverse complement strand
TAGCTCTCCCTATGAGGCGCTGATTATGGCGTCTATTGTTGAGCGGGAGACCGGTGCGCCACAAGAGCGGGAGCAAGTAGCCGGTGTCTTTGTCCGCCGCCTGGAAAAAGGCATGAGGTTACAGACAGATCCTACCGTAATTTACGGTATGGGGCAGGCATACAAAGGCAGAATTCGCAGCCAGGATTTGCGCACGTATACCCCCTATAACACCTATCGCATTAACGGGTTACCGCCAACGCCCATTGCCTTGCCTGGCCGCGATGCCATTCATGCTACCTTGCACCCTGATAACGGCAACGCTCTGTATTTTGTAGCTCGTGGTGACGGCACTCATAAGTTTTCCAATACACTGGCCGAACATCAGAAAGCGGTGCGTGACTATCAGTTGAACCGCAAGAAGGGTTACCGGTCGTCACCGGTTGCGCCCAGCACTGATAACCAGAACGGCACCGATAACTCCCGTGGAAGTACACCATGAGCCAACGTGGCCAGTTCATTACGTTTGAAGGTACCGAAGGCGTTGGCAAGTCGACACAGCTAACGAATGCAGCTCAGGCGCTTACCTCCCTGAATATCGATGTTGTTGTCACCAGAGAGCCCGGCGGTACGCCTATGGCCGAATCGATCCGGGAGCTATTGCTGGCTCCGAGAACCGAATCTGTTCACGGCATCACAGAGTTATTGCTGATGTTTGCAGCCCGCGCACAGCATCTGTACAACCTGATACTGCCTGCCCTGGATAAGGGGCAATGGGTGCTGTGTGATCGGTTTACCGATGCTACGTTTGCTTATCAGGGCGGCGGCCGAGGCCTGCCACAGGAGCATGTTGCACTGCTGGAGAATTTGGTTCAGGGAAAATTGCGGCCAGATCACGTGGTGCTTTTGGATGCTCCGGTAGAAACTGGCATGAAGCGAGCCCGTAACAGGGGGGAGCTGGACCGGTTTGAGCAAGAGGCAGTATCCTTTTTTCAGCGGATTCGTGATGCCTATCTTGCCCGGGCAGCTGCCGATCCGCAGCGGTACAACATTGTTGATGCCACCGCCCCTCTGGAGCAGGTTAGTGCCGAGATCCATAAGCTAATGTGCAAGTTCAGCGAGAATCTGCTTTAATCGTCCGATACTCTCAGGTAAAGGCCAGGTTGCGTTTATGCTGGATGCGCGACTACTCAAACTGCCAATCGCTTCTCACCAACATCGCCATGAACATCATCAGATTGTGGTTGGCGTTCGGGGTGAGGCCGATTTAAATGTGGACGGGACCGGCTCCCACCTGGACACCTGGAAAGCCTGCTTGGTTCCTACGGAAGCCCGTCATGATTACTGTGGTAATAATCAGAACCATGTTCTGGTTATTGATCTTGATCCGTACATGCCTGCAATGACATCACCCGCCCACGCTGATTATGAACTGTTGGCTCCGTTGTTTGAGCGGCCACGCACAGTGGGTATGGATAATAAACTGCAGAGTCTTGTTCAGTTTGCTGCTGCGGAGTTTGATCGGGCACCACAGAACGAAAGAATCAAGCACCACTTGGGTGCGAGCATTCTGCACTGCATGGCTGAACGATTGAATGACAGTCGAAGAGTAACTACCCGTCATCATGGTGTAAATCCAGACGCTCTCCGCGCTTATATTCTGGAAAACCTGCATCGTAAGGTTACTGTGCAGGATCTGGCAGGCGAGGCGTGTCTGAGTGTCAGTCGTTTTCACGATCTGTTTCGGGAAATCACCGGCGTGACGCCTTATCAGTTTTTGCTCCAGATTCGTTTGGATCAGGCTGTGCAGATAATTATGTCTACATCGCTTTCTATTTCAGAGGTTAGCTTCCGAACGGGTTTCTCCTCCCAAAGCGCACTGACTAACGCCCTGCGTAAACACAAGGGAACTACGCCAACGAAGCTGAGGTTTGAAGACAAGGCGGCCTGAGCATCAGGTTAAATGCCAGCGCCGGGCAATCTGAAAAAATATATTTCCTGCAAAAAAAACGCCTACACTGCCTGAACGTACGGCAGTATAGGCGCTTTCAGCCCTTGTGTGTCAGGGCACCTGAGGCTTAGGCAGCGTCGATTTCAGCAGCCTTTTTGAGGTAAGAATCCATCTTGTCGAAGTTGAGATATCGGTAAATCTCCCCTGACATGCTGTCCAGGTTCTTCGCATACTCCATATACTCCGCAGGAGTAGGTATTCTGCCAAGAATAGCGCCCACTGCCGCCAGTTCCGCAGAGGTCAGGTACACGTTGGCACCATCGCCGAGGCGGTTCGGGAAGTTTCGGGTGGAGGTAGACAGCACGGTCGATTTAGCATTCACACGCGCCTGGTTACCCATGCACAGTGAACAGCCCGGCATTTCAGTTCGAACGCCAGATGTACCGTAAATGTTGTAGTAGCCCTCTTCCATAAGCTGTGCCTGGTCCATCTTGGTGGGCGGAGCCATCCACAAGCGAGTAAGCAGCGGGCCTTTGTGCTGCTCAAGCAACTTGCCTGCGGCACGGAAGTGACCAATGTTGGTCATGCATGAGCCGATAAACACTTCGTCTACCTTGTCGCCAGCAACTTCAGACAGGAACTTGGCATCGTCCGGGTCATTCGGGCAGCAAACGATCGGTTCTTTGATGTCAGCAAGATCAATCTCAATAACGTGAGCGTATTCTGCGTCTTTGTCTGCGCGCATAAGTACTGGGTTAGCCAGCCACTCTTCCATCTTGTTGGCGCGACGGGCCAGTGTGCGCGCGTCACCGTAACCTTCAGCAATCATCCAGCGTAGCATGGTGATATTAGAGCGCAGGTATTCAGCAACCGACTCTTCAGACAGGTTAATAGTGCAACCCGCTGCAGAGCGCTCGGCAGAGGCGTCAGAAAGCTCAAACGCCTGCTCGGCAGTGAGGTGTTCCAAGCCTTCAATTTCCAGAATGCGACCAGAGAATTCGTTGATCTTGCCTTTTTTCTCAACAGTCAACAGGCCTTGCTTGATACCGTACAGCGGAATGGCATGAACCAGATCGCGCAGAGTAATGCCAGGCTGCATTTTGCCCTTGAAGCGAACCAGAACAGATTCTGGCATATCCAGAGGCATTACACCGGTGGCAGCAGCAAAAGCAACCAAGCCGGAACCGGCCGGGAAAGAGATGCCCATTGGGAAACGGGTATGGGAATCGCCGCCGGTACCAACGGTATCTGGTAACAGCATACGGTTCAGCCAGGAGTGGATAATTCCGTCGCCCGGACGAAGCGCAACGCCCCCGCGGGTCTGAATAAAGTCCGGCAGAGTGTGTTGCATCTCAATGTCAATCGGCTTTGGATAAGCGGCCGTGTGGCAGAAAGACTGCATAACCAGATCAGTCTGGAAGCCCAGGCAGGCGAGATCTTTCAGCTCATCGCGGGTCATCGGGCCAGTTGTATCCTGAGAGCCGACTGTTGTCATCCGTGGTTCACAGTAAGTGTGCGGGCGAACACCCTGGCCATCTTCCAGGCCACAGGCTTTGCCAACCATTTTCTGGGCCAGGGTAAAACCTTTGGTGCCAGCCTCGGGGTCTTTTGGCAGGCGGAACAAATCCGTTGCGCCCATGCCAAGAGCTACACGGGCCCGAGCAGTCAGACCACGGCCAATGATCAGCGGGATACGGCCGCCAGCCTGTACTTCGTCAAGGATAACATCAGATTTGAAGTCGAATTCGGAAATAGTTTCCCCGGCTTCGTTCAGAACCTTGCCATCGTATGGGCGGATTTCAATGACATCGCCCATGTTCATTTTGTCGACAGGTGCTTCAAAAACCAGAGCACCGGCATCTTCCATGGTGTTGAAGAAAATAGGGGCAACCTTGTTACCAATGCACACGCCGCCGGCGCGCTTGTTTGGCACACCAGGAATGTCGTCACCGAAGAACCACAGAACCGAGTTGGTAGCAGACTTACGGGAAGACCCGGTGCCAACAACGTCACCAACAAAGACAACAGGCAGGCCTTTGGATTTGATTTCAGCAATCTGCTTCATCGGGCCGGTAACGCCAGGCTCGTCTGGAACCAGACCATCGCGTTCCATTTTGAAGGCAGCGAGAGCATGCAACGGGATATCCGGGCGGGACCAGGCATCCGGAGCAGGCGAAAGATCGTCGGTGTTGATCTCACCGGTAACCTTGAAAACGATCATTTTGGTGCTTTCAGGTACTTTGTCTCTGCTGGTGAACCACTCGGCATTGGCCCAGGACTCGACCACAGATTTGGCCACGGCATTGCCGGCGTCCATCTTTTCTTTCACATCGTTGAAGGAGTCAAACATCAGCAGCGTATGCTTGAGTTGTTCTCCTGCCAGCTCTGCCAGTTCGGCGTGATCAAGCAGTTCAACCAGAGTTTCAATATTGTAGCCACCCTGCATCATGCCTAGCAGTTTAACGGCCTTCTCTTTACTGATCAGCGGTGAGCTGGCTTCATCTTTTACGATAGCTGTCAGGAAGGCGGCCTTTACATAGGCGGCTTCGTCTACACCCGGTGGAATGCGGTTTTCCAGCAGGTGAACAAGATTTTCTTCTTCGCCGGCTGGTGGATTCTTAAGTAGTTCAACCAGTGCTGCTGTCTGTTCTGCAGTCAACGCCTGGGGAGGAATACCCAGAGCTTCACGTTCAGCAACATGTTCACGGTAGGCTTCTAACACAATATCGGACCCTCATCAGTTGGTATGCCCCGCGCGTTGAGCTTTGCACCGGACGGAATTTATGGCGGATAGGCCTTGAGTTGGCGCTGCATTCTACAGGGAATGGCGGTTGAAGTTAAGCCGGACAAAGGTCGGGAAGGTTTGCGAAGTGCGCTATACTCCCGTTTTCCATTCTCTGAACCTCGTATTGATATGAACAATGCTTTGCAAGAAATTCATGATTTCCTTCCCTGCAGAACGCCGCCACTGTGGATTGAGAGTGCTCTGGCCAATCAGTCGTTAATGTTGATAGATCACGCCCATTGTGAAAAGAAGGCTGCGTCCACAGCGTTGAGTCTGATGTATCGCTATGTGGAAAACACGAGCTTGCTACACAAGATGTCACGCCTGGCCCGGGAGGAGTTACGCCATTTCGAGCAGGTTCTGGCAATTATGGATGAGCGGGGCATAGAGTATTGCCACCTTACTCCTTCTCGATACGCTGCCGGTTTAAGGCAGGGTGTCCGGACAGACGATCCGGGCAGGCTGATCGATGTGCTGATTGTTGGTGCAATTATTGAAGCTCGTTCCTGTGAACGTTTTGCTGCACTGATTCCCCATCTGGATGAGAAACTGGCGAGCTTTTATCAGAGCTTACTTAAATCGGAGGCCCGCCATTATCAGGATTACCTGAAACTGGCAGAACAGGCGAGTGGCGGCCCTGTGACAGCACGGGTTCGCGAATTCCTTGATATTGAGCAGAGACTGATCGAAGAGCCCGACGTAGAATTCCGGTTTCATAGTGGCCCGGTTACAACTGCTTGCACAGCTTGATCCATGCATCGATGCCAGCGCTGCGGTATTTTTGCTTGTGCAATATAAAGTAGAATTGTCGATCAAATTTGCGGTGCCCGGGCACTTTTAAAGGTACCAGGGTGCCGTGGCTGAACGCATCTGCCAGTGCAACTTCAGACAGACAGCCTATGCCAAGGTCGGTTTCGACCGCACGCTTTATGGCTTCAGTGTGCTCTAGCTCCACCAGTACATTGAGACCAGACAATAAACCATGCATTCCGCGCTCAAACGTTTGCCGTGTACCTGAGCCCGGTTCGCGCATGATCCAGGTTGCATCACGAAGGTCGTCATCAGACAGTGACGCTTTCTTTGCCAGCGGATTGAGAGGTGAACAGAATACGACCAACCGGTCGTCTCGCCAGGGGAGTACATCCAGTTCTGAGGATTGCAGCTCTCCTTCAATCAATCCTATGTCCAGCTCAAAATCCTTAACCCGGCGGGCAATCGTGCTGGTGTTGGCAACTTCGAGGGCAACACGGGGGCGTGTAGGGGTATTCATGTATTGGGCCATGACGCCTACGGCAAGATAGTTACCAATAGTCAGAGTAGCGCCCACTTTCAGGGCGCCAGCTTCTGTGTGCTTGCTGAATACCTGTTCCAGCTCATTGGCCTGAGCCAGCAGGGCTTCTGCTCTGGGTCTGTAAAGGCGTCCCAGTTCATTGAGCTGAAGCCGTTTGCCCACACGGTCAAAGAGTTGAATATCGAACTGGTTTTCCAGTTCTTTCAGAGCGCTGCTGGCGGCTGACTGAGACATGGCAAGGGATTCCGCTGCGCGGGTAATGTTCTGAAAGTGTGCAGCAGCAAGAAAAACTTCCAGTTGCCGAAAACTGTATTTCATGATGGAGCGCCCGAAATCGATAAAGTCGAATAGTATTTTGAGAACAAGTCATTTTCCCGATAGGTTAGTGATGAGTTAGACTTGGCGCAATTTAAAATTGAATCACCTGCACAATAACCGGTTCAAACAGGCAAGAGGCATAAATGAGTAATCTGATTAAAGAAACGGTCACCAGCGTTCATCACTGGAACGATACTCTATTCAGTTTTAAAACAAGTCGGGACCCTGGTTTCAGGTTCAAGAATGGCCACTTTGTGATGATTGGCCTGGAAACGGATGGCAAGCCCCTGATGCGTGCATATAGCATTGCCAGTGCCAACTACGAAGAGGAGCTGGAGTTCCTGTCTATCAAGGTAGAGGACGGCCCGTTGACATCCCGCCTGCAGCGGATTCAGGTAGGTGATGAAATTCTGGTCAGTCGCAAACCTACCGGCACTCTGGTTTTGGATAATCTGTTACCTGGAAAGCGCCTGTGGCTGATCAGTACGGGCACCGGGTTGGCTCCGTTTATGAGCATCATCAAAGATCCGGAAGTTTATGAGGCGTTTGATAAGGTTATCCTGACCCACGGTGTTCGTTATGTTTCTGAGCTGGCGTATCAGAATATAATTGATGAATTGCCGGAAAATGAATACTTTGGCGAGATGGTGAAAGGAAAGCTTGAATATTATCCAACGGTCACCCGGGAAGAGTTTCGCAATCGGGGCCGGCTGACAACTGCTATGGATACCGGAAAAATTACCAAAGATCTGGGCCTGCCAGATTTTGATCCTGAGCACGATCGCTTCATGATTTGTGGTAGCCCCAGTATGCTCAAAGACAGTTGCGCCATCCTCGACAAACTGGGCTTTAAAGAAGCACGCGGTAACCAGGTAGGGCATTATGTAATTGAGCGGGCATTTGTCGAGCAGTAAGCGAATTGACTGCAAGGCTCAATGACGACTGGGCTAATCATGCCAGGCTCGAAACCCGAAGCGAAACCTTCGGGTTTTTTATGGATCGGAGATACAGGTGCGTAGTATCCGATTTTAAATCCGCAGGAAAGACAACATGTTATATTTTGAGCTTCAACCCGGCTTCAATGATACCGATGCGCTTGGCCATATCAGCAACACGACTATGCCAGTATGGTTCGAGAAAGCGAGAATGCCTTTGTTTCGTATTTTTCATCCCAGCCTGGATGTTAAGACCTGGCCGCTGATCGTTGCTCGCGTAGAAATAGATTATGTTGCTCAAGGCTACTGGCATTTGCCCGTTGAGATTCGCACGGGTATTGGGAAAATCGGCAACAGTTCAGTTCAGGTCGTTCAGGAAGCCTGGCAGGATGGAAAGCAGATTGCGCGGGGCAGGGTCGTGCTAATCCAGTTTGATTACAAGACGGAAAAATCAGTGCCTATATCTGACTCAATTCGTCATAAGTTGGCGGAACATCTGGTTGAGTAAATCTTTATCTCAGAGCGGCCGTTAATTCACAAAATCTCCGGCACGAGTAGCCAGAAATAATATGAGGTGATGTGTTGATTAATAATGTATTTGGGACGGTTCTCGTGGTGGTTCTGTTTACTCTTGCTGGTTGTAACTCCAGCGATGATGAGTCGCAAACGGCGGTTCAGGAGGCACTTCCGGAGCTTTTTGAAAATGCCTCCGGTGACATCTCGCTGGCGCTCAAACCTGCTCAACTGGATTGGGTTGGGCAGAAAATATTCCAGAACGAATGCGCAGGAAAGTTTGAGTGCCTTGTTCACTGGAATGAGGCTGAGGCTTTCCCATCCCTTGGGATCGGTCATTTTATCTGGTATCCGAAGGATGTTGACGAGAAGTTTGTAGAAAGTTTCCCGGCACTTATCAGGTATATGAAGCAGCGGCAGCTCCATATCCCTGAATGGTTAAGAGAGCTAAAACCGTTCGATGCACCCTGGCGTGACCGGGAAGCATTTCTAAGTGTTCTTGATTCGCCGGAGATGGCTGAATTGAGGGAGTTTCTGGCGGGCACTCAAGGTGTGCAGGCTGAGTTCATTTTTCGCCGGGCCAAGGAATCCCTGGTGGAGATTGTAAAAGCTGCTCCCGAAGACCAGCAAGGCAAGGTTCACAGACGCTTGCAGGCACTGAGCCAAACGCCCGGGGGTGTCTATGCCATTATGGATTATGTGAATTTTAAGGGGGAGGGGCTTTCCCCAACTGAACAATATAACGGCCAGGGCTGGGGCTTGCTGCAGGTGCTGATGGCCATGACGTCGGACCCAAACGTAACGAATTCTGGTAAAACGGATGCCAATTCAGATGCCCCGGATAAAAGTATTCTGGCAGACTTCCGGCAAGCTGCGGCAGACGTGTTAACTCGCCGTGCTGAAAATGCAGAAAATCCGGTCGAGCGAGAGCGTTGGCTTTCTGGCTGGCTCAAGCGCATTGAAACCTATCAGGAACCGGCAGATATGGTCTTCACCTCCAAATCGTCACACTGATGCCGTAGCTGGAAAGACAATCATTGCTGTGGGGGTGGCAAAGTGCGAATGTGAATATCCCGTTGCGGAAACGGAATATCGATTCCCGCCTCCTTCAACGCTTTTGTAATGGCAGCATGAATTTCATGTGATAGGGGCATAATGTCAGTCAGGTCTTTTACAAAAACACGAACCTCGAAATTAATGCTGCTATCAGCAAGGCCAACACAAAACACCGCCGGTACCGGATCATTCAGCACTCTTTTGTTTGCCCGGGCTACCTTGATCAGTATGTCCTGAACTTTATCCACATCTGACCCATAAGCCACGCCAACCCGAAGAATCACACGGGTGATCGGATCTGAAAGCGTCCAGTTCGTAAGATCCTGGGTTACAAACGTTTTGTTTGGAATAATCTGTTCCTTTCGGTCCCAGTCAACGAGAGTGGTCGCTCGAATACGTATCCGGGAGACAGTTCCGGTGACGCCGTCAATAGTGACGGTGTCGCCCACCCGAATAGGCCGTTCGAATAACAGAATGATGCCTGAAACGAAGTTGGCAACGATTTCCTGCAGCCCAAAGCCAAGCCCGACGCTGAGGGCAGCAACCAGCCATTGCAGTTTGGACCACTGCACACCAATCACCGCAAGACAAATAATGAAGCCGGTTAAAACAAGCAGGTACGTAGTGATTGTTGTGATGGCATATCCGGTACCTGGCTCCAGATTCATCCGGCTCAGTACCGTAACCTCGAGAGTTCCCGGAAGGTTTTTCACCGCCAGGATGGTGCCAGTAGCCACCAGCAGAGCCAACAACAGGTCTGCCAGTGTTATTGGCAATGGCTCGCCGCCGGCCACATCGGCAGTAATAGACCAAAGAGTGATGTCATTGAATATCTGCAACGCTGGAAATATATCAGACCACAGAAAAAACAGGCCGGTCAGTGCAAGTACAAAAAGTACGAGTCGAAGTAATGAAGAGCTCTGCTGATTAATATCTTTCAGATTCATTTCGGGCATTTCAGGAACCTGAGGAATACTGTTACCTGAGGCTCCCGTTGCATCCCTGTTGTCTGCTATTTTTTGTTCGGTTTCACGCTGCTCTTGCAGGCGCTTGAGCGTTAGTCGGCGCTCCCGCACAGAGAGCGCACGTAAACTGAGGTAATAAAGCAGGGTGTTAAACGCCAGCCAGCAAATACTGATGAACATGCTGCGCTCAAGTTCAAGAGCTGTGTACTGGTAGCCCAAAAGGGAAGCCGCCACCAAAACGAGAGGGGCAGTAACGGCCATAACATGAAGAAAGACAAGAAATCTGCCTGAGGGCTTGCTTGTCCTCACTGCGCTCATGATGCTGTGGGCGAAGACAGCGAGGGCTACAGACACAACAACAAACAATAAACGGCCCAGGCTGTTATCAAATTGTGAGCCTTCAGACGCTGAGTTAATCGTGGTAATAATAATGGTGAATGGAATTACCAGAGCCATCAGAGGCGGTATTTTCCGGCGAATGATCAGCAGAGGGGAGGCGTGCCAGTGGAAGTGACGCTCACCAAGCCCATGCTTGCGGGCGACGTTGTGAATAAATAACAGCAGAAATCCCACAAGTGCCGCAGCCGTAAATCCCTTGGACAGAGCAGATAAAAAGTCATTGCCTTCCATCAGAAGTAGCGAGGCCAGAGCAAATACAAGCACAATGGGCAATGCGAGCAGAATGCTGTTAGCCAGGGCGAGCAGAGTAAACATTGTCCGGTCACGGCCGACATTGCCAATAAACTCCCCATTGGCCTCCAGGCTGCGCTTGAGTGCGCCTCGCCTGAGCAGCAGTAACAAAAGCAGAAAGGCGACTGCCAAAGTACGGCCGAAGCGCTTGTTAAAGGAGTCATGAACAGCTTTGGCGATCTGGTCAAACCTTAGCTGAGAAAGCAGCCAGGCAGCCGATTCATAAAGCTCACCGAGGGTATCCATGCTCACGGGTGAAGCGCTGGGTAGCCAGAACAGCCGCTGCTGCAGAAGCTTCTGGTACTCGATAACCTGGTCTTGTAGAGCGGTTACCGTGCCATAGTAGTCATTCAGTACCCTGATATGTTCAGTGACAGCGTTGTGGAGGTCTCTGAGCAATCTGGCCCGATGCTTGAGTTGCTGGCTTCTGACGTCGGCCCCGGGGTCGGCAATTGCCTCAAATTCTTCCAGCCGCAGTTGCTCCTCACGTGCAGAGGACAGCTTATCCTGAATTCCCTCAATCAGGTCGCTGGCGATACTTTGCCGCTTCAGGCGTTCGAGTCGCTGCTTCAGCAAACTGGCATATCTGGATGTCAGGTTGAGCCCTGCCTTCTCAAGCCTTAACTCGAAACTTTCGTACTCGTCTTTCAGGCGGCTCAGCACAGATTCGGCATAGTTCAGGCGGTTCTGGCTGGACTCAACCGCATGCATGCGCTCGTCGAGAGACTTCTGAAGACTGATGATTTGCCGTTGAACATCAGAGTTTACAGCCTCTGGCAAAGTAATCTCGGACGGAGTTTCCGTTTCCGTTTCAAGATCAAGCTGTACTGCGGGCCGGGCTTCTTCAGCATGACTGGTACTTTTGGCTTCAGGGTTCGACTCTGGGCCTTCGTCAGCAAGAGCGGGAACTGCCGTAATGCCCGTCAGTAAAACTAATACAAGCCATGGTACGAACAACGAATAGCGGCTGCTGTTGTGCGTCATGGCTTGCCATCCTTGTTTAATTCAATTTCAGGCCGGCTGTGTTTCCCGGGATCAGAGTGGGTGCTTGTTCAGTACTGGTTCCTGGCCGGGCTTCACCTCCAGCCACCATACATTTTCGTGCCAGTCGCCCAGAACAATGCGTTTTGCCGCGATACCATTTACCGTTAATGCATGTTCCGCCGGCCGGTGAGTGTGACCATGAATCAGGCGCGTTACCCCATGATGTTGCATCTCTTTCACCACGGCTTCCGGGGTGACGTCCATAATGGCTTCTGCTTTGCCCTGATTTTTCGCCATGCTGATCTCTCGTAACTGGCGAGCCATCTGCTGACGATCAGCCAGTGGCCGCTGAAGAATCATCTGCTGCCACTGAGGGTTGCGCATGCTGGCACGAAACTTCTGGTACTCCTCATCAGCCGTACACAGACTGTCACCGTGCATGAGCAGGGTACGAGTGCCATAAAGATTCACCAGGGCCGGATCGTTAAGCAGCGTGGCTCCGGCGCGTTCACAAAAATCTTCGCCAATCAGAAAATCCCGATTGCCGTGCATCAGGAAAATCTCCATGCCATCATCACTGAGCGTGCGGAGCGCAGTTGCAATCTGCAGCTGCAGCGGAGTGTGTTCGTCATCCCCAATCCAGGTTTCGAAAAAATCGCCAAGGATATAAAGCACGTCAGCACTTCTGGCTTTCTCGTCAAGAAAGCCCAGAAACGCTTCGGTAATATCCGGTCGGGATTCTTCCAGGTGGAGATCCGAGATAAACAGCGTACTCACGCTGCGCCTCCATCCTCCAGAACCACAGCTTTTTCAATAATGACATCGTCAGCCGGTACGTCCTGATGGCCCGCGCTCATGGTTGTTTGCACAATGCGGATTTTATTAACAACGTCCATGCCGTCCACAACTTTGCCAAAAACGCAGTAACCCCAGCCTTCGGCGGTTTTTGCAGTATGGTCCAGAAAACCATTGTTTTCGACGTTAATGAAGAACTGCGCGGTAGCCGAGTGCGGATCCATGGTACGGGCCATGGCAACGGTGCCTTGCATATTGCTCAGTCCGTTATCGGCTTCGTTCTGAATGGTGTCACGGGTTTTGCGCGGATTCATGCCCGGCTCAAAGCCCCCGCCCTGAATCATGAAGTTACTGATAACGCGATGAAATATCAGGCCATCATAGAAGCCGTCCCGCACATATTGCTCGAAATTTTTTGCCGTTTCCGGTGCTCTCTCGTAATCCAGTTCGAGTTTTATGTCGCCATAATTGGTTGTCAGTAAAATCATCGGGGTATCCTGTTTGGAAAATTAATTAATGCGAAAGGCTGCATTGTACTCAAGAGTTTCCGGCTATGCATGAGTCTGATAATGATTTATGAGTATAATACGAGGTTTAAGACCCCCATTCCTTATAACAGAGAACGTATGAGCGCCGAGCCGAAGAAAGCCCATAACTTTATTCAGAGCCTGGTTGAGGAAGAAATTGCCAGCGGTAAACACACCGAACAACTGGTGACTCGCTTTCCTCCAGAGCCAAATGGCTACCTGCATGTTGGCCATGCAAAATCCATCTGCCTGAACTTTGGTATGGCGAGGATATTTGATGGAATATGCAACCTGCGGTTTGATGACACCAACCCGGAGAAAGAGAGTCAGGAATATATTGATGCCATCATGGAAGACGTGCGGTGGCTCGGCTTTGAATGGGCCGGAGACGTGCGTTATGCCTCAGATTACTTTGATGCGCTGTATGAGTTTGCGGAAGAACTGATTCAAAATGGCAAGGCGTATGTATGCGCTCTCAGCGCAGATGAGATGGTCGAGTACCGTGGCACCTTGACAGAACCAGGCCGTAATAGCCCGCATCGGGATCGTCCGGTGGAAGAGAGCCTGCAGATGTTTCGCGATATGCGGGATGGCAAATATCAGAATGGTGAGCTGGTTTTACGGGCGAAAATCGATATGACATCGCCTAACGTTAATATGCGCGATCCTATTCTTTATCGTATTCGTTACGCTGACCACCATCAGACAGGCAGCAAGTGGTGTATCTATCCGATGTATGACTACACCCATCCTATCTCGGATGCGCTGGAAGGTATCACCCATTCCCTTTGTACTCTCGAGTTTGAGGACCACAGGCCTTTGTATGACTGGGTGCTGGAGAATACCTCAGTTCCTTGCCATCCACGGCAGATTGAATTTGCCCGCCTGAACCTGAACTACACCATAACCAGTAAGCGCAAGTTAAAGCGTCTGGTAGATGAGCAGATAGTAGAAGGCTGGAATGATCCGCGTATGCCAACCATCTCCGGTATGCGTCGCCGTGGCTACACCCCGGAATCTATTCGCATGTTCTGCGACATGATTGGCGTGAATAAGGCGGGCGGTACGGTTGATGTAGGCATGCTGGAATACGCAATTCGTGAGGATTTGAATGCCCGCGCACCGCGGGCCATGTGCGTGATGCGCCCTCTGAAAGTAACGCTGACAAACTACCCGGTTGATAAAACAGAAATTCTTACCTTGCCAGTACACCCTCAAAATCCGGATATGGGTACTCGGAACGTTATCTGGAGCCAAACACTGTTTATCGACCGGGAAGATTTCTCGGAAGATCCGCCCAAAAAATGGAAGCGGTTAGCGCCAGGCCAGGCTGTTCGCCTGCGTGGCGGATACGTGATGACCTGCAGAGAAATTATTCGCGATGAGCAGGGCGAGATTACAGAACTCCGTTGCGAATACGATCCCGGCACTCTGGGCGTGAACCCGGAAGGTTACAAGCCTAATGGTGTTATTCACTGGGTTTCCGCGACTGACAGCATAGAAACAGATATCTATCTTTATGATCGTCTGTTCAATCATGAAACTCCGGACAGTGACAAAGAAGGTGACTTTCTTGACCACGTAAACCCTGAGTCGCTGGTTTTAATAAGCGGTGCACGCGCGGAGAAAGGGCTTGCAGAGCCCCGCACCGATCTGCCCTACCAGTTTGAGCGGGAAGGCTATTTTTTCTGTGATCCGGAACACACGGTCGCCGCTGGCCGGCCGGTATTTAATCGCACAGTAACCTTGCGGGATTCCTGGGGAAAGGGGGCCAAGTGATCCGAATTTACAATACGCTGACACAACAAAAGGAACAGTTTCGGCCCATCGATCCCGGCAAGGTACGCATGTACGTGTGTGGCATGACGGTATACGACTACTGTCACTTGGGGCATGCCCGAGTGTTAGTAGCCTTCGATGTGATAACGCGTTACCTGCGCCATCGTGGCTACGATGTTCACTACGTGCGCAACATTACCGATATTGATGACAAGATTCTGCGCCGTGCGGATGAGAACGGGGAGGTATATACCGATCTGACAGCCCGGATGATTCAGGCCATGCACGAAGATGAGGCCCGTCTTGGTGTTTTGCCACCAACGGAGGAGCCCCGTGCTACTGCGTACATTGCCGATATGCTTGCCATGATCGAAAAGCTGATTGCTGGTGATCATGCGTATGCAGCAGACAATGGCGACGTCTATTTCGCCGTGGATTCGTTTAAGGATTACGGCAAGCTCAGCAAAAAGAAGCTGGAGGACCTGGTTGCGGGTGCCCGTGTGGATATCCAGGAGGCAAAGCGCAGTCCGGCCGATTTCGCACTCTGGAAGTCCGCAGGTGAGGGCGAAGTAAGCTGGCCGTCTCCCTGGGGGCCGGGTCGTCCTGGCTGGCACATTGAATGCTCGGCCATGTCCACTGAGTGCCTGGGCGATACCTTCGACATTCATGGTGGTGGCCCGGATTTGCTGTTTCCGCATCATGAAAATGAAATTGCGCAATCGGAATGTGCAACGGGTCACACCTTTGCCAACACCTGGATGCATGCGGGTGCCATTCGTGTGAACAAAGAGAAGATGTCCAAGTCCCTTGGCAACTTTTTCACCATTCGGGAAATTCTCGAGACGTATCCGGCAGAGGTGGTTCGTTATTTTCTGGTATCCAGCCATTACCGGAGCCAGGTGGATTACTCGGAAGATAATCTGGTTGAGGCAAAGCACATATTAACAAAGCTGTATAACGCCTTGCGCGGTATTCAGCCAGCACCGGCCGATACGGTTGCCGAGACTGAGTATGATCGCCGCTTTGCTGAGCTGATGGATGACGATTTCAACACCGCAGGTGCCATATCGGTGCTTCATGGTGTTGCTAATGACATAAATCAGCATCGCCGTGAAGGCCGGGAAGCGGAAGCTGCGGACGCTGCAGCGGTACTGATTCGGCTCGGGGCTGTTTTGGGGCTGCTGCAACAGGATCCGGAGGCATTTTTCCAGGCCGGGGCTGATGGCGAGCTGAGTGCAGAGCAGATAGAAGCCAGTATAGAGGCACGCAATCGTGCCCGTAGTGCCCGCGATTTTGCGGAAGCTGACCGCATTCGCGACGAGCTGGCGGAACGGGGGGTTATCCTGGATGACTCACGGGAAGGCACCAGCTGGCGCAGAGGGTAGCCAGTATTTCCAACCCGGGTCAAAGCACCCCTGCACGGGTGGTAATGATTTTGCAGGCGTTTTCCCGTAGAATGCGGCGCTCGAATCAGAACGTCTCCTTACTTTGAAGGAGGCCGAAAATGTAACTCATTGAGGCAGACAACAATGACAGAACGTATACAAGTCGGCGGCATTCAGATCGCAAAGAATCTGTATGACTTTGTAAATAATGAGGCAATTCCCGGAACCGGTATCGACGCCGAGAAGTTTTGGGCAGAATTCGACAAGATTGTAAATGAGCTGGCTCCACGTAACCGTGAATTACTGGCCAAGCGTGCCACACTCCAGGAGAAAATGAATACCTGGAATCGTGAGCATAAGGGCAAGAAGCTTGATATGGCCGAATATAAGGCCTTCCTGAAGGAAATCGGTTACCTGGTTGATGAGCCTGCTGATTTCAAAATTTCCACCACCAATGTCGATGCAGAAGTTGCCACCCTGGCCGGCCCCCAGTTGGTAGTTCCCATCATGAACGCCCGGTTTGCCCTGAATGCGGCTAACGCACGTTGGGGTAGCCTGTACGACGCCCTTTATGGCACAGATGCTATCTCTGAAGAGGGTGGTGCTGAGAAAGGTCCTGGTTACAATCCGGTTCGTGGTGCAAAAGTTATTGAGTGGGCCCGCAATCTTTTGGACAGCTCCGCACCACTGACCACCGGCAGTCACAAAGATGCGTCGAAATACGTCATTGAAGGCGGCAAACTGGCCATTAAAATGCTCAATGGCGAAACCGCTGGTCTGAAAGATGAGTCTGGTTTTGTTGGTTACACCGGTGCAGCCGATGCGCCGACTGGCATTTTGCTGGTCAAAAATGGCATGCATTTCGAGATTCAGATCGACGCCAGCCATCCTATTGGTAAGGACGACGGCGCTCACGTAAAAGACGTTCTGATGGAGTCAGCACTGACCACCATTATGGACTGTGAAGACTCAGTTGCCGCTGTTGATGCAGATGATAAAGCGCTGGCGTACCGCAACTGGCTGGGCCTGATGAAGGGCGATCTTGAAGAGAGTTTCAACAAGGGCGGCAGTCAGCTGACCCGTCGGCTGAATGCCGATCGCACGTACACGGCCGCTGACGGTAGCAAGCTGGTTCTGAAAGGCCGCAGCCTGATGTTTATACGTCACGTTGGGCATTTGATGACCAACCCTGCGGTACTGCTGAGCGATGGCCAGGAAGTCCCCGAAGGCTTGATGGACGGCCTGGTCACTGCGTTGATCGCAATCCATGATTTTAAAGGCAATGGTAAATACCAGAACAGCACCAAAGGCTCCATGTATGTCGTGAAGCCCAAAATGCACGGCCCTGAGGAAGTTGCTTTTACCAACGATTTCTTCGGTCGTGTTGAAGATGCACTTGGCTTGCCTCGCTTCACCCTGAAAGTTGGCATTATGGACGAAGAGCGTCGCACCACTGTCAACTTGAAGGCATGTATTCACGCAGCAAAAGACCGCGTTATCTTCATCAACACCGGTTTCCTTGACCGGACAGGTGATGAAATGCACACCTCCATGGAGCTCGGCCCGTACATTCGCAAGGGCGAAATGAAAAAGGCTGCCTGGATTGCCGCATATGAGCAGTGGAACGTTGATATCGGCCTTGAGACAGGCTTCCGCGGAGTGGCTCAGATTGGTAAAGGTATGTGGGCTATGCCAGATCTTATGGCAGACATGCTGGAGGCCAAGATTGGCCATCCAAAGTCCGGCGCAAATACCGCCTGGGTTCCATCACCGACAGCCGCAACTCTGCATGCAAGCCATTACCATCAGGTGAATGTGGCCGATGTGCAGAAGCAACTGGAAAGCCGCACTCGTGCAAGCCTGGACGACATCCTTACGGTGCCGGTAATGAGCAATCCTGAATCACTGACTGCGGAAGATATTCAACAGGAGCTGGACAACAACGCCCAGGGTATCCTTGGTTATGTGGTTCGCTGGGTAGAGCAGGGAGTTGGTTGCTCGAAAGTTCCGGATATCAATAATGTGGGCTTGATGGAAGACCGCGCAACATTGCGTATTTCGTCTCAGCTGCTGACCAACTGGCTGTATCACGGTATATGCACCGAAGCGCAGATTGAAGAAACCATGAAGCGTATGGCGGCGGTTGTCGATAAGCAAAACGCGGGTGATGCGGATTATCGCGACATGGCTCCGAACTTCGACGACAGCATCGCCTTTAAGGCTGCAATGGATTTGGTTCTGAAGGGGCGCGAGCAGCCAAATGGCTATACTGAGCCACTTCTGCACGCTTCCCGTCTGGCAGTAAAAGCCAGATTAAATAGCTGAGTTTTAATCTGATCATAAAAAAGGGCCAGAGCAGATGTTCTGGCCCTTTTTTTATACTGTCAGCTCTAATAGGACGTGTTGGCGGCCTGCAGGGTGTTCTGTAGTAGCGTTGCAATCGTCATAGGGCCTACACCACCGGGTACTGGGGTGATATACGCTGCGCGCTCTGAGGCAGCCTCGAACTCCACATCACCGCGGAGCTTGCCATCGTCCATCCGGTTGATGCCGACATCGATTACCGTGGAACCTGGTTTCACCCACTCGCCTTTAATCAGACCAGGCTTGCCAGTGGCGGCGACCAGAATATCCGCCTCCCCAACAAATTTCTTCAAATCAGACGTAAAGCGGTGGCACACGGTTATGGTGGCACCTTTCAGAAGAAGCTCCATGCTCATTGGGCGGCCGACAATATTTGAAGCGCCGACTATGACAGCGTGCTGGCCTTTATAACGTGTTCCGATGCTGTCCAGCAGCGTTATTATACCGGCCGGTGTGCAAGGGCGCAGAGTTGGTTTGCGCTGCATAAGCCGGCCGATATTATACGGGTGAAAACCGTCGACATCTTTATCTGGGCGGATTTTAACAAGAATAGGGTCTGCATCCAGATGGGCGGGCAGGGGCAGTTGCACCAGTATGCCGTCTATCGTCGGATTTTCGTTCAATTCGTCGACCAGCGCTTCCAGGGCTTCCTGCGAAGTTTCTTCCGGTAGGTCGTAGGAAAGAGAGAGAATGCCGGCTTCATCGCAGGCTTTGCGCTTGCTGCCAACATAGACCTGCGATGCGGGATCATTTCCTACCAGTATCACAGCCAGTCCTGGTGGACGCAGCCCCTGTTGTTTTCGGGCCTCTACACCTGCAGCAACCTGTTGTCTGACTGCGGCAGCAATTTCCTTTCCTTTGATTAGTTTGGCGCTCATGTCTCGTCTTGTCAGTTGGTAGGCATCATTAAAAGAAGGGCGGCATTGTCGCATGCTTCAGGCCCAACTCCAATTAACAGGTGTTATAATAGTGTGTATTCAGGGCGCTTCTGTGGCTGGTATAGTGAAAGAAACATACAATGTTTGGCTGAATATGGAATTCTGTGTTGACGGAACCAATTCTCGCCGGTAACATTCGCGCCAACTTTGCTAAGGCACTTGTTGTTCAGTTAAATCGGGGTATAGCGCAGTCTGGTAGCGCGCCTGCTTTGGGAGCAGGATGTCGGGAGTTCGAATCTCTCTACCCCGACCATTTTTCTGGATGTTCAGGTGGGCGAACGGTTAAGCGCCCGTAGCTCAGCTGGATAGAGCATCGGCCTTCTAAGCCGAGGGTCGCAGGTTCGAATCCTGCCGGGCGCGCCATTATGCCGTCGGCTTGGGTCGTACCAGAGCTACCGTAATCAGCAAAGTTAAAAGGTGTGTTCCTATGTGGTGGACGTAGCTCAGTTGGTAGAGCTCAGGATTGTGATTCCTGCGGTCGAGGGTTCGATCCCCTTCGTCCACCCCACTTACTCCCCTTATTGATTTCCGCAAACGATGTGCGCGAGTGGCGGAACTGGTAGACGCGCTGGATTTAGGTTCCAGTGGGGCAACCTGTGAGAGTTCGAGTCTCTCCTCGCGCACCACTTAATTACTCTCCCGTTTTCCCTCTCTTTTCTCCCGATCTGACATCGTATTTGTACTTTACCTGAAACTGGTCGCATCTGGTGATTCTCTCGGCAGGGCAAACCATGATAAACTATCGGCTTTTAATTTTCGGTACTTTCACGGAGACCCCGTAAAAGTTTGCCCGGAAACGGACTTTTTACTTTAACTTCATTCATATACCGAACCTGTAATCTGAGGATCTTCCATGCAAGTGTCTGTTGAAACGACCTCCAACATCGAACGTCGTATGACGATTGGTGTGCCCGCCCAGGAAATCGACCAGGCGGTTCAGAAACGCCTGCAGGAAACTGCGCGCACTGTGCGCATTAATGGTTTCCGTCCGGGTAAGGTGCCCATGAGCGTGGTAAAGCGTCGTTTCGGTGACAGCGTACGCCAGGAAATTGTTGGCGAAGCCATGCGCGACCACTACATCAAAGCGCTGCAGGAGCAGGATCTTAATCCTGCTGGCTGGCCGAGGCTTGAGCCGAAAACCATGGAAGAGGGCAAAGATCTGGAATTTGTTGCCATTTTCGAGGTGCTTCCGGAAATTGAGCTGGGTGATCTGAGCAAAGTATCCATTGAAAAAATGACCTCTGAAGTGACGGATAAGGATATCGACACCATGATCGATAACCTCCGTGGCCAGCAGGCCACCATGAAAGAAGTCAAGCGTAAGTCCAAAAATAAGGACGTACTGACCATTGATTTCAAGGGCTTCATAGACGGTGAGGAGTTTGAGGGCGGTTCTGCTGAAGGCCACCGTCTGACTCTGGGATCCGATCAGATGATTCCGGGCTTTGAGAAAGCGATTGTTGGTGGTAAAGCTGGCGAGGAGCTGGATATAGAAGTTACCTTCCCTGAGGACTACCACAATGAAGATCTGGCGGGTAAGCCGGCCAAATTTGCAATCACGATTCATAAAGTTGAAGAACCACAGTTGCCTGAACTGGACACGGAATTCTTCAAAAAGTTCGGCATAGAAGCTGCCGATGAGGCTGCGTTCCGTGCAGAAGTTAAAAAGAACATGGAGCGTGAGCTGAAACAGGCCATCTCCACCAAAGTAAAAAATGACGTGGTTGACGGGCTGCTGGGGAGCACTGAGTTTGACGTGCCTGCGGCTCTGGTAGATCAGGAAATTGATCGTCTGCGTCAGGATGCAGTTCAGCGATTTGGTGGCCAGGTGGATTTCCAGCAGTTGCCTAAGGAGATCTTTCAGGATCAGGCTGAGCGTCGCGTAAAAACCGGCCTGTTGTTCCAGGAAGTGGTCAAGAAAAATGACTTGAAGGCAGATCCGGCCAAAGTTGATGAGAAAATTCAGGAGATTGCCTCTACTTATGAGGAGCCTGAAGAGGTCATTGCCCACTTTAATAACAATCCGGACCAGAAATCCCAAATTGAATCTTCTGTACTGGAAGACTCGGTGGTGGATTACGTGCTGGGGCAGGCTAAAGTTAAAGATAAGAAGGTGAAGTACGAAGACGCCGTTAAAGCGGCGCAGTCCAAGGGCTGATTACGCCAAGGGTTGGAGTGAAATCCGGCCCGGCTGGCCGAGTTTATAAAACAGCCGGTATATCCGGCTGTTTTCATCTTGGTCAACTGCTGGCAAAGTATAGGATGAGATAGCATCCATAATGAATGCCGTAGTGTAAATTTACGACCCATTGTCACAAGGAGCTCAGGCGCATAATGACGCAGCAACCAATCAATGATCCCACAATGGCCGCCAGATCTGCTCTGGTGCCGATGGTAATTGAGCAGACAGCTCGAGGTGAGCGTTCCTTCGATATTTACTCTCGCCTGCTCAAGGAACGGGTAATTTTTATGGTTGGCCAGGTAGAAGACCACATGGCGAACCTGATTGTGGCCCAACTGTTGTTTCTGGAATCTGAGAATCCGGATAAAGATATTCACTTATATATCAACAGTCCGGGTGGCTCTGTCACCGCCGGCATGTCTATTTACGATACCATGCAGTTTATCAAACCGGATGTGTCTACCCTGTGTATTGGCCAGGCGGCAAGCATGGGTGCATTTCTGCTGGCCGGTGGAACCAAAGGCAAGCGGGCCTGTCTGCCCAACTCGCGGGTTATGATTCACCAACCCTTGGGTGGTTATCAGGGGCAGGCGACCGATATTGAAATTCATACCCGGGAAATTCTTAAAATCCGCCACACTCTGAACTCCATACTGGCCAAGCATACTGGTCAGAAACTTGAAACCATTGCAAAAGATACCGATCGTGACAACTTTATGGATCCCGTTCAGGCAAAAGAGTACGGCTTGATTGATTCTGTGCTTGATAAGCGCACACCGAATAAATAATACTGAACGTATCCGAATAAG
>DATJDA010000167.1:0-4445 GCA_035497695.1 Marinobacter sp. | reverse complement strand
GTTCAACTTCACGTTGATGTTTGGCCGGTGTCATGTCGATAAAATCGATAACAATCAGGCCGCCCATGTCTCGCAAGCGCAGTTGGCGTGCAATTTCTTCAGCAGCCTCCAGGTTCGTCTGAAGAGCCGTTTCCTCAATGTCGTGGCCTTTCGTGGCCCGGGAGGAGTTAATGTCGATTGAAACCAGTGCTTCCGTCGGGTCTATCACGATGGAGCCACCGGAAGGCAGCTTTACTTCACGCTGGAACGCAGTTTCGATCTGACCTTCAATCTGGTACCGGCTGAACAGTGGAATCTCGTCGTTGTACAGCTTGATCTTGTTTTCAAAGGAGGGCATAACGGCCCGTACGAAATTCAGCACATCTTCGTACACCGAGCCGGAATCAATCAGTACCTCGCCTATATCCTGGCGAAGGTAATCGCGCACAGCACGGATAATCACGTTACTTTCCTGATGAATCAGGAAAGGCGCTTTGCGCTCGCCGGCGGCCTGGGTAATCGCTTCCCAGAATTGGGCCAGGTAATCGAGATCCCACTGAAGCTCTTCGGTGTTGCGCCCGATACCGGCAGTGCGCACGATAATGCCCATAGATTTGGGCACCTGTACGTCGTTCATGGCATCTTTTAGCTGTGCACGCTCTTCACCCTCAATCCGGCGTGATATACCGCCTGCACGGGGGTTGTTTGGCATCAGCACCAGGTATCGGCCGGCAAGAGAGATGAATGTGGTCAGGGCGGCACCCTTGTTACCACGCTCTTCCTTATCGACCTGCACAATGACTTCCTGGCCTTCGGATACCACGTCTTTAATGTTGATTTTGCCTTCGATTTGTCCGGGGGATTTTTTGAAGTACTCCTTGGAAATTTCCTTCAGGGGCAGAAAGCCGTGACGATCTGCGCCAAAATCAACAAAGGCGGCTTCGAGGCTAGGCTCGACCCGGGTAATCCGGCCTTTATAGATGTTGGCTTTTTTCTGCTCGCGGGAGCTGGATTCGATATCAAGATCGAACAGACGCTGGCCGTTAACCAGTGCAACGCGCAACTCTTCAGGGTGAGTCGCATTTATGAGCATTCTTTTCATGGAAAGAAGGAGTTCCTGTCGTTTAATGTTGACAGAAAACCGGTAGGACTCGCATCAGCGAAGCAGGACGTGCGTGCCGCAAGCTCTTTTAAACAGCAGGAGCTTGCCGACGGCCAGACGAATCAGGCCCTTATAGGGTACGATTCTGTTGATCTGAAACCACCGCCAACGATCCGGCTGCCTGCTGGCAGAGAAGGGGCGTATAAGATTCGTGTCAGTTGACGCATGTTATCCGTTTTCAAGTTCACACAAGTGCCTGGGTCTCATGTCCTATTCATAAGCTGGACGGCCCGGCCTTGCATGGCAATGATTCTTCGTGATGTTGCCCGCCAATTTTCTGCACGGTTGCTTCTTGTCCCGGATCAGGAATACAGCCTTTATTCTCAGGTCTGTCCTGTGTTGCCGGGCGTACTTCTTTGCGCCGTTCCCGATAGTGATTGGGTGCGCGGCGTTCAAACTCTCGAATAGTGTCGGTATACTTCCACCGCTCCGGCTTCTGACTGAATTTGATCAGGCCGTAGACAAACGGCAGAGCACACCGGAATATACCAGTATTCATATAGCCGTTCAATCCTGCATTCACCTTGATTTTAAGGAAAGTTATGCCTCGCAAGTCCAGCCGTGAGAAAACCGCGGATGCCAGATCGGAAAAGCCGGTACCCGATCGGAATTCCAAAGGGCGGGCAGAAGGGCAGGCGCGTGGACAAGCTGACGGGGTGCGTCAGGAGGTCCGGCTGGTAACCATCAGTGAAGATAATGACGGCCAGCGTGTTGATAACTTTCTGCTTGCGCAGTTGCGGGGAGTGCCCAAGAGTATTATCTACCGGATCGTCCGCAAGGGTGAGGTGCGTGTTAACAAAGGCCGGGTAAAGCCGGATACGCGCCTTAAGGTTGGCGATCGACTACGCATCCCGCCTGTTGTCAGAAAAGAGAAGGCTGAAACAATAAAGCCTGGCAGTCGTGTTCAGAGTGTCATGGAAGATTCAGTGATTTTTGAAAATGACCAGATGCTGGTCGTGAATAAGCCCTCCGGTATCGCGGTTCATGGCGGAAGCGGGCTCAGCTTCGGGTTGATTGAAGTGCTTCGCGCAGCCCGGCCGGAGGCGCATTTTCTTGAGTTGGTGCATCGGCTGGACAGAGACACATCTGGCTTGGTGATGATTGCTAAAAAGCGGTCTGCCCTCCGATACCTTCAGGACGAGTTGCGTGAAAGGCGCATTGGCAAGCATTATCATGCACTTGTAGGTGGTAACTGGTCTGATAGTATTTCAAAAGTCGATGTGCCATTGCTGCGTTATGAGATGGCAAATGGTGAGCGGCGGGTGAAGGTTGATGAGGCGGGCAAGCCTTCATTGACGCGTTTTCGTTGCCTTGCCCATTATGAAGGCTACAGTCTGGTAGAGGCTTCACCGGTAACGGGCAGGACTCACCAGATACGAGTTCATAGTGTTTGGGCCGGCCATCCGATAGCCGGTGATGACAAGTACATGGATGATGTAAGTCTGAAGGCCTTTCGGACACTTGGTGGGCAAAGACTGATGCTTCACGCTTATGCTCTTGAATTCGCACTGCCGGTAACCGGTGAGCCGATTCATCTGAGAGCTCCATATGATCATGCATTCAGTGACGTGCTGAAAAAACTCGAAGCGCGCCTGACAAGATAGAGATACATAATGAAGTTCAAGGCTATTATTTTTGACTGGGACGGAACGCTTGTAGATTCCGTGGAGCATATTGCGGAGAGCCTTCACCATGCAGCCCTGGAACTTGGTTATCCTGTTCGGGAGCGGCAGGCGTATCGGGATATAATTGGCCTGGGGATGATTGAGGCGCTGGAAATACTTTATCCGGATATCGGTAGTGAAGAGCGAGTGACCATTCGAGAGCGCTATGCTGAGTACTTCTTCGCTAAAGTGACAACACCACAGAACGTATTCGCAGGCATGGCAGACGTTGTGACTGATATTCGTCGTGCCGGTATGGGTTGCTCGGTTGCTACGGGAAAAAGTCGCAGGGGGCTGGGAAAGGCTCTGGCAACAAGTGGCCTGGGTCAATATTTTGATATCACCCGCTGCGCCGACGAAACTCGCTCGAAACCAGATCCAGCCATGCTTGAAGAAATCATTCGCTTTTATGGAATCGAGCCTGAAGACGCGGTTATGATTGGCGACACCCGATATGACCTGGAAATGGCCCAGCGCATTGGCATGCCCTCGATTGGAGTAGAGTGGGGGGTTCATCAGCGGGACGTACTCGGAGAATATGCGCCTCACGCCATTGTTGATACGGTACCAGACCTTCGTCGGGTTCTTGGTCTGTGAACGCTTTGACCGGTGTTATATAAACGCAACAACAGGATGCATGCATGAGTGATTGGGAATCTGATAAGCCCTCCGGGTGGGGTGACAAGACCGTGTCCCCGGAATCCGGCCGCGACTGGCGGTTAATTGAAAAGCTGGTTTTGTCTCTGCAGTCGGAGCATCGCCGTAGTCGCCGGTGGGGCATTTTCTTCAAGGCTCTCACCTTCGTTTATTTGTTTGCCATATTGTTTATGTTCAAATTTCCTTTGGGTGCTGGCCTTGGCTCGGTTACCGGAAAACATACAGCACTGGTTGATGTGACAGGGCCGATCGCCGCTGATGAGCTGGCAAGTGCTGATAATATTGTCAGCTCGCTTAGATCTGCCTTTGAAGATGAAAATGCGGTTGCCGTAATACTGCGGATTAATAGCCCAGGAGGCAGCCCGGTTCAGTCCGGCTATGTTTATGATGAAATTCACCGTCTGCGGGAAGAGTATCCGGAGAAGAAGATTTACGCCGTGATATCAGACGTTGGCGCATCTGGAGCGTATTACATTGCCTCCGCTGCTGATGAGATCTATGCCAACCGGGCAAGCCTGGTCGGTTCGATTGGTGTTGTTGCCGGTGGCTTTGGCTTCACTGGGATTATGGATAAAGTGGGCATTGAACGTCGGCTTTATACCGCCGGTAAAAACAAGGCATTTCTGGATCCGTTTTCACCGGAGCGGGAAGGCGAAGTGGCTTTTTGGCAGAGTGTTCTTGAAAACACTCACAAGCAATTTATCAAAGCAGTGAAAGAAGGGCGTGGTGATCGCCTGGCGGATAACGAAGAGCTGTTCAGCGGGTTGATCTGGAGCGGTGAGCAAGCGCTGGATCTTGGGCTGATTGATGGGCTTGGCAGCACCTCTTTTGTGGCGCGAGACATTGTTGGTGAAGAGGATCTGGTAGATTACAGCCGCAGTAAATCACCGTTTCAGAACCTTGTGGATCAATTGGGCATCGCCTTTGGTGAAGGATTTGCCAGCCAGGTCCTTGGGTCCCGGCTGGAGCTGCGGTAAGCCGTG
>DATJDA010000166.1:0-8753 GCA_035497695.1 Marinobacter sp. | reverse complement strand
TGAAGAGCTGATGACAGACGCCACACTTGGCCAGATGCAGTTGGCACTTCTGACGTGAGTGTTAGGTGGCGCCCAAGATCACCGTGGCAATACTGAAATAAATCATCACGCCGCTCACATCTGCAATCGTTGTTATTAATGGAATACTGGCCGCTGCCGGGTCTATTTTAAGCCGGTTAAGCAGCAGTGGCAGTAGGATGCCAATCAAGCCCCCGGCAAGAACAACAGCAATCATGGTAATGGCGACTGTGGTGGCAATGGCCATTTCGGTCCGGAATACCCCGACAACCCATACCGTTAAAGCCATCGTCAATCCCAGAGTTGAAGCAACCAGCAGTTCTTTATTGAACAGCCTGAGCCAGTCACGGTTGATAACATCACCGGTTGCGATCCCCCGGATAACCAGGGTGGCAGATTGCGCACCCGCGTTGCCGGCACTGGCTACCAGTAAAGGCATGAAGAACAGTAACGCCAGATGAGCGCCAATGATCTCTTCAAAATGTGCGATACCAGCGCCGGTAAAAATATTGGCAAATACCAGAATAACCAACCACTGAATGCGTGATCGATACAGTGAAAAGGGTGACGCTGTGGTGATACCGTTTTCCAGGTTGCTGACAGATCCGCCTTTATGAATGTCCTCTGTGGCCTCAGCCTCGATAACGTCCATCGCATCGTCATAGGTGATGATGCCAGCCAGTCGTTCGTGTTCGTCCAGTACGGGTAGCGCCAGCAAGTCATATTTGGTGATTAATCTCGCGGCATCGTCTTGAGATGTATAGGTGTAGGTGGATACCAGACCTGTAGCAAGCAAGGTATCAATAACCGCGTCTGGTTGCGCCACAATCAGGCGCCGTAACGATACAACGCCAATCAAAACCTGGTCTTCATCAACCACAAAAGATTGATAAATGGTTTCTTTGTCCATCGCGGTTTTGCGTAATATATCGATGGCTTCGCTGGCGGTAATCCCCGACTCAAACACAGCGTAGTCGGTGCTCATCAATGCGCCTGCCGTGCCCTTTTCATATGCAAGCAGGGCAGTCAGATCTTCCCGGTCGTCTTCGGTTAACCGTTTGATCAGTTGCTTCTGGCGATACTCATCAAGCAGATTGAAAAAATCTACCCGGTCATCGGACGGCATTTCTGCAGCAAGCAGCGCAAGTTCCTGTACCGGAATTACCCGGGTAAGGGCAATCTGGGTATCTGCGTTGGCATAGCCGAGAACCTTTGCCTGCAATTCCAGTGGGAGCATCTGGAAGAGTGTGTGGCCGGTTTCAAGATCAAGATTTTGCTCGATGAATTCTGCAAGGTCCGCTGCGTTAAAAAGATTTGCGGCGTCGACCACCTCTTGTTGCACGTCAGAGGCAAGGGCGTCAAATAGTGGTTTGAAAAGTACAGGATTCATCATAACAATGTGCCCGGTAACAAAGACTTAATGAACAGCAGGGCTGGTTTGGTCGGCTATGTTGTCACGTTCCTGCAAATTCCTCCACTTCTCCAGAAATACACGATACCGTGCGAGGGCCTCTTCAACGACGTCGAGCGTAGGAGTATTCAGTGACTTAACCAGCACGATCAGTCCCTTTCCTTTTATTTCATCAACGACTGGCGGGTGGCAGATAATCTCATTATCGTCGTTAATGTAGGCCAGAGCTGTCCCGATTCCATGGCGAATCAGCGCGCTGACAATATCAGCCCAGTTTAGATCGTCCAGTGTAAGCTCGTATCGATGTGGGTGATCCTGCTCGTAGTTAAACATGTCTTCAAGCACAGCTTCAGTGCCCGGTGCAACCACCGATCGCACCATGATTTCCGGATAAGTGCGCACGGGGCGAATAACCGTGCGAATGCCTAAGGCTTTAATCCGGCTTCGGTTGGCATCGGTAACGCATTCTATTGTTGTTTGCTGGCCCAGGTTGGATTCACAAAGACGATGGGCTATGTCAAACGTCATGCTATCTGAGAGAGGGTCGGACTCGTTGACGGCCAGAACAACAATATGACGTGCGTCGCCCGCATGCACGGCTTTTAGTGCCTCCGGATCAAAACCGGAACCGTGATAATGTACGATTCCCATGTCGGATAACTCCGCTGGCAGGCCATTTGGGAATTCGCGGGTCAGCAAAATTATGGGCGTTGTCTCATAGCCAGGTACAGCTCTTACCTGAGTAGCAAAACGTTTGAAATAGAGTGCGCCGCCATGCTGGGGAGTGTTTATCACTATGATGTGGTTTTTCATTTTGTAGATCCATCTTCCAGTGAGGATACGTTCGCGGCGGTAGAACCGGTACTCGATGAAATCGCTGATAATGAACGTCAGTAGTGTGATCGCGCCAACAAACAGAAGCAGTATAGTGCTGATCCGCCCAACATAGGTTTGGGGGGCGATATCACCGTAGCCAACTGTGGCCACCGTAGTCATGGTCACCCAGATTGCTTCAAACAGGCTAAAATCTTCGGCAGCCCAGATCACCAGAACCTGCAGGCACAGCAAGCCGGCAAGAATCAGAAACAGGCGCTTCATTCGATGCCGTATCAGGCTCCCCATTGGCAGGTGGGTTCGCTCATGCTCAGGGTTTAGCGGGCGGCGATATCTCTGCATCCGGGTATCAGGCCTGTTCAGTCGTGAATAAGTTCGTTATACAGTACTGGAAATATAACAGACAAACAGGGGTTTGCATTATGTCTAAGCCGTGGAGCCATCTGCCAAAGTTGCTGGCGGAAGATGTAGCAACCCGCTGGCCGTCAATATTTCCCGATGGACCTCCGTCGTGGCTAACGGACGATGCAGGCATAACGCCCATAACGGTTGCCGATGCATTTGCCCGAAGCGTATTTCTTCGGCGCACTCTGGAGCATCAGCCTGACCAGATTCGTGCGTCACTGCTTGCCCATCGGTTAACAGAGCCAACAACAACGGAGTATCTGGAGCGCCGCTGGCAGACCTATCTGGCAGATATACATGATGAAGAGTCATTGCATGTTGCACTGCGTCACTTCCGTTGCGAGTTTCAGTTTCGCATTATATGGCGTGATTTACTGCGCTGGGCTGATCTTCAGGAAACGATGGCGGCCACCAGCGCGTTCGCAGATCTCTGTATTGATGCCGCGCTCAGATGGCTCTATGAGGACGCTTGCAAACAATATGGAACGCCCTGGGGAATGAACCCGGTCACTAGAAGCGATGGCCCTCAGCAGTTGGTTGTGCTTGGTATGGGCAAGCTGGGTGGGCAGGAACTTAATGTATCTTCAGATATAGATCTGATTTTTGCGTTTCCGGGAAAAGGTGAAACCCGTGGTGGCCGGAGAGCGCTGGATAACCAGACATTTTTCATCAGGCTGGGGCAGAGACTGATTCAGGCGCTGGATCAGATTACCGCTGATGGTTTTGTTTTTCGCGTAGACATGAGGCTGCGCCCTTACGGCCAGAGTGGGGATTTGGCGCTTAGCTTTGCGGCGCTGGAGACCTATTATCAGGACCAGGGGCGTGACTGGGAGCGTTACGCCATGGTGAAGTCGCGGGTGGTTGCCGGTGACAAGGCGGCGGGAAGTGTCTTGCAGGAAAGTCTGCGGCCGTTTGTATACCGTAAGTATATTGACTTCAGTGCGTTTGAGTCTCTGCGAACCATGAAAGCCATGATTAGTCGTGAGGTGCGTCGCAAGGGCCTTGAAAACAATATAAAGCTTGGCAGTGGCGGCATTCGTGAAATCGAGTTCGTGGTGCAGGCATTTCAGTTGATTCGCGGTGGCCGTGACCGTGAACTCCAGAGGCGGGAGCTGCAACCGGTTCTGGCAGAACTGGAGGCGCTTGAGCTTCTGCCATCACAGGTGGTGCGGGAGCTGAGAGAGGCCTATGTGTTTCTGCGAAATCTTGAACATGCCCTGCAGGGCATAGGCGATAAACAGACCCAGCTATTGCCGGATGACGCCCTCGGCAAAGCCCGGGTTGCCCTGATTATGGGTTTTGATGATTGGCCCGCCTGTGAAGCTGCGCTAAATCAGCATCGGCAGAAGGTTGCGACTCACTTTGCCAATATAATTGCGACGGAGGATGACAACGAAGCCAGCGCAGCGGCCCTGGACGATGAGTGGCATGAGCTTTGGCTGGCAGAGATTGATCAGCCCGCCGGCGCCCGGTGGCTGGCGGAGCATGGGTATGAGGATGCCTCAGCCAGCTACACCATGCTGCAGAGCCTGCGGGAAAGTCGGGCCGTGCAAACCATGCAGACTCAGGGGCGAAAGCGGCTGAACCAGTTTATGCCAATGCTACTGCAGGCACTGACCCAGGTGAAAAATCCCTCTGAAACCCTGTCTCGCGTGTTGCAGTTGGTGGAGGCAATCCTGCGGCGTACCGCCTACATGGTGTTGCTGCTGGAAAACCCCAGTGCCTGTGCTCAATTGGTAAAGCTCTGCAGCGAAAGCCCATGGATTGCCCGGCAGCTTGCAGAAACGCCGTTGTTGTTGGATGAGTTGTTGAATGCAAAAAGCCTCTACCGGCCGCCAAGCAAGCAGGAATTGCAGGATGACCTGCGCCAGCAAACCCTTAGAATTCCCTACGAGGATCTGGAAGAGCAGATGGAGGCGTTACGCCATTTCAAAAAGGCTCACATTCTTCGTTTAGCGGCATCGGAGCTTGCGGGTACGCTGCCATTAATGAAAGTGAGTGACTATCTGACCTGGATTACCGAGGTAGTGCTGGATCATGTCATTGATGTGGCATTTTCAAATCTGGCCAGCCGGCATGGGCACCCCAAACGTGCAGACGGCTCATCCTGCAATACGGATTTCGCTATTATTGCTTATGGCAAGCTCGGTGGTATCGAGCTTGGATACGCCTCTGACCTGGATCTGGTGTTTGTTCACACCGCTGATCCGGAACTGTCCACAGACGGTGAAAAGCCCATCAACAACGCTGTGTTCTACACCCGGCTTGGCCAGCGAATTGTGCACATTCTCAATGCACAGACGCCCTCCGGCCAGCTGTATGAGGTAGACATGAGACTGCGCCCGTCTGGTAGTTCGGGCCTGCTTGTCAGTACCTTGCAGGCTTTCGAAAAGTACCAGCGCAATGACGCCTGGACCTGGGAGCATCAGGCGCTGGCGCGGGCGCGAGGCGTCGCCGGATGCTCTGAAACTCTGGCGGCCTTTGAAGCTATCCGCCGGGATATTCTTTGCCTGCCCAGAGATCGGCGCAAGTTGTGTGAAGAGGTCATTGCCATGCGCGATAAAATGCGTTCAGGGGTTGGTACCCCAGAGTCGCAACAAAAAGATATCTTTCATATCAAAAATGATGAAGGTGGCATTGTTGATATCGAGTTTATGGTTCAGTACCTGATGCTGGCATGGTGCTCAGTTTATCCGGAGCTTACCCGCTGGCCAGATAATATCCGGCAGATGGAAGCGTTGGGGCAGGTTGGCGTGCTGCCGCGTGAAGATACCGAGAAGCTGAAGGATGCCTTCATCAAACTGCGCTCAACCATTCACCGCCGGGCACTTCAAAACCTTAATAGTCAGGTTGCAGGGGATAGGCTCGTTGAAGAGCGTGAATATGTCCGGGCTATGTGGAAAAAGGTGATGGTTAGTTAGTTTGCTCAACCTTTTTCTTTGAAAATTTCCTGTTAGAATGAACCCTCTTATCAGAACCGTTTTAGGAGTAATGAAGAATGTCGATGGCTGATCGCGATGGGGTTATCTGGCTGGATGGTGAAATGGTTCCCTGGCGCGAAGCCAAAACCCACGTTCTCACCCATACTCTGCATTACGGCTTGGGCTGTTTTGAGGGTGTGCGAGCCTACAGTACTGCGAACGGCCCGGCTATTTTCCGGTTGGATGAGCATACTAACCGCCTGTTTAATTCTGCCCATATTCTTAATTTGAAGATGCCGTTCAGCAAAGCAGAAATAAAAGAAGCACAGTGTGCGGCGGTTCGTGAAAACAAGCTGGATGAAGCCTACCTGCGCCCCATGGTGTTTTTGGGTTCAGAAGGTATGGGGCTTCGTGCCGAGAACCTGAAAGTTCACGTTATGATTGCAGCATGGAGCTGGCCTTCGTACATGTCACCGGAAGCCAAAGAAAAAGGCATCAAAGTGCGTACGTCATCTTATACCCGGCACCACGTGAATATCACCATGTGCAAAGCTAAAGCCAACGGCAACTACATGAACTCAATGCTGGCGCTCAATGAAGCCATTGCCAGTGGTTGCGATGAAGCGCTGTTGCTGGACAACGAAGGTTACGTCGCAGAAGGTTCTGGTGAGAATATTTTCATTATCCGTGATGGTATTCTGCACACCCCGGAGCTGACATCTTGCCTGGAAGGGATCACTCGCCAGACCATTCTGGACTTTGCCCAGGAACTGAACCTGACGGTTAAAGAACGTCGCATTACCCGCGATGAAGTCTATATTGCTCAGGAAGCATTTTTTACTGGCACAGCGGCTGAGGTGTTGCCTATTCGAGAGCTGGATGGCCGGGCTATTGGCACTGGCAAGCGTGGACCGATCACTGAGAAATTTCAGACGATGTATTTTGATGCCGTTAAGGGACGAGCAGCCGGGCGTAGCAGTTGGCTGACACACGTTAATAGCTAAATAGTACCCGCTTGTAAAAAGCCGCCTTCTGTTGAAACTGCAACAAGGCGGTTTGTTTAAACTCATCGGTTTTGCAGGAAAAACAAATGGCAGATGTTATTAAAGTTCCGGTCTCTTTTGGTGAGGTTCTCGATAAGATCACCATTCTTGAAATCAAGTCTGAGCGCATTAAAGACGAAGCCAAACTTAAAAATGTACGCCTGGAACTGGAAGAGCTGAGTAAGACCTGGGACGAAGCCGTACAAAAGCAAGATGTAATTACTGATCTTCACAAGCAACTAAAAGCAATCAACGAAGAGTTGTGGGTGATTGAAGATGATATCCGTAATGAGGAAGCAGACCAGAATTTTGGCCCTAAATTTATTGAACTGGCCAGGGCTGTCTATGTGACCAACGACAAGCGGGCAGCGATCAAGAAAGAAGTGAATCTGGCCCTGGGCTCGCGCTTTGTTGAAGAGAAGTCCTATCAGGATTACACCGCACGCAAGTAATGTTGAAATCGGGGCATGTCGGCCAGACCTGCCCTGGTTTTCATGTTGCTGAGTGTTCCGAAACCCACAAATCCAGCATGGAGGTCGCGTCGTCCACGGTAATCAGCTCCATTGCGCCTTCGAACTCTGCTTTTGCCCCCCAGCGTGACTCCTCTACACTTTTGCCGGTATGTTTTTTTAGTGCCTCGGGGTAGCGATTTACACACCACCTGAGTGAGTTGTAAGGACCGGATCGAAAGGGGTTGCTCGCCGCAAATAATCCCAACACGTCAGTACCAACGGCACTTGCGATGTGTGCAGGGCCAGTGTCTGGCGCTACGGCCAGATCTGCACCCGCTAACAGAGCTGTTAACTGCTTTAACGTATCCTGACCGCAAATGTTGTGGGCTTTTTCCACCATCGTGCGCTCAATAGTTGCGCAGTATTCTTTTTCATAAGGTGCAGGACTGCCAACCAACAGTACCTTCATACCATGCCGGCTGATAGCGTAATCTGCCAACTGAGCGTAACGCACGGCTGGCCAGTTCCGCAGTGTATGGCTGGCGCAGGGGCTGATAACCAGATTTCTTTGATCCTGTGCCAAGTGATCACGGGCAAAGGCGAGGTCGCTCTCTGCCAGCGGTATTGCCCATTTCGGTGTTGCAGCTTTTAGCCCGATTGGTTCCAGAAAACTCGCTAAGCAATCGCGAACGTGTTGGTTCGGCGTTGAAGTAATGCGGCGATTTATAAAAAGGCTGTGCAGATCTTTGCTACGGACCTTGTCATAGCCGACTTTGATCTTCGCTGGAATGAGGGCGGCAACAAGATTAGCCCTGAAGGCTACCTGCATGTGCAGCAAGACATCAAACATCCGCCCTTTCATCTGTTTGCGAAGATTGATGTAGCCTTTTCGACCAGCCTTCTTGTCGAAAATGATGAACTCAACCCCGGGTAAATCTCCAATAAGCCTGGCCTCAGTTTTGCCTATCACCCAAGTGATCTTTACGCCAGGCAGTTGTTCCTGAAGGCTCAGGACTACCGGGACAACATGAGTGACGTCGCCGATGGCAGACAGTCGTAGGATACAGATTGAGTTCATGGGTAAAATATCGGCCATTGTCGGTTAGCAAGAGTTAACATGTTAGCTGTGTATTCGGACTCTGGTAATTGACAGCTATTCTATAGAAAATCGTAAGCAGCGTCCTTCAAGCTAATCTATAAAAACGTTATTAAGCAGGCAGCCGTAATCCATGAATGCATGTGACATCGTTCGAACCGACGGGCTTTCTAAGTTTCTGGTATCTGCCCGTTACGATTCCGAGTTTACACCACAGTGGTTCGATACAGGTTTCTGGGGTAAAGATGCAACACTGGTAGCAAGCGGGGGCCGGGGAGCCGCCTGGTTTTTAGCGCGCTCACCTGGACCGGACTTTGTGCTACGCCGATATCGCCGGGGCGGTTTGGTGGCTTGGGTGTCTGGCGCTTCTTATCTGTTCCTTGGTGAGGCTCGGGTGCGGTCTTTGGCAGAGTTTCGCCTTCTGCAGTATTTGTATGAACGAAAGTTCCCGGTGCCAGAGCCGATTGCTGCCTGCTATCAACGGCACCATGCAGTTGGCTATTCCGCCAGCATTCTTGTTGCCCGAATTCCTGAAGCCCGGCCATTTGCGGAATTAATGGAGAATGCCTCAGG
>DATJDA010000165.1:0-1787 GCA_035497695.1 Marinobacter sp. | reverse complement strand
AGCTTTCCGGTGGCGAGCAGCAGCGAGTGGCGATTGCCCGGGCCTTTGCCTGTGATCCGGTGGTGCTCTTTGCAGATGAACCCACTGGCAATCTCGATAACCGCACCGGCCAGGCGGTATCAGATTTGCTGATGGCGTTAAACCGGGAGCAGGGTGCCACATTGGTAATGGTTACACATGATGAGCAACTGGCGGCCAGATGCAGCCGACAGTTTCATATTGAGGCAGGAATATTGACCGAGCCGGAAACGGCTCAGGGGCTGGCGGGCTGATGGGCGCTACAAGCAAGCTTATGTCTGTGCGCCGGGACTGGCGTGAGCGTGATGTTCGTGTAGTACTTGCTGCCCTGATCATTGCGGTAGCAACTGTGGCCACTATCGCGCTGTTCGCAAGCCAGTTACAGCGGACCCTTGTAACATCTGCCAGTGCTTTTCTTGCGGCTGATCGTCAGCTCGATGCGGGAAATGATCGTAAAATTCCGGATTTTTGGTTGACTGAGGCGCGGTCACAGGGATTGGTTACCGGCGAAATGGTTGAATTCTCGACCATGGTGTTCAGTAATCAGAATAGTGACTTTCAGCTGGTTTCTGTGAAGGCCGTCAGTGACGAGTACCCGTTGCGGGGCGAGGTTGAAGTACGAAAGAAGTTGCAGGGGGAAGAAACGACGGTCCGGAGTGGCCCCCGGCCAGGCGAGGTGTGGGTTAATCCGCGACTTTTGCACCTGCTGAACATTTCCGTTGGTGATGCACTGGAAGTGGGCAATCGAGCTCTGACGGTCTCTGCCCTGTTGATTCGAGAACCGGACGGCGGTTTCAACCTTTCTTCGCTGGCGCCACGGGTGATGATGCATGTGGCGGATGTGGCATCGACCGGTGTTATTCAGGAGGGCAGCCGGGTTGATTACGTGTATCTGTTTGCCGGCAGTGAGACCGCGCTGGACAATTACTATCAATGGCTTCAGCCAAAACTTGGGCCAAGCCAGCAATGGCGCGGAGTTCGAGATGGAGAAACCTTGTCGCGATCGCTCGAGCGCGCCGAGCGATTTTTACTATTAGGCGGAAGTCTGGCTGTGCTGCTTGCCGCAGTTGCCGTAGCTGTGGCCAGCCGTCAGTACGCGCTGGCACAACGAGACACAGTTGCCTTGCTGAAAACCTTGGGGGTGAACGGCCACGGCATTGGGCGAATGTATATTCAAAGGCTCGTTCTGTGGGGAGTTATGGGAATTGCTGGCGGCTTGTTGCTGGCCCTGCCGTTATTCTGGTTACTAACTCGCATGTTGGGTGGAGTGCTTGATCGTGCGGTAGACCTGTATATCGATCCCTCAGCACTGATGCCTGCTCTTCTGACTGCACTGGTGTCGTTGTTCGCGTTTGCCTACCCGCCCGTTCATCGTCTGCGTAATATTCCGGCGATGCGAGTGCTAAGAAGTGAGCCTGGTGAAGCAGGGCGGGAAGCCCTTCCGGATTTGGCGCTTGCAGTTGTTGCTGTGTTTGGTCTGGTCTGGATTTATGCAGGCCAACTGACACTGGTGGTCTCCCTTCTCGGTGGGCTGGCGTTGTTGCTGGGCATTCTCGGCTTGTTTGGCGGGCTTTTGATGGCCGCGCTGAGAAAGGTTCGGGGTGGTGGTAATGCCTGGCGTCTTGCGCTTGTGGGGCTGTACCGGCATCGCAGGGCAAGCCTCTCTCAGATCGCCGTGTTCGCGGTAACATTAATGCTTGCTACTACGCTGATTCTGATTCGCACCTCTCTGTTGAGTGACTGGCAGGCCCAGTTGCCTGAAGATACCC
>DATJDA010000164.1:0-6175 GCA_035497695.1 Marinobacter sp. | reverse complement strand
GTCTTCAGGCCGCCAGCCATGGGTTAAGGTTTTTCCGTTGTTAAGTGCCCAAACCCAGTCAACCCGCCGGTACAGAGCATCTGCCAGTGTGCGGACCTCGGTTTCGTGTAGGAAATAACTGAACGATCGCTCCTGCAACTGTTCCAGCTCGGCCTCGCCACTGAGTTCCGTACCACTCATGTCACCCCCTGGGGTTTACGGCCTGCAATGCGGCATCGACCATGGCCTGCGCCTGAGTCAAAATTTGCTGCAGGTGTTCTTTGCCCTGAAAGCTCTCTGCGTAGATTTTATAAATGTCTTCCGTTCCGGACGGCCGGGCGGCAAACCAGCCACTTTCTGCAGTTACCCGTACACCACCAATGGGAGCGTCATTGCCAGGCGCTTTGGTCAGAACAGAAAGGATTTTTTCTCCGGCCAGCTCAGTTGACTGAATCTGATCCGCTGACAATTTTGCCAGATGCTTCTTCTGCACAGGTGTCGCAACCGCCTCAAAACGTTCAGAAACCGGGTCGCCGAACTCGCGCGCCAGCATTGCGTAAGAGTCGCCAGGGTCCCGCCCTGTTACTGCGGTCATCTCCGCAGACAACAAGGCGGCAATCATGCCGTCTTTATCTGTGGTCCAGACTGTGCCGTCTCTACGCAGAAACGATGCTCCCGCGCTTTCCTCACCGCCAAAGCCCAGCGATGCATCGAACAGCCCATCTACGAACCACTTGAAACCGACCGGCACTTCGATAAGTTCACGCCCAAGCTTTTTTGCAACCCGATCAATGATCTGACTGCTGACAACTGTTTTTCCTACAGCCGCTTTGGCGTCCCAGTGCCCTCGATGAGAAAACAGATAATCGATTGCCACGGTGAGATAATGGTTCGGTGGAAGCAAACCGGAACTCTTGGTGACAATGCCATGCCGGTCGTAATCCGTATCGCACCCAAAGGAAATATCGAACCGATCCTTCAATTTAATCAAACGCTGCATGGCGTAAGGCGACGACGGGTCCATACGGATTTTCCCGTCCCAGTAATGAACGCCCGCGCCACCCAGCGGATCAACACCCATCCGTAATTTCGCTGCAGCAATCGCCGACATATCCAGAACGTTTTCCAGATCGTTCACGTAAGCGCTCAGATAGTCATGCCGATGTGTGGTGTCGGCATGCAACGCACGACTATAGGATCATCGCTGCACTTCGTTGAGGTTACCCTCAAGTATTACGTTCGCCCGTTTCTCGATCCATCCGGTCGCATCTACATCTGCGGGGCCACCATTGGTTGCGTTGTATTTATAGCCACCGTTATCTGGAGGGTTGTGGGATGGCGTGATCACAACACCATCGGCGAGGCCTGTTTTGCGCCCCCGGTTATAGCTCAGAATGGCATGGGAGACCGCCGGTGTCGGCGTTGTTTCATCGTCTTGTGAAATCATCGCCAGCACGCCATTGGCTGCAAATACTTCAAGTGCAGAGGCCGATGCTGGCGTGGAAAGTGCGTGGGTATCGATCCCGATGAACAGGGGCCATTGATGTGTTTCCGCTTGCGGTAATCACAGATAGCCTGGCTGATAGCAAGAACGTGTGCTTCGTTGAACGTATTCTCAAACGCCGACCCCCGGTGGCCGGAGGTTCCAAACGCAACCCGCTGAAGAGGAGCGGACATATCTGGCGTTTGTGTGTAATAACAGGTGACCAGTCTTGGGATATCAATCAACATCGACAGCGGTGCCGGCTTGCCCGCCAGCGGGCTGATTTTCATAGTTCCTTTATCGTCACTCATGGTGCTTCCTTACTGGCTATTATTTGAGTTCGCGCAGCTTCCATCACTTTTTCAACAGTAAAGCCGAAATACTCAGCCGCTACTTTTCCCGGCGCAGACAATCCAATGGTGCGCATGCCCAGTATCGCCCCATAAATACCGGTATAACGCTCCCACCCTAGAGGAGACGCCTGTTCCACCGCAACACGAGCGGTAACCGATGGCGGCAACACGCTATCCCGATACTCTTGGCTTTGCGCATCAAACAGTTCCCAACAGGGCATGCTGACAACACGGGCGTTTATGCCTTCAGACTTTAATTGGTCATAGGCATCGATGCATATGAAGTCGTAAATCCAGCACAGATTCGATAGCGCCGAATCAATGTGTTTGGGTGCCTGCCGTTGCGGTACACCCTCGGCACTAACCTCGGCGTATGTTTTACTGGCAAGTTTTTCTCGAGCGGCGCATGACGAAAATGCTCATCCATGGCGTGAAAACCCGCCAGCGTTTCCTCCGGATCCAGATCCCGTGTGGTTTCCACGAAGTCGGTCGGGCCATATTCGACACGAAGCGAAACGCCATATCACGCTGGCTGTAATGTTTGAGCGCGTTATACTCCATAAATGGCCCGAGTGCCGATCCGCCTATTCCAATGTTATGAAGCTATGCATTCAAGCAGATCACCCCAGGATTTTTCGAATGACTTGGCCCCTTCATCCTGAAGTTGCGTCGCCAGCGCATTCTGATCAATCCCCGCTTTCTCAAATTGGTCGAGCACCGCCTGGCAATCGCCCCCGTCGTCGGCGAGTACACCGTCTACCTGGCCATGATCGGCAGCACGCCGTAAATCTTCGATAGCCAGTTCAAAGAATAATGCTTCACCGGATTTTCCGGCACGGGCTTTTTTATCGATGGCACTGTCGTATAAATGGGTACCCTCAATCGCCTTTTGAAATATGGTTGGATTCGACGTTAACCCGGTAACAGACAGGTCCTTGATGTAGTGCGCCAAAACACCATCGTCCAAGAGTTCTCGGGTAATGTTGTCGAGCCAAAGACTTTGGCCCAGCGCCTGAAGTTCACCTGTTGCATTCACTTGTCATTACTCCTTGTGTGCGAGGGCAATATCCCGGGTTGTCCGGTCAAGTAAATACCAGGATCATCGGCAGCGCTCATGGCGCTTCCGGCCTCAAGGTCGGGTTATGCCACGTTTCGCTGGGAGCAATAAGTTCATCGGCCTGCTTTGGCCCCCAGGTTCCGGCGTCATAAAGAATCGCTTTGTGGTGGTCTGCCAACACTGGCTCCACAACCGCCCACGCTGCCTCCACCGCACGTTCGCTGGTAAATAATGACCGGTCGCCGGCAATGGCATCTGACAGCAGCCTTTCGTAGGGTTTGTCTTCATCAGGATCTTCATCAAGTAAAAAGAGCTCACGCTGATCACCAATGAATTCCTTGCCTGAGCGTTTAACCCGCGCAGCCAACGCGACAGCAGATCCGGGAGACAGCCGGAATCGAAGGTAATTGGCACGGCCAATGTCGGGATGCGAATCGGCGAACAACTTTGCCGGTGGCGGCTTCAACTGAATCAGTATTTCGGCAACAGTCTCTGGCAGGCATTTGCCCGAGCGCAGATACCAGGGAACACCCTCCCAGCGCCAGGAATCGATAAAAAGCCGTACTGCACAGAACGTTTCCACATCTGAATCTTTGGCAACACGTGGCTCGTTTCGGTAGTTACGATACTGGCCTCGCACCAGATCATCGGATTCAAGCGGACGCATTGCCTGAAATACCTTGTTCTTTTCAACATGCACAGCGTGAAAACCGCGATGAACCGGCGGTTCCATTGCCAGCAAAGCGACAATTTGAAATAGGTGATTTTGGATCACATCACGCAGGCAGCCAGCCGTTTCGTAAAAGCCGCCCCGTTGCTCAATGCCGAATGATTCAGACAAGGTAATTTGCACACTGGCCACACAGTCCCGGTTCCAGATGGGCTCCAGAAAAGAATTAGCAAAGCGGAAGTACAGAATATTCATAATCGCTTCCTTACCAAGGAAGTGATCAATTCGGTAAATTTCATCATCCGCAAATACCGATCGCGCCTCTTTATTAAGCGCGCGTGCCGATGCAAGATCCCGGCCGAAAGGTTTTTCGACAACCACCCTCGCGGCTGTTGTCAGTTGCGCGGCATCCAACGCTTTAATGACGGTTCCAAAAAGAGAGGGCGGGATCGCCAGATAGTAGGTAGGCCGTTTGGCACCGCCCAACGCTTTTTTCAGTTTGGTAAACGTTTCTGCCTGTTTGTAATCGCCATCCACGTAGTGAATCAGTGAAAGCAGTTTTTCCAGTGCGGGCTTATCAGTAGCCGTGCCTGCTCCTTTAACGCTTTCGGTTATTCGCTTACGCAGTTGTGCCTTGGTCAATGGTGTCGACGCCACTCCCACTACGGGCACATCGAAGCCATCCCGCTTAACCAGTTGGTAAAGCGCTGGAAAGATTTTTTTGTAAACGAGATCGCCTGTCATCCCGAATACGACCAATGCATCGGACGTCAGTTTTTCATCGGAAGCGCCTGCCATATCAGCCGCCCTCCTCTTTCTCATCGTGGCCACCAAACCCCTTTCTCATAGCCGAAAGAATGCGGTTGGCGAAATCACTGTTACCACGCGATGAAAACCGCGCAAACAGCGCGGCGCTGATAACGGGGGCTGGCACGCCTACATCAATGGCGGCGGAAACAGTCCAGCGGCCCTCGCCGGAATCGGACACACGGCCTGCGTAGTTAGTAAGGTCGGCATTTCCGTGCAGTGCCTGAGCGGTTAAATCCAGCAACCATGAACCGATAACACTGCCACGCCGCCACACCTCTGCAATTTCGGGCAAATCAAAGTCATATTGATAAAGCTCCGGGTGGCGCATGGGTGTTGTTTCAGCATCGGTATCGTGCTCTTTGTTGCCGGCATTAGCGTTGTGCAGGATATTCAGGCCCTCGGCATAAGCAGCCATCAGGCTATATTCAATGCCGTTGTGGACCATTTTTACGAAATGGCCTGCACCATGAGGCCCGCAATGCAGATAACCCTGCTCGGCGCTTGAAGGTTTTCCCTCGCAACCGATCGTGCGTACGGCGGCATCTACTCCTGGCGCCAGCGCCACAAAAACCGGATCCAACCGCTTAACAGTATCGGCTTCGCCACCAATCATAAGGCTATAGCCGCGCTCCAGCCCCCAGGTGCCACCGCTGGTGCCAACATCGAGATAATGAATCTTCTTTTTTTCCAGTTCCGCAGCGCGACGAATGTCGTCGTGATAGATAGAGTTGCCGCCATCAATGACAATATCGTCTGGCTCAAGCAACGGCATTAATGACTCAAGCACCTTGTCCACAACGCTCGCCGGCACCATCAGCCAGACAACACGGGGTTTTGACAACTTGCTTGTAAATTCTTCCAGCGAATCCGTGGTCACTGCGCCTTTCTCTGCCAGTGGCCCCGCAGCATCCGGGTGTGTGTCATAGACCACGCAATCAACACCGCGCAACATCAATCGCTGCACCATGTTCGACCCCATGCGCCCTAAACCGATCATCCCCAATTGCATGGCCAATCTCCTTTTTTAACATTTATTCTGCTGGCCAGCGCCAGACAGAAACATCAATGCTGGTTATTTTTTTTCAACAACAAAGTGTGCCTCAACACGGTGCTCGGCTTTGTCATCTACAAGCGCAATAAACGCGCTATCCTGCACAACGCCGTCAAGCAATAAGCGTGATGAAGCGTGAGTGTCCGAATGCTGTAGAACCTCAATCAGATACGCCGTTTCACCAAACCGATAATTGATCTTGTACGACGTCCAGTCACGGGGAATACAGGGCTCTATACTCAGTTTGTCAGCGCAGCGCCGAAGCCCCAAAACAGATTCTACAATCAGCCGATACATCCAGCCTGCTGACCCCGAATACCAAGTCCAGCCTCCCCGGCCGGCATGAGGCTCTAACGCGTAGACATCCGACGCCAGAACATAGGGCTCGGTCTTGTACAAGGCGACTGACCCGGGGTTTGATCCATGGTTAATTGGATTAAGCATTGCCAGCAATTGCCAGGTACGTTCAGTATCGGCCAAAGCCGCAAACGCCATAACTGACCACACCGCGGCGTGGGTGTACTGCCCGCCATTTTCTCTGACACCCGGAACGTAAGCCTGGATATAACCCGGATCTGGCTTGCCCTTATCAAACGGCGGGGCAAGCAGCTTGATTACGGAGTCCTCCGGCTGAACCAGATGTTCAGAAACGGCATTCATGGCCATGTGCATACGCTTTTCAGAAGCAACACCGGAAAGTACCGACCAGCCCATTATTAAAAAGAAGGTTCTGGCCCTTTGCTGTGCCATTCGCTGGAGAAGAAACACTTTT
>DATJDA010000163.1:0-7134 GCA_035497695.1 Marinobacter sp. | reverse complement strand
GCACCAAGCGGATCACTCTGGGGGTCAAGCATTGTCAGGATTCTCTGCTTCTGATAATCCCGCATGACAAAAAACCACATCATGGGGGCTGACACGGACACCATGACTACAAACGCAGCGATCAGCTTCCAGCTTATGCCGGCAAAAAACACCACAAATATTCCTGCCATACTCACTAACAGAGCCGTTCCCAGATCCGGCTGTTTGATAATCATTATCATCGGAACCAATACAATCACAAGCCCGACTGCAACATGGCGAGTTCGCGGAGGCAGATAATGGCGAGACAGATACCAGGCCGTTGCCATTGGCACGACCAGCTTCATCAGTTCCGATGGCTGAAAACGAGGCAGTCCTGGTATGGCGAGCCAGCGCTGAGCGCCCTTGGCACCGCTGCCAACCAGAAGAACCGCTAATAAAGCGATCACACCAAAGACATACAGCCAGGGCGCCCAGCGCCGGAATACGGAAGGGTCCAGCTGCGCAAACACCAGCATAACCACAATGGCAAGGCCCAGCCGGAAAAGCTGGGCCTCGACCACCTCAATGTTACGATCTGCGCCACTGTACAAAACAAACAGACCTGCCGAGATCAGTCCCAGCAACAGAAACAGTAAAATCGGGTCCAGGTGCAGTACAGACCAGATACCTCGGGGCCGCCCCAGAGGGTTGGCTGCAGTTGAGCCTATAAGCTCATTCAGTGCCATCAGTCATGCTCCGTATCAGCAAGCTGGCCTGCCCGCGCCTTCTGCTCCTCAGCAGGAAACTCCAGCAGCCAGGCATCGAATATCGCCCGAGCCACGGGGCCAGCAGTACTGCTCCCGCCACCACCATTCTCCACGATCACGGACACCGCAATTTTTGGATTTTCTGCGGGTGCAAAGCCGACAAACAGCGCATGATCCCGCAAGCGCTCCCGGATTTCATCCGCGTCGTACTCTTCATCTTCCGCAAGGCTGAATACCTGTGCAGTTCCTGATTTACCAGCCATTCGATAAGGCGCATTCTCACCCGCACGGCGAGCAGTACCATGCCGCCCGTGCATGACCTCCTCCATGGCCTTTACTACAAATTCCCAATCATCTGGATTTTTAAGCTTGAGCGGCTCATGAGTGTGCGCCGGCAGATAGTTCTCTACCGGCGTATCGCCATCAATATCCTTGAGTAACCTGGGCTCAACCCAGGTGCCCCGGTTAGCAATCAGTGCGGTAGCTGTAGCCAGTTGCAATGGCGTAGCCAGCATGAACCCCTGGCCAATGCCTAAATTCACTGAGTCGCCCGGATACCAGGGTTCGTTGCGCGCAGCGCGCTTCCACTCTCTGGAGGGCAATAAACCACTAAGAGCGCCAGCGACGTCAAGCGTTGCATCTTCGCCAAAACCAAAGCGGGACAAGTAGTAATACATGGTGTCTACGCCCATTTTTACTGCGATTTCATAGAAATAGATATCACAGGACTCGGCAATAGCATCCATCATGTCTACCCAGCCGTGCCCTCCCCGTTTCCAGTCCCGGTAACGCCGGCCAGAATTATTAAGCTGAAAGTAACCAGGATCCCATATGGTGTAATCCCGGTCGGTTGCACCACTGTCCAGAGCCGCAATGGCAAGCATGGGTTTGAGTGTGGAGCCGGGAGGATACTGGCCCCGGAGAGCCCGATTGAACAACGGATTATCATGATCTTCATTCAGCGCACGATAATCCTCTACGCTAATTCCTGTTACAAACTGATTGGTGTCAAACCCGGGCACACTGGCCAGGGCGAGAATGCCACCCGTAGCAGGCTCAATCGCAACAATGGCACCGCGTCGACCGTCTAATAATTCGTAGGCCCGTTTCTGCAGTCTCAAATCCAGCTGTAACACCAGGTCTTCCCCCGGAACTGGATTTTCACGCTCAAGAACTCTTAATGTTCTGCCTCTGGCGTTGGTTTCCACGTGCTGATAACCCACCTTTCCATGCAGAAGCTCTTCATAGAAACGTTCAACGCCCGACTTTCCGATGTAGTTGGTACCCGCATAGTTAACCGGATCAATCCGCTGGAGTTCATTCCGGTTAATGCGCCCAACAAAGCCTAGCGAATGCGATGTCAGCATACTGTGTGGGTAATAGCGAACCAGCTCCGCCTTAACCTCCACGCCCGGGAGCTCATGGCGATGCACCGCGAGGCGGGCAATTTCCTGCTCGTTCAGCTCATAACTAAGAGGGATTTCCTGAAATGGCCTTCTCGGCTCCTGAAGCCTGCGACGAAAGCGTTCCATATCGTCGTCAGATATATCCAGCAAGCCGCTCAGCTTTGCCAGAGTATCCTTCATGCCGTCGACGCGTTCAGGAACCAGCGTGACACTGAATACCGGACGATTCTCGGCCAGCAGAACATGATTACGGTCATAGACAAGCCCGCGGGGCGGGGGCACAGACTGAACCTGAACCCGGTTCTTGTCAGACAGGGTGGTGTAAATCTCGTGCTCGATAATCTGAAGCTGATACATGCGGGCAATCAGGCCACTCATCAGCAATATCACAAGAATCAGTACGGTCAAAGCGCGGCGCTGAAACAGACGGCGCTCGGCAGCAGTGTCCTTGAACTCACCCCACGGCATAGTGCTCCCCTATGCCCGGTGATACGGATGATTACGGGTTATCGACCAGGCCCGGTACAACTGTTCTGCCAGAACAATCCGCACCAGTGGATGGGGCAAGGTCAGCGGCGACAGAGACCACTGCTGAGAGGCCCGCTGCCGGCATGCATCTGCCAGCCCATCCGGCCCGCCAACAAGAAAGCTCACATCAGCCCCATCCTGCTGCCAGCGTTCAAGCTGGCTTGCCAGTTTTTCAGTCGACCAGGGACGACCGCCAACTTCGAGGGCAACAACCCGGTCCCTGGGGCCTGTAGCAGCAAGAATAGCATCGCTTTCGCGACGCATTAACCGTGTGATATCAGGATTCTTGCTTCGGTGGGCCATAGGGATTTCAACCAATTCCAGAGGCAACTCCGGCGGCATTCGGCGGGCATAATCGTTGTAACCTGCACTGACCCAGTCGGGCATTTTCTGCCCGACACAGATCAGACGTAAACGCATAATTACTCGCTTCCCGCAACACCGAGATCCGGTGCATCGCGCCAAAAGCGCTCCAGATCGTAGAATTCCCGGGTGGCTGGCAACATAACGTGGACGACCACATCGCCAAGATCCACCAGTATCCAGTCACTGGCGGCTACGCCTTCAACATTGCCAACGCGCACACCCTGTTCTTTGGTATCGGAGACTACGGAATCGGCGAGAGATTTAACATGACGATTGGATGTTCCGGATGCCAGAACCATGAAGTCAGTGACGCTGGTGCGATCACGGACATCAATAACACTGATGTCTTTTGCTTTCACATCCTCAAGCGCGCTAACTACCAGATCTTTCAGTTGTTCTGCCTGCATAATTACCCTGTTGGACGGGCCTCAGCCGAAGTGGCTGCCCGAAAAGTCATACTCAGACACGATTGTAACACTAAAAGTTCCCCTCGGGGCAGGCTCCGTACAGCCCTTGTCGACGAATCTCTGACCAGACGGCATCGGGAATCAGGTAGCGGGGTGAACGGCCATCGGTAATGCATTCCCGGATTCCCGTCGCGGAAATATCCAGCAGGGGCGGCGACAGCTCAAGAATATATCCCGAAGGAGCAGCAAACAGCGCCTGAGGATCACTGACCGAGCGCTCAGCAATCATTCGTGCCGGCTCACCGAGTGGAGGCAGTGGCGGGCCAGGACGGCGAACAACAACAATATGGGCCAGCTCCGGAATCTGCTGCCACTCCTGCCAACTGTCAAAATTGGCAAAGGCATCTGTTCCTATCACCATGACCAGGGGTTCATCTGCACCCAGCTGCGCTCGTAGCTGGCGCAAGGTATCTGCCGTATAGGAAGCACCCGCACGCCTTAGCTCACAATCATCAATACTCAGTTGAGGCTCACCTGCGATTGCCAGTTCAAGCAACTGCAGGCGCTGTTCAACTGTAGCACCCGGCTCGCCACGGTGGGGAGGGATATAGCAGGGCACCAGGCTAACATTACTCACCCCCAGCCGATCACAGATCTCCAGGGCCAGCCGGAGGTGGCCGTGATGGATGGGGTCAAATGTACCACCGTAGATTACATGCACAGCATCAGTTCCGGATGTGTCCGTCGCCGAAGACCACATACTTCTGTGACGTCAGCCCTTCCAGTCCAACCGGCCCGCGAGCATGAAGTTTATCGGTGGAAATACCGATTTCCGCACCCAGACCGTACTCAAAGCCATCAGCAAAGCGCGTAGACGCATTCACCATGACCGAACTGGAGTCCACCTCGGTAATAAAGCGGCGTGCCCGAGTATAATTTTCGGTAATAATGCTGTCAGTATGCTGCGAACTGTACCGATTGATATGGTCAATCGCTCCATCCAGTCCGTCGACAACACGTATCGCCAGAACAGGCGCAAGATATTCCGCGAACCAATCTTCTTCTGTGGCCTCACCAACTTTGATCACGCTCCGGGTTTCACTGCAGCCACGCAGCTCCACGTTCTTTTCAGCAAAGGCGGACGCGATCAGTGGCAGTATATCGTCAGCAATTTCGCGATCCACCAGCAGGGTTTCCATGGTATTACACGTACCATAGCGGTGGGTTTTGGCATTTATGGCAACCCGCAGCGCTTTTTCCGGATCGGCATGGCTATCTATGTAGACGTGACAGACACCATCAAGATGCTTTATCACCGGCACTCGCGCGTCTCTGCTGATTCTTTCAATCAATCCTTTACCCCCGCGGGGGACGATGACATCCACGTATTCCGGCATGGTAATCAGCTCGCCGACAGCCGCGCGATCTGTGGTTTTGATTACCTGAACGGCTGTTTCTGGCAAGCCGCTGTCAGCCAGCCCCCGGGCCAGACAAGCGGCAATGGCCTGATTGGAGTGAATCGACTCAGACCCACCACGGAGAATGGTGGCGTTTCCGGATTTCAGACACAAACTGGCAGCTTCTACGGTTACATTGGGCCGGGACTCATAAATAATACCGACAACACCCAGAGGGACCCGCATTTTCCCCACCTGAATGCCTGACGGACGATAGGTCATTCCGGTAATCTCACCAATCGGGTCTGGCAACGATGCCACCTGCCGCAACCCTTCAATCATGGTGTCGATACGTTCAGGCGTCAGTTCCAGACGATCAAGCATGGCTGCATCAAGCCCGTTGCTCCTGCCGCTCTCCAGATCTTTTTGGTTGGCCAGGGCAAGCTGGCTTCGCGCCGAATCAAGTGCTTCTGCTGTTGCCAGCAAGGCTTGATTGCGTGTCGCAGTGGTTGACCGCGCAACTAATCGTGCGGCCGCGCGGGCCTGTCGTCCGACTTCAGCCATATAAGCTGTAATATCCATCCCGTTACCCTAGTATTTTCAAGCACAATTCAGAAATAAGGAGCTAACTTTACCTTTCCCGTTTCAAGTACGCACCCCAAACAGATATTATACCGCTGCGATACGCCTATTCAGGAAGTTTCAGAGAAGGAAGGACACCATGGCCCAGCTGGCCGAAAAATTCCTGCTAAACCGATTGTCACGGGCCGGATTCGTAATCCTGCTTGTTGTTGCCGCGCTTGGTGCCGCACTGGGCGAGCCATTAACGGCGGCGATAGCAGCCGCTGCTGCCGGCATTGTGGTTTGTGGGCAGCCATTTCACTCCAGCCGCCAGAAAAGACCCTGGCCCAGAATTCAACAGCTATTCTTTGCGGCACTTCTGTTACTTCTGCTGACAAGTTTCTGGACCGGACCCTGGTCCCTGAGCCACTGGCTTTACGCCATTCCTCTTGTTGCCTTTGCCCTGGTTTCAGCGGGCATTGCCACAGCGATCACCGTCGTTGTTATCGTACTTGTGCTTATGGCTACACACTGGGCTACCGGCCTTGCGGATCGCCACCAGATGGTTAGCGCATTCCTGCTGACCGTTCTGCTCTCAGGACTTCTGGTATTCCTTCGGGAATACAAAGCCCGCCAGCTCGCCCCACTAAGACGCACAGATGAGTTAACCCAGGCGGCCAGCCGTGAGTACCTCTCTGCAGACCTGCACAAAGAAACCCAGCGCAGCGAGCGTGAAGGCACAGACATGTCGATCATCATGATCGGCCTGGATACGCATCTGAGTGATAATGACCCGGATGCAGACGTTCGCGCGATTCTGCCACGAATAGGCCGCTACCTTCATTCCCAGCTTCGGGATTTTGACACTTACTACAGAGTCGCAGATCTCCAGTTTCTGGTTATTCTCCCCGGAATTTCCACAAGCGATGCCATTATTCGGGCTGAAATTATCCGCAATGGCCTGCATACTCTGCTGGGATCCCACGGGATGAAGCTAACCGTCAGTGCCGGTGTTGCAGGCCTCAATATAGGCGATGACGCTGACAGCTTACAGCGCAGCGCTGCCAACGCGCTGCGGCGCGCACAACAGCAAGGGGGCAGCCGGACCCAGGCATACAGTACCTGGTCGCAGACGCCCACTCATAACGACACTTCCGTTAAAGGGTCGGCATCATGACCGAAACACGGTTGAGAACATGGACACACAGTATCGGTTACGGCCTTGCTACGCTGTTTATTTTCATTCTGGCGATGCAGAACCTGCGTTATGGCTTTTATGCGTTGTTTTACCTGGCCGCGGGCATGGCTACACTGACCCTGGCGGGGGCCATCTATACCTTTATCTGTCGGCGTCATCAGTTGTCTGCACCAGGCCATCTGATTATTTTATCCAGTCTTAACAGCGGCTTACTCGTGGCCATGTTTACTCTGCAAAACCCGGGGATCAGCCACTGGGTCATGCCACTTCTGGTTCTTAACTTTCTGATTTTACCGCTTAGGCAGGGATTGCTTCTGTCATTATTATTGCTGATACCTACCGCAATCCTGATCAGCAATCGTGAGCCTGCCGCAGATGCAATAACGGTTATTTCCGGATTGCTTATTTTGCTGACAGCAACTGCTCTTTATATCTGGCATTACGACCACATAGCTCAATCCGCCGAAGATCTTGCCATTACGGATCCTGTCACGGGAGCCCACAATGCCCGTTTTCTGGACGAGACATTGCAGAAGGAAATCA
>DATJDA010000162.1:0-7501 GCA_035497695.1 Marinobacter sp. | reverse complement strand
CATCAATATCATCGAGAGAACGAACGGCATCAAGAATCCGGTCTCGTTTCACTCTGAGATCTTGTTGGTATTCAACATTGGGGTCCCACTCATTTTCATCGTCTGGGCGTATTGGGGCTGAGTCAATGTCAGCTTGCGTGGGTGGGTCTTCACAGAGCACATCACCTTCGGGATAAAAGCAAATAGCAGCCAACAGTTGGTTTGCCGGTGAGTCACTGGCCGCAAACTCTAGGGCGCCAACATTGAAGTCAATCGGTGCAGTCAGATTAGGAAGTTTGGCATTCAGTTGCTGGATTACCCGGTTTCTGATGTCTATGCCTTTGCCCTCGCGCACATTGACCTCCCAATTAAGGGAGATCAGAAACCGGACCAGGTTGCTCAGGGGGACATCATTCATTAACTGTACTTCAGTGCCCTCGTGGCTGGACAAGCCTTCGTCGTTAACAGAGGGGTACTTTAGCGCGTCTCTCAGATTGGCAAAAAACTCTATAGGGGTAACGAACTCCTGAGCCGGGATATCTTCAGCAAGAAGTAAAGTCCCAACCCTGAAGCTTAGTGTTTCACCCGGATAATACCGGAACTCACCCCGGCTGTTGGTAGTACCTGTCTGGCTGGCTGTTGTGTAGCTGAGCCCGCTGATACCATTATAATTCAGACGTCCGGTACTGGTATCATCGCCGTGGGAGCTGCTGCCATCAAAGCAACCGGATAGTGCCAGCGCGGTTATCAGGATAAGTGACAATCGAATCGAATGAACGGCTCTCATGGTATCTCGTGCAGTCCCTTGTTTTCAGCCTGCCTTGAAGTTAGTGGCAGGTGAGTCGTTTGTAAGTTGTTGTAACCGCATTATAGGGGTGGGTCCTGTTATATATCGGGATTCCTGTCGCAGTTTGCGTCTTTGGGTTGGGCTAATCGGTCCGTGCTGTGCCTTGAAATTGGCGCAACTGCCACAATCAATAGTGTTTTATGTTTTGAATGACCGCATGCCTTGTCTGGTGTGGCGGACGGTTTTTACGGGGTTCGTACTATTTATGGCCAATGCACTGGAAATCAGAGAGCTCACTAAAACCTACGCGAATGGGTTTCAGGCACTCAAGGGGGTTGATTTATCGGTTGCAGAGGGTGACTTCTTTGCACTACTCGGCCCTAATGGTGCGGGCAAATCAACAATACTGGGCATTGTCTGCTCGCTGGTTAATAAAACATCGGGTCGGGTTCGTGTGTTCGGTTACGACATTGACACCCACCTGTCAAAGGCAAAACTTAATCTTGGTGTTGTTCCCCAAGAGTTCAATTTTAACCAGTTCGAAAAAGTTTTGGACATTGTGGTCACACAGGCTGGTTATTATGGCATTCCCTTTAAAGAAGCATCGATAGCTGCAGAAAAATATCTTAAGAAGCTGAGCCTGTGGGATAAGCGGAACGTGCAAGCCAGAATGCTTTCCGGTGGAATGAAGCGTCGTCTTATGATTGCCCGTGCACTGGTTCACGAGCCAAAGCTGCTGATTCTGGATGAGCCCACAGCGGGCGTTGACATTGAGTTGCGGCGGTCCATGTGGGGGTTTCTTGAAGAGCTCAATCGCCAAGGTACAACCATAATTCTGACCACTCATTATCTGGAAGAGGCAGAGGCTCTTTGCCGCAATATTGCCATCATTGACCATGGTAAAATTCTGCGGAATACCAGCAAGCGTGAACTGCTTCAGCAACTGCGGGTAGAAACATTTGTTCTTGACACCGCCCCGCCACTGCCAAGCGCGCCCGTCCTCAATAACTTTGTCACGCGGCTGGATAGTGAAGGCGCGCTGGAAATTGAAGTGGAAAAGGGGCAAAGCCTGAACCAGGTATTTATCCAGTTGGAAGAACAGGGCATTAAAGTAGTGAGCATGAGAACAAAGGCCAATCGACTGGAGGAATTGTTTATCCACATGGTTGAGGAAAATGCTGGTGAGCACCCGGAAGGACTGGAGGTTCAGGAATGAAAATTCAGGGGCTGATGACAGCGTTCAGTACACTTGCGGTTCGGGAAATTCGTCGGTTTACCAGAATCTGGCCTCAGACCCTTTTACCTCCTGCGGTCACCATGACGCTTTACTTCATCATTTTTGGCAACCTGATTGGTTCGCGTATTGGCCAGATGGGTGGTCTGGATTACATGGCGTTCATTGTGCCAGGTCTGATCATGATGGCGGTCATTACCAGTTCGTACGCAAATGTGGTGTCTTCGTTTTTTTCAATGAAGTTTCACCGCAGTGTTGAGGAACTTTTGGTATCACCGGTGCCAAACTGGGTTGTTCTGGGAGGGTTCGTATGTGGGGGTATGGCCCGGGGACTCAGTGTCGGTGTCATAGTAACCTTGCTGTCTTTAGGGTTTACAGACTTGTCGATATACAACTTGCCGATAATGATACTGACGGTCGTTCTGACTTCGGCGCTGTTTTCACTGGGTGGATTTATAAACGCCATGCTCGCTACCAAGTTCGATGACATTTCTATTGTTCCGACGTTTGTACTGACACCCCTTACGTATCTTGGTGGTGTTTTTTATAGCATTGATATGCTTCCGGAATTCTGGCAGAACGTGTCTCTTTTAAACCCGATTCTGTACATGGTCAACGGCTTTCGCTTTGGCATTCTGGGGGTTTCAGACGTTAATCCTTTTGTCTCTCTCGGAATGGTTCTCGTTTTTATTATCGTGATGACTGTTATCGCCCTCCGCTTGCTGGTGCGTGGCAAGGGTATTCGTAGTTAACTCTCAGGAATCTGTATGGCCTTAATTAATTCCCCGCTCGGCAAAGTCAGCGAATATCCGGATCACTACAGCCCCAGCCTCCTGTTCCCGCTGGCCAGAACTGAAAACCGCCGCAGGCTTGGGCTTTCTGATGGCCGTTGGCCTTGGTTTGGGGAGGATATCTGGCAAGCCTGGGAGTTGTCCTGGCTGCGTCAGAGTGGCGTGCCGAAGGTTGCCTGGGCCGAAATTTATTTTCCTGCAGCTTCGCCTGCCATTATCGAATCCAAATCGCTCAAGCTTTATCTGAACTCCTTCAATCAGAGTGTATTTGCATCGGCAGATCAGGTGGCAGAAACCATTGCCCGGGATCTCTCCAGCCAGTGTGGTGCAGAGGTAAAAGTTCGCATGCGTAGCGTCGATGAAACCAGTGAGGCCGTCGGACGCCCTCAAGGCTACGAACTGATAGACGATGAGCAAGTTGAGGATGTTGTGTATAACTACTCGGCAGAGTCACTCCGTGCTGCAGGCGAAACAGTTACGGAGCGCTTGTGTTCTCATCTGTTAAAAAGTAACTGTCCGGTGACTGGCCAGCCTGATTGGGCCACGATTATGATCAGCTACACCGGATTAAAAATTGATCGGGCAGGGTTGTTGCGCTATATCGTAAGTTTTCGTCAGAAGCAGGATTTTCATGAGCATTGTGTAGAGACGGTGTTTACCGATTTGATGGCCGGTTGCCGCCCGGAAAGGCTGTTGGTCTTCGCACGTTACACCCGGCGTGGTGGTTTGGATATTAACCCTTGGCGCAGCACAGAACCCGGGCAGGGTGCGGGAGAGCGGTTAATTCGTCAGTAACGCCGGCATGTGTAACCGGGCACTTGCCCTAAGCTGTGTCTTCACCCCGGCGGAGCCGATCGGCGGCATCTTCAAGTGCCACCAGAATGGCGTCACGCTCTTTTTCAGTAATCTTGTCTGAATCCAGGTACATGGCAAAACCGCTGTGTTCGTGTTCCAGAAAGCTACGGTTTGGCCCCATGTCCCGTCTGAAGTCCACGACCTCATAAATTGGCACAGGCTTGCCGAAACCTTTTACGGTAATTTCGCCTTTATCCCGGCACATAATCCGGTCTTTTATAAGAGCAAAGGTTTCATAGGAGACAAGAATTTCTCCGGGCTCAGCCAGGGATTCCAGGCGGCTGGCCAGATTTACCTCCTTACCAATAATGGTGTAGTCCATGCGGTTTTCAGCGCCGAAGTTACCCACGGTGGTGTAACCGGTACTGATACCCATACGGATTTCCAGAGGTGTTTTAATACCTTGGCTACGCCATTTCTGCCGCATGATTTTCATATGCTTGCGCATGTCAATTGCCATGGACACACAGGAAAAGGCATCTTCACGCTGGCCCCGGCTGGTTGGATCACCGAAGAACACCATAATGGAATCACCAACGAACTTGTCAATAGTGCCACCGTACCTTAGCGCTACCTCAGACATGCCGTTAAAATAGTGATTCAATAATTCGGTTAACGCTTCCGGCTCCATTTCTTCTGACAGTTCTGTAAAGCCTTTAATATCGGAGAAAAATATTGCCAGTTTTTTGCGTTGGGTCTCGAGCCGTACATCCCTCTCACCGGTAAAGATCGATTGCCAGACCTGCGGTGACAAATATTTGGACAGCTTATGCGAAAGTGCGATGGACTGCTCGCGCTGATTCAGAATCTGGGTTTTTGCCAGCATTAGCGCGCGGGCCTGCTGATGGGAGTAGAATGCAGTTACGCAGATGTAGATGCCGGTAGCCACGACGGCAACGACGCTGGTCAGCAGAGGAACCTGAAGCGATGGGGCCGGGCCGGCGATGGCGACAGATGCAGCGGTTGCTGCAGCCATAAAGCCGGTGCCCAGGAGCCACTGGCGAACACCGCCTACAATCAGGCAACTGAACATAAGCATCAGCACAACGGATACAACCGGTATGGCCACCAGCCCGATGAAGCCAATAAATGCGCCACCGATAACACAATCAACCATCAGCATTTTCTGACGGATGCGAAGTGACTGCCTGAGGAATGTTTTGCGTGTTAACAAGTGCGCAATATGGGGCCAGGTGAGCGCGCCGGCCACGAGCCATAGCTGCAGGTGATCAAATGCCCCTTGTAAAACACCTGTCACCACAATTGCTGCCGCCGCCGTATAGGCGAGCACCCGCCCGTTATAGTCCGGCATTGGCGGTATGGCCACAGGGCTGTTCTGGTAATCAGCGGCCATAGATTTACCAACACTGTTACTGGCGTTACGGAGGTCTGCAGGTGCACTCATCATATCAAAAGCTGGTTTTGGCAAGGTACAAACGGAAGTTGCTAACCGGATTCTGGTTGGTCATGGTGTTGTTACCGGAATATTTATAGTTTTTACTAGATCAACTAAGACTAAAGATTAACAGTATTACGTATAACCCACAATTCACGAAAATAATTTATAGATTTTTTAACGATAGCCTAATCACTTTATAGCGAGAAAGTATGACTACAGTTCGTGATTTTCTGCTTAACAGAGCCTCGGAACCGAGGCTCGAAGCGCCTGGGCCAGATCAGGAAACCCTTGACGCCGCATTTGCCTGCGCCGCGCGCACGCCGGATCATGCACTTTTGCGGCCTTGGCGTTATCTGGTTATTCAGGGAGAGGGACGTGAAGCGCTGGGCGAGCTCTTTGCTGCAACCCGCCCTGAAGGCACGGATGAGCGGCAGATAGCCAAAATACGCAAATCTCCGTTGCGGGCACCTATGGTTATTGTTGGTATCGCCTCACCAAAAGAGCACCCTAAAGTTCCCGAAATTGAGCAAGTGATATCCGCTGGAGTGGGCGTTGCCTTTCTTGGGCTGGCTTTGCGTGAAGCCGGGTACGGTGTGATGTGGCGCACCGGCAGCCCGGCCTACCATCCTGCTGTCCGTAGCGGACTGGGGCTTGCGGAAGGGGAATCTGTTGTCGCCTTCCTTTATACAGGTACAGTGGCGATGGAAAAGCCGCGTGTTCCAAGGCCAGAGGTCAGTGAGTTCGTAAAAAGCTGGCCTGAATGATTGATTGCCTGCCCCCCGCTGGAGTCGTCTTCAGAGGGGGAAGGAGCTTGCCGCTTTTGCACTCTTTGCTCACTGCACCGCATTATAAATCTCGCCAGCATCCCGCCCAACCACCCAAATTCAAAGGCCCGTTGAATTCTGGCATCTACCTTGCTTTAGATTAATCAGAAAGCACAACCGGCAACGTATGTCGGCATAGTGATGCAGTTTCAGGAGGCGGTATGGCAATTTCGTTTGATAAGGCGCTTGGCGTTCATCAGTACGCGCTGGAAGCACGGGTGAAACGGGCCGAAGTGCTGGCGAATAATCTGGCGAATGCCGATACCCCGGGATTCAAAGCCAGGGATGTGGACTTCCAGGCAATGATGCAGCGTGCCGAGCAAACGGTGAGTGGATTCGGGATGACTAAAACAAACGAAGCCCATATGGATACAACACCGGTTGGTTCGGATTCAGGTTTACTTTATCGCACGCCTTATCAGCCTTCAGTTGACGGAAACACAGTGGATACTCAGCAGGAGCAGGCACGTTTTATGCGAAACGCCATGGACTACCAGGCCAGCTTCCAGTTCCTGAGTAGTAAGTTTGCTGGCCTGACCAAAGCAATAAAAGGCGATTAAGCCGTAGCAACCAGATTAGCGAAGGGGAAATATTATGTCCTTGGGCAACATTTTTGACATCGCCGGCTCCGGCATGACCGCGCAATCGTTGCGGCTGAACACCACGGCGTCGAATATTGCCAACGCCGATACGGCAAGTTCCAGCACTGACACAACTTACCGTGCCAGGAAGCCGGTTTTTGCAGCAATCCAGCAATCCATGCTGAATCCGGACACTCAGGGGCTGGGGTTTTCCAGTAGCCAGGGGTCGGGGGCCGGAGTGCGGGTTGAGGGGGTGGTGGAAAGTAACGCTGAGCTACAGATGCGTTATCAACCCGATCATCCAGCCGCAAACGAAGATGGTTATGTGTTTTATCCAAACGTAAATGTTGTTGAGGAAATGGCAGACATGATGTCGTCATCCAGAAGCTTTCAGATGAACGTAGACATCATGAACACCGCCAAATCCATGATGCAGCGAATATTGACTCTTGGTCAGCAGTAAAACGGCGAGGGACAGGCAATGAGTGTAACTAATACCACTGGCGCTGCAGATGTTCTCAGCCAATACCGAAGTGATCAGAAAACCACTCGCGGCGGGAGTGAGCTGGGGAAAAACGAATTTATGGAGCTGATGCTGGCTCAGCTCAAAAACCAGAACCCACTGGACCCACAAGATAATGGGGAGTTTATTGCACAGTTGGCGCAATTTAGCTCTCTTGAGGAAATGCAAAAGCTCTCCGGCACTGTAAGTGATGTTGCCGGCCAGTTCCGATCTACACAGGCACTTCAGGCGTCTGCCATGGTTGGTAAAACTGTCATGGCTCCTTCCATGGTTGGTGTTTTGGGTGCGGAAGGAGAGGTCAGGGGCTCTATCGAAGTTCCGGCATCAACTGGCGGGGTGTGGGTTTCTATTGAGAGTGAGAGTGGGGAGCGGTTACGACAGATTGACCTGGGAAGTAGCCAGGCAGGGATTAAATCCTTCACTTGGGATGGTAAGGACGGCAACGGCAACTCATTGCCGCCGGGGCCTTATAAAATTATCGCTGAGGGATCTTACCCTGGCGGAGCGCAGCAGTTACCTACAATGATC
>DATJDA010000161.1:0-10932 GCA_035497695.1 Marinobacter sp. | reverse complement strand
GTTGGGAGGCAAGGCCATTTATGCCTGCAAGTATCTGATGGTTAAGGGCCACTGGCAGATATACCAGCACAGCGAATCGGCCAGCGAGAGTGGCGGCTTTGAAACCATGCCAACTTATGAAGTGCCCAAGAATGTTATTCATGCGGCACTGCATGCGACGAAATTAATTGGTAATGGTCTGTACGGCGTGGATATTAAGCAGTCCGGTAACCGGGTAGCGGTTATCGAGGTGAATGACAATCCGAGCATTGATGCCGGCGTAGAAGACAGGTTTTTGGGTGGTGAGCTTTACACGCTGATCATGCAGGAATTCCTGTCCCGAATGGAAGAGAATCGTCGTCGCTAGCAGAGCCAGGGGCCGCTATTTGCTAGCGGCCGGCTATCCATACTTTTACGCTGCCTAACCAGGGATATTCCTCCAGTTGTTTCGATATTCTCCCTGGGGTGAATAAATCATTGTCTGCCTGAGTACTGAAAAACAGCTCCAGATGTACTTTGTTCTGCAGGTAGTGCAGGCGGAGTCGTGTATTTTCTGGTAGTGGCCCAACATGCCGGGCTAGCAGATCACAGATTTCTTTTCGCGATGGCAAGCGCTCGGATGATGGTAAATATATCTCATCAAGTTCGGGGTCAATATGAAAGGTAATATAGCGGATATCATTCAGGGCATTTCTCATCCCCTCTACTGCATGCATGCCAATCTGGTGTCCTTCAGACACACTGATTTCTGATCGGACCACCAGGTGAATATCGAGCAGAATATCCTGGCCCATGCGGCGGGTGCGCAGGTCATGAACGTTAAGAACGCCCTCTGTATTACGTGCGATATCCTTGAGCATGTTGGTGTCTTCCACTGAGAGCCCGGTGTCTACCAACTCTTTTACGCTGTCCCAGGTGAATTTCCATCCGATGTGAATAATAATGCCTGCAATAATAACGGCGGCCAACAAGTCCAGCCAGAAAAAACCAAGCATTGCGCCCACGGTTGAGGCCAGAACGACAACTGAAGACAGTGCATCTGTGCGGCTGTGCCAGGCATTGGCAATAATCAGATCTGAGCGGATAGCAAGCCCGACCCGGCGAGTGTAGCGATAGATCCACTCTTTGCTGACAACGGATATGCCAGCAGCAACCAGCACTGGCCAGCCCGGTGCAGCAGTTACATCGTCTATGAACAGATTCAGTATGTTTTCCCAGGCCAGTGCAGCACCTACCGCAATGAGGATACTGCCCAGTAGCAGGGTGCCAAAAGTCTCGATTCTTTGGTGTCCATACGGGTGATCCTCATCCGGCCCCTGGCGCGATATACGCATCGTACCAAGCACAAGAATATCGGATGCCACGTCGGTGAAAGAGTGGATGCCATCCACCACCAGCGCATGTGAATGAAACAGGGCGCCGCCAATGACTTTAAGAAAGCCGAGGGCAATATCCAGAATCATTCCAATAACAGTTACGTTGGTTGCCGCTTTAGCTTCGCTGGCCAGTTTTTCCTGATGTTGCTGAGTCGGTGATACCGGTTCGTTCACGGACAGAACTCCGATTGGATGGGTTCAGAATCGTCATTATAGCGTCATACCTGCACAGATGTGCCGTCAGGTGCAAGCAGTATGCGTGGTTTTTATGCACAATCACGCGAAAGTGTGACTTGGTAACATTTTGTTTATATTTGCACTCTTGAGTCTTAATGTAAATATAAGATATTGAAAATAAAGAAAAAATAAACTGATCAAAAAATGATCGATTCGCAGATCGGCGCGAATATCAAGGGTTGGCAATCGTTCCCCCATAATTTTCAACAGGGTTATCCACAGATTCCGTGGAAAAGGCCTGAAGGCCTTCGCCATACATGCGTTTAAGGAAAATTAGTTGTCTCCTTAAGAAGCTGTGGAAAACTTCCGGTATACTTTGTCGTCCAATTGGTAAGGAGTTTTCAGATGTACGGCCTTGTTCGCAACCTGCTTTTCAAGCTTCCACCGGAACAGGCTCATGCTATTACATTGAGCGGTCTTGATATTGCAAACCGGCTGGGCTTGTTGAAAACTTTTTTTCCGGAAGTGCAACCATTACCCGTGACCGTAATGGGACTTGAATTTCCGAATCCCGTGGGACTTGCAGCGGGTCTGGATAAAAATGCCGATCATATTGATGCGCTGGGTAATCTGGGTTTCGGATTCATTGAAGTTGGTACCGTGACCCCTCTTGCCCAGCCCGGCAATCCCAGGCCTCGCTTGTTCAGATTGCCTGAGCACCAGGCCATTATTAATCGTATGGGGTTCAATAACGAGGGCCTTGGGCATCTGACGCGGCAAGTGGATAAGCGCAGGTATCGGGGCGTGCTGGGCATTAATGTTGGTAAAAACAAGATTACGCCGAATGAAGAGTCTGAAGCTGACTATCGGAAGGGTATTTCAGCCGTTTATACCCGAGCCGATTACATCACCGTGAACGTGTCATCACCCAACACCCCGGGCCTTCGGGATCTGCAGTTTGGTGATTCACTTAAAAGCCTGCTAAGTGCAATAAAAGATGAACAGCGTAACTGTGAAAAACAGTTCGGGCGTTATGTCCCCATAGCCGTTAAAATCGCGCCGGATATTGACGATGACGGCATTCGATTGGTGGCCGTGGCTTTACGCGAGGCAGGGCTGGATGGTGTTATTGCTACCAATACAACGATCAGCCGAGACGCTGTGAGCGGCCATCTTCATGGGGCAGAGGCCGGCGGCTTGAGTGGCGCGCCGGTGCGTGAGGCTTCGTTAAGGGTGATCCGGGGATTGTATTCGGAACTGGGTGATTCATTGCCGATTATTGGTGTGGGTGGTATTACTGACGGTGCCAGTGCTGCAGAGAAGATTAAAGCGGGTGCTAAGCTGGTGCAGATTTATACGGGCTTTATATATCGTGGACCGGCGTTGATCGCAGAAGTTGTTGAGGCGGCAAGAAAAGTGATGGTTAAGGCCTGAGCTGGAAAATGGCGGGAATGGTTGTGGCAGAGCGAAGGTGGGCCCGCGTAGCGGGCCCTTGCGGGGAACAAGCCCCGTTGCATGTTATCAGATGGTACGGGGCGGGTGGCCCCGTTCGGTTTGCTCTGACTACTGCTCCAAATTGTATAAAAAGATCAGATCAAGATCTGGAGTTACTTGTGAATCTATGTCACGCCGAGGTGACGTTAGCGAGTTTATGGATGCCGGAAACGCCGGTCATTCCCTCCCAATTATCTGTGCGGCCTTCTCGCCACCCACTTAACCATTCCTGGCGAACGTCCGCCTGCTCAATTGGGCAACTGTCCTTGGGTTTGCCAGCCACACCTGCGAGATAACCCCGCTTGAATGCACGAGCATGCATATCTCTTTTCTGTCTTTTCATGCCGTTCCTCACTAATGGATTAACAGAACATGTGTGTACACATCTGCCGTGGCGGTGACAGTGGAATCCACTCAGGGACAACCCACTATTGTCAGCTCAGGCCAGAGCAGTCAGGATCCTGTTAACGAGAGGTTAGTTCTACCTCCCGAACGACGCGTCAGGTACAAGCTAAGCTTAAACGCGCGCCAAAGTACACTATTAATTTGGTCTACTTTTTGTTTTTTTAGATTAAAATGGAATAAGAAGTGGGGGTATTCCAGATAAAAGCTGCTATTACACATGCTTACCCGACTGAGCCAATAAACCAGGAGTTGAACTTGTCCAAACTTGTTTTCTTTGTAACTTGCCCAAAAGGAGTCGAATACCTTTTGGAGGATGAGCTCGACTCGCTCGGATTGACCCCGGTACGCAATGCGCCCGCCGGAGTTTGGGCGGAAGGAACGCTTGAGGGCGGCTATCGTGCCTGCCTGTGGTCCAGGTTGGCCAATCGCGTCATTCTGCATATTGATGAAGTGAACGCGGTTAGTGGTGACGACCTGTACGATGGCGTCGTACACCTGGACTGGCAACAGCACATTGCAGTTGATGGCAGCTTCAGGGTGATGTTTCTGGGCCAGAACGAAGCCATTCGCAACACGCAGTATGGTGCCCAGCGAGTAAAGGACGGCATTGCAGATCGATTCAGAGCGAATGGCGGGCAACGCCCATCGGTAGACGCAAAGAATCCGGATGTAACAATCTCGGCCAGACTGAATCGTGGGCGGCTCTCGTTAGGTATCGACCTCAGTGGCCACAGCCTTCATATGCGGGGCTACAGAGTTGAGAGGGGGCTTGCTCCGCTCAAGGAAAACCTCGCAGCAGCCTTGTTGATACGTGCCGGCTGGCCCGAAATTTCCCGTAATGGCGGTGACTTTATCGATCCGATGTGTGGGTCTGGCACGCTTCCAATTGAAGCAGCAATGATGGCGATGGATCTGGCTCCAGGCAGAAATGTTGACAGGTTCGGTTTTGAAAGGTGGCTGGGCCATCAACCCGATTTGTGGTCTGCGCTGAAGCGGGAAGCAAAAGACCGTGGCGAAGCGGGTGTGAAAGCTGCGTCGTTAAGAATTGCCGGATTTGATCAGGATCGCCGGGTTATTGATACGGCGCGTCACAACCTTCAGCGAGCCGGGCTGGATGGTCTTGTCGAGCTGGACTCCTGTCCGGTTGCCGGGCTTTCTTTTGAGGGAAGCTGGTCTGAACAAGGTTTGGTGCTTACCAACCCGCCCTATGGTGAGCGTCTGAGCGACCGTAAGGAACTGGGTGCTTTATATCAGGCGCTTGGAGGCGCTGTAAAGCGCGGAGTGCCGGGCTGGCGGTTAGGTGTGTTCACCGGGGCCCCGGAATTTGGTAAATCGATTGGTCTGCGCAGTTACAAGCAGTACCGTTTGTTTAATGGCAAACTGCCGGCCCAGCTACTGCTCTTTGAGATTGATGAAGTAAATGCCATGACGCCCCATGAGCCTAATGTTCCGGGCGAAGTTACACCCAGAATCGCCAACAGCGAGCGCGCAGAAATGTTTGCGAATCGCCTGAAGAAAAATGCAAAACTGATGGGGCAGTGGGCCAGAAAGCAAGGTATTAGCTGTTATCGCGTGTACGATGCAGATATGCCTGAATTTGCATTGGCCATAGACAGCTACGAAGGGCGTATTCACGTGCAAGAGTATGCAGCTCCTAAATCCGTTGATGAGCGTGCAGCACGTGAGCGACTGGCGGAGGCATTGGCGGTAATTCCGGGAACTCTGGGTATTGAGCGGGAAGAACTGGTCTGCAAACAGCGCCAGCGACAATCTGGCACCAGTCAATATGAGAAACGGGCAGCCAGTAGCGAATTTTTTCAGGTGCACGAGCACGGCTGTGTACTGAAAGTTAACCTGAAAGACTACCTGGATACGGGATTGTTTCTGGACCATCGGCCGGTTCGCCACTGGATTCAGCAGCATGCTCAGGGAAAGCGCTTTCTGAATCTGTTCTGTTATACCGGAGCGGCCACTGTGCACGCAGTTGTCGGTGGTGCCAGCCGTTCCCTGAGCCTGGATATGTCAAAAACTTATGTCGGCTGGGCTGAAGAAAACCTGGCCTTGAATGGTGCTGATCCCAAACGCCATAAAGTAGAGCAGGCGGATTGTCTGGCTTGGCTGGCAGCCAAACCAAAGGCTGATCAGCGTTATGATCTGATTTTTATGGATCCGCCAACATTTTCCAATTCGGCGCGCATGACGGGTATTCTGGATATCCAGAAAGATCACGCAACGCTGATACATCAGGCGATGACGCGATTAAATTCTGAAGGTCTGTTGATATTCTCTACCAATTTCAGGCGTTTTAAGCTGGATGAGACGCTGGAATCGAAGTTTGAGGTTGAGGATGTAAGCCGCAGTACAATTGATAAAGACTTCCAGAGAAACCCGAGAATTCATCAGTGCTGGCATGTCCGGCATCGTATTTAAACCGCACAGGCAGCTCTGGCTCATTCTGCCGGTGCTGCCTGTGCGAGCATCTGTGCGTGTCAGAACTCGTATCTAAGCCCGCTGGAAAACTGGAAGGTATTGGCTTCTGAATTAGTGTCTTTGAAAAGTCTGCCGCCCTCGAACACCAGATAGGTGTTGCTTAGTATTTCAAAGTCCAGACCGGCGAGCCAGCTCATGCTGAACGCGCTGTCAGGATAGTCACCCACAAGGTCTTTGAACTGCCGGTTATAACTTGCGTCTGGATTTTTCAGTTTTGCTTCGCCGTCGATATAGGAAAATCCGAACTGGCCGTAAATATTGGCGTAATCGGTAACCGGATAATGCACCCCGATGTACCAACTGGCGAAGTAATCAACAGCAAGAGTCAGATCACCTTTTGGCACTTTTGCATCTTTGAAGCCACTGCCGGCACGCAGTTCGGCGTGAAACAGATCACTAATGTGGCCACCAAGAACCAGAGTTCCAACGTTGCCCCAAGCGGCTTCTTTGCTGAGATCACCAATAGATCGGTGATTGAGGGTAGTTACCAGCAAACCGATGTAGTGCATATCTTCGCGGTCTTTATCTTCCGCGCAGACGGTCTGGCTGGTTATCAGTGTTGCCGTGATCAGCGTGGCAAGCAGGGACGTTCGCACTACATTGTTCATTGTTATGATGCTTCCTGACGTGAGCGGTTACGGGCTGATTTTGCCTTGTGTAACCGTTTGTTACGTCGACCCGCGTCACACTTCCCCGTGCCAGATGCGTGGAAGGGCACGGATCTGTGCTATTCCCCGGAATATTCGCCCAACAAGCCTTCTTCTCTGGCCAGTAACAGTAGCGCGTACACGCAGTTTTCCGAAAGCTGAGGTTCAAGACCTTCATCTATCATCAGTTGCCGGCGACGATCGTCAAGGCTGTCGCTACTCATTCTAGTGATCAGCTCTCCTATGGGTGCAATTTCAAATGGCGCATCTTGGCTAACCGCATTGAAAATAAGATCAATCAGTGCTTCATCCGGGTCCGTGCCATCAACGTATACGGTTTGGTCGGGCAGGTCGGCGTGAAGTTCCCGCACAAGTTCCAGTATTGGCACACCCTGTTCTTCTAGGTACCTCAGATCCACATCGCCCAGATCGCCATCTTCGGGGAGCCAGTCGTCCTCCGGTACAATAATCACAGCTTTCATGCGGCCGTCAGCCAGCGACCAGGCCATTGCTGTTGGAAAAAAAGTATCGCCAGCCTGGCAGTACTCTATGTCGATAAATCTTGGTATTTGCACGATGAACTCCGATTGTCGTAGTTGAACTCGTTTCAATAATGCTGAGTATAATCAATGTTCATCATCGGGTATGAGGCGCGCGGGCTTCATGCCATACTGGCGGGGCTATTATCATTTAATCAGGGGCATCATGGAACACACTGAATTTAACAAAAAGTTGTTGACCTTTTTGAATGCATCGCCAACGCCCTGGCATGCAGTGAGCAGCATTCGTAACCAACTGAGTGCGGCCGGATTTGAAGAACTGGATGAAGGGGCAGAGTGGGCCCTTGCCAGTAACAAAGGTTATTATGTTATACGGAACGGTTCATCGATTGTTGCTTTTCGTACTGGCCGGAACGATGTGGTCACCTCGGGGATACGAATGGTTGGTGCCCATACAGACAGCCCTTGTCTGAAGGTAAAGCCAAACCCCGAACTGCGTCGCAAGGGGTTTTATCAGCTTGGGGTGGAAGTATACGGCGGTGCTTTGCTTAATCCCTGGTTTGATCGTGATCTGTCGCTTGCCGGGCGGGTTACGGTTCTCGATGAAGCAGGCAAAGTTCGTGACACTCTGGTGAATTTCCAGAAACCAATCGCTTTTATCCCGAGCCTGGCGATTCACCTCGATCGGGAAGCGAACAGCAGCCGCACAATAAACGCCCAGACCGATCTGCCGCCTGTGCTGATGCAACTGCCTGAGGACGATGACACCAGCTTTTCCGATCTTCTGAAGCAGCAGATTGCAGCCGAGTCGGGTATTCAGGTGTCCAAAATTCTGGGCTACGAGCTGAATTTCTATGATTCACAGCCGTCAGCGTTTGTGGGTTTGCAGGAAGACTTTATTGCCTCGGCACGGCTGGATAACCTGCTCAGTTGTTATATCGGGTTACAGGCACTTCTGGGCACATCCGGTAACGAGGCAGCCCTGTTGGTGTGCAGTGATCACGAAGAGGTGGGCAGCATGTCAGCGGAGGGCGCTCAGGGGCCATTTTTATCCGACGTTCTGGATCGCTGGTGCGGCTCAGGCAAAGCGCGGGCGATTGTCCGGTCCATGATGATATCTGCCGATAACGCCCATGGTATTCATCCGAACTACATGGATAAGCACGATGAAAATCATGGGCCGATACTTAATCAGGGCCCGGTCATCAAGGTCAATCATAACCAGCGATACGCAACTAACAGCCGGTCTGCGGCAGTCTATCGACACATCAGCGATGAATTGAATTTACCGTACCAGGCATTTGTGGTGCGTAGCGATATGGCCTGCGGCAGCACCATTGGTCCGCTTACAGCGGGGCACATAGGGGTAACAACGCTGGATATAGGCGTGCCACAGTTTGGGATGCATTCTGCTCGGGAGCTTGCGGGCAGTCGTGATGGATACACTCTGTTCCAGGTGCTGACCGAATTTATGCAGCGGGAGCAGGTTTTTTGAGCGCTTGTGCGTGAGCCCTGAGCTTTAAAACCTGAAATAAAAATGCCGCAGCTTCTTATGAAGCTGCGGCATTTTGAAATAAGTGGCTCCCCGAGCTGGGCTCGAACCAGCGACAAACGGATTAACAGTCCGTTGCTCTACCAACTGAGCTATCGGGGAACAGCATCAGGCAAGACGGCATATTAAGCACTTTGATCGTTTGGGTCAACTGGCTGAAATAAAAGGTTAAAAATTGTACTATCGCCCACCACCTTGGTTGCGTAACGGCCACTTGCAATCGGTATGGCCAGCACTTTTTCGCAAGGTTTCCATGACGTTGCCGGAGGTTGAGGTCATCCATACCGACGATGACGATGAGCTACACCTTGATTGGTACCGTCAGGGGAGTGATCGTCTGGCTATTATTTCCCATGGCCTGGAAGGGCACAGCCGACGAGCTTACGTGCTTGGCCTGGCCCGGACATTGGTGAGCGAAGGTTGGGATGTGTTGGCCTGGAACTTTCGCTCCTGTGGCGGTGTGATGAACCGGCAGCCGCGATTTTATCATAGCGGTGCGACAGAAGATCTGGGGTGTGTGATTAAGCATGGCCTGAAGCGCAACTACAAAACACTGTTTCTCTCTGGTTTCAGTATGGGGGGCAATCTCACGCTGCTTTACCTTGCTGAACAGAGTGAGCAGGCAGACAGTCGCATCTGCGGGGCACTGGCTTACTCTGTACCCTGTGATCTTGCTGGCAGTGCCGATATGCTCGCAAAACCTGGCCGCAGAATTTATATGCAGAGGTTTTTAAAGGACCTTCATGGAAAAATGACGGAAAAAGCGGAAAGGTTTCCTGAGCTTATTGATATCCGCGGATTCGGCTCAATTCGCAGTTTTCATGAATTTGATGATCGGTATACAGCGCCCCTGCACGGATTCCGTAATGCCAGGGATTACTGGGCTCAATGTTCAGCACTTTATCGGCTGAAGGATATTCGGGTGCCGTCACTGATGATAAACGCCGCTGATGATCCGTTTCTGTCTGCAAAGTGCTTTCCGGAATCACGATCTGTTCTTGGGCGTCATGTACAACTGGAGGCGCCCCGATGGGGTGGACATGTGGGGTTTATAGAACATGCGGAACCCGGACGTTATTGGTCGGAACGTCGAGCCATCGCATTTCTTCAGGAGTTGGTTCAAAAGTAAGTTCTAGTTACTTGATTTACATGATTTTAGTCAGGGTTTTTAGTCTGAGCAGATGAGTCAAGGGCTGGATGAAGAACAGATTTCAGCACGGGCCAGATATTGTCCAGCAATATGGGCTGGGCTTTCTCGGTAGGGTGGATGCCGTCGCTCTGCATCAGTTCATGATGATCGTAAATACCTTGGAGGAAGAAGGGAACCAGAGCGGTGTTATAGCGGTCTGAGAGTGTTGGATAGATGTCAGCGAACAGGCTCGTGTACCGCTGACCATAATTTGGTGGAATTTGCATGCCAACCAGAACCACGCTGGCCCCCGAATTTTGTGACAGTGTAATCATGGAGGAAAGATTGGATTTAATTACATCAGGAGGAAATCCCCGCAGGCCATCATTTCCACCGAGCTCAATAATAACCACATCAGGTGCGTTACTTTCGATTAACCGGGGCAGGCGTCTTAGTCCGCCATCGGTTGTTTCGCCGCCGATGCTGGCATTTATAACTTCCCAGTCTGTCATGCCCTGTTCACGCATACGCTGCTTTAACAGTTGGACCCAGGCTGTTTCAGAAGGTACACCGTGGGCGGCGCTCAGGCTATCGCCTAGCACCAGTAAGGTACTCTGGCCGGCAGATACCGACGTTGCCAAGATGGCAAGACACGCAAAAAAGAACGATTTGGTAAACATGAGTGCCTTATGCATAAACAATTCGTATACCCTGATTCAGTTCAGTTGATTCAGAACTTGGAGGTTCTTTGAGCCAGATAAATATTACCCGCCCCGAACAGCCAATGCTGCGCGTTGATAACCTGACTCACCGGGTTAGTCTTGGTACAGATACGTTGACGATCTTGCAGGGGGTCAGCCTGGAAATCAATCGGGGAGAGTCCGTAGCGATTGTCGGTCGCTCCGGTTCAGGAAAAACAACGTTGTTGGGGTTGCTGGCAGGCCTGGATACTCCGAGTGAAGGTACTGTTGAGCTGGATGGTTCGGTCATCAGCAAGCTCAGTGAGGATGAACGGGCAAAACTCAGGGCGCACCGTGTAGGCTTTGTCTTTCAGTCGTTTCAACTGCTGCCCGCATTGACCGCTTTGGAGAATGTCATGCTGCCACTGGAGTTGGCGGGTATGGCGGAACCGGAAAACCGTGCGAAGGAGTTATTGCGGCGGGTAGGCCTGGGTGAACGGCTC
>DATJDA010000160.1:0-1624 GCA_035497695.1 Marinobacter sp. | reverse complement strand
CGGCCGCGTTTGCCTGGCTTCGGGACGTAAACGGCCCCACATTTACCCGGTACCAAACGGCTCCGCTATCCAGATCTATACGCTGCACGCTGGCACGCAGGCCCTGGAATGCAATATGCGCCCGCTGTCGTTCTGCATCCTCTTTACTTCTGAACGACCCCGATTGAATCAGGTAATCCATATTCACCTTAGCGGGACCCGGAGAGTACTCTTCAACGTTTGGTGGAATTACCTCGGATTCCGGCAGCATGTCATAGAAACGAAAACCGGGCTTTTTCTCATCCTGTTGCACGGCAATGGATGATTTACCTTTGTTTCCGCTTTCTCGCTGCTGAATCTGGGCAGGCGGCTGTGCAGGCGTGCTGGCAGGGAGGGAGTCCAGGTAAACAATAAAGCCGATAAATCCACCTACAGCGGCGAGGGATAAAATCCACTTCACAGAGAGCCCGCCATGCTGCGAGCGCGCCGGCGCTACAGGCTTCTGGCGCTTTTTCGAGCTGGGTGATGACTTGGCCTGTGCTCTCTTTGATGAGGTTGCAGGCTTGCTACTCGACTGATTTTTACGCGCGTAATCTCGGGACATTGTTGCTATTTACATCTCTTCCGGTGCGCTGACACCCAGCAGATCAAGCCCGTTAACGATCACCTGACGGACAGCCAGGTATAGGCTGATGCGGGCGTCGCGAATGGCTGTATCTTCAATCAGCACTTTGTGGGCGTTGTAATAAGTATGGAACAGGCCAGCCAAATCTCTCAGGTAGTGTGCCAGGTGATGGGGTTCACGCTGAGCCGCAGCGTTGGCCACCAACTCCGGATATTTGCTGAGCTGATTCGCCAACTCTTTTTCTTCATCCAGTGTTAACAGTGACAAGTCCCCTACAGACTCATTCAGCCCGCGAGTAATACCCTCTGATGCCAGTTTGCGTAGAACACTACAAATTCTTGCGTGGGCATATTGAATGTAATACACGGGATTTTCATTGGTCTGGGAGCGGGCCAGATCAATATCAAAGGTCAATTGTGAGTCGACTCGCCGGGCCGCCAGGAAGAACCGCGTTGCATCGCGGCCAACTTCGTCAATCAGATCCCGTATCGTAACGTAACTGCCAGCTCGTTTGGAAATCTTCACTTCTTCGCCGGAGCGCGTCACCATTACCATCTGGTGCAGAACATAGTCTGGCCAACCTGCGGGAATGCCGACATTCAGTGCCTGCAGGCCTGCCCGGACCCGGGTGATGGTTGAGTGGTGGTCTGCGCCCTGTTCGTTGATTACCGTGGTAAAGCCACGCTGCCACTTGTCGAGGTGGTAGGCAACGTCCGGAAGAAAGTAGGTGTATCCGCCATCTTTTTTGCGCATAACCCGGTCTTTGTCATCTCCGAATTCAGTGGTTTTTAGCCATAGAGCGCCACCATCCTCGTAGGTATAGCCGTTTTCCGTCAGCTTTTTAACCGTTGCTTCCACCTTGCCGTCTTCGTAAAGGGAGGACTCGAGGAAATAGATATCGAATTCAACTCCAAACGCTTTCAGGTCGAGATCCTGCTCACGGCGCAAATAAGCGACCGCGAACTCGCGAATAGCTTCAAGGTTATCCGGATCGGCTTCAGCGGTTACCGCCCGGTCATC
>DATJDA010000159.1:0-15276 GCA_035497695.1 Marinobacter sp. | reverse complement strand
TGTCTGGCCTGGTACGACACCAGGCCAGACCGTCAGGCGTAGATGTCTATTTCACCTTTCCAGCTCAAATCCAAATGACCAGCATTCAGGCCACCTTCATCCGAATCTGCACCTGCGGTTATGCCGGTCGTGCTTTGCCCGCCAGAGCCCTGGCCATCTCCAGCGGCTTGTTCACCGCTTTGTTGCTGAGATGAATCAGACACATCAAACTGAGCAAGGAAAACCCCCTGTTCAGCCAGCATGTCACGCAACCGGTGCGAGTTAAGTTCCAGTTGATCACGAACGACCGGGTTAGCTGCATGTACGGTGACTGTGGCCTGGTCGTGGTGAAGTTTAACTTTCACCTCCATAGGCCCCATGTCTGGTGGCGTAAGATGAATCTCGGCAACGGACATTCCCCGAACGGTCAGCCAGCTCAGTTTGCCCGCCATTTTATCGCCCCAGTCACTGTGACCAACCGGGAGCTCTATAGACGTAGCGTAACCTTTTAATGGCAGCGCAGATTCTGCTGACAGTTTTGTAGCCTGTTGGGACACTGTGTCCAGAGTTGCCTGAAACCTTGTGGGTGCCAGGAGGTTTGCGGCATCTGTGTCCCGGCTGCTATCGGATGTCAGGGGGCCAGCCAGTGCCTCCGTCAGTGTCAGTGCAGTAAGCCCCTGCCCTTGAGAGGCAGGCTTTTCGCCCAACAGGTCATTGCCGGGCACGCCTGCACCAAATACTCCCGGCATGCTGAATGTACCCGTACCCGTACCCGCACCCGTACCTGTAGCGGGATCGGTATCGTCTGCTGTGGCTTGTTCGTCAACTGGCACCAAAAGTGCCTGCAGATCAGCAAATGTTAATGTTAAAGGTGTGCCTACCGATATCGCACTTTCCGTCACTTCATCGCTTGTTTGATTTGTTTTCTTTTTCCCGCCTGTGTCGCCGGGTTTGCCAGCACTCTCAGAGTTGGCGCTGGTCGTTACCGAAGAATCATTCGCAGGCCGAGGCTCCTCGACGCGCTCAGTTTTCTTTTGGTCCATACGTTTTTGCTCGGCACGGGACACCGCCTCAAACCGGCTGTCGCTGCGATTGGCGTCTTTGCCGGGATCAGGTTTTACCGGACCGGAATCTTTCTGCATTCCGGGAACGAGAGCTTGGGGAAGAACCATCTGGGCCATGGCAACCTCTTGCCGCTTTATTCGTGTTATCGCCCGGATTTTACCGACTTTAGCGGTTATTCGGGTGGCGATCGTCTGTTTTGCATGTCTGCGTAAACGTGCTGCAAAAGCGATGCCACTCCCCAAATAATAATTATATTAACAAGGCTCTGAGCCGGTCAGATACGATTTGAAATTCGGTCTCAATCGCAATAAGCAGAATCGATGCCTGATTCAGTTCCTGCGCTTTGCCAGCCATTTCTGCGGCCTGGCATATGGTGCCAAGACGGGGCGCACCGATGTTGATACTGCTGCCCTTAAGGCTATGCACCATATTGCAGAACGCATTTGCATCACCAGCGTTTAGTGCGGCTTTCAAACTTGCAATGCGCTCAAGAGAGTCGCTGATAAAGGTCTGGATGAGTAGCTTGAATTCACCTTCCATGACATCCCGAAGTTCGGCCAGTGCCTCCTCATCAAGGTGTGGTTTGTTTTTCATACCGCCCCCTGTTCTTGTACTGGTTATGACTGAGACTCCACCAGATTTGATGAAATTTCAGACGAGTGCCAATCATAAACAATTTCAACACAATTGCCTTGATTATGAAAAACAAGAGATTTCGACAACCGTTTCAGCAACAGAAGCCCCCGCCCCCCGTAATTTCTGGCTGTTGTTGGCGAACCGTCCACAGCGCACGCCAAGTGACTTTGAAAGTCGAACCCGGTGCCGCTGTCTTCACAAATAATGCGCAAGCGCCCCCCGGTAGACTGTAGGGAGTGATAAAGGCCAAAGCGAATAAAGTGGCCATCGACCTGACGTAACCGTCGCTCTCTTTCCTGATAATAGCGCTCAAATCCCTCCGGTGTACGTTTCCACTCTGTTGGCAAATTCAGTACTCCGTGCTCCAGAGCATTACTGTAGAGTTCGGTAAGCAGGGTATACACTTCACCACTTTTTCGCCTCAGGCCCGGAACCTCCATACAGATATGCAATAACAACGGCAATGGGCTGAAAGTATTCAGCGTATGCTCCCGGAGTTCATAAATACAGTGCCATTCTGCAGGCCCCGGCAACGCTGACGGTATACTGCGATCTGAAAGTGTGGCAAAACCAGCCTCATCCACCATCTCCAGGCACAACAGGGTAAGGTCGTCATTGCCGCCTTGCAGGCCGGTAAACCGGCGAATCCCACCCATTACCGCATCAAACGGATGTTGTTGCCTGCCACCCGCATCCAGTGCGCGCGCGATACCGGTTTCCCCAAACAGGTCATTGCCGCTGTTCCGGGACTCCAGAACTCCGTCGGTCATCATCAATAAACGATCACCCGGTATGGCGCTGATAACGTCCATTTCCGCATCAAACTGATCAGCGGATCGGATGCCCAGCGGCAAATGCCGGGACGGTAAGATCTCCCGTTCACCTGAGGCACGAATCAGCCAGCCATCGGGCAGGCCACCATTCCAGAGAAGAAGCTGGTTCAGTTTGAAATCTGCTTCAATCATCGCACCACAGCAAAACATGCTGGAAGGCAGGATCCGTTTAAGCTTTTGATTGATTTCCTTCAATATATCGGCGCCGTCAAATCCCTTACTGGCCATGCCATAAAATATTTCGGCAACGGGCATGGCACCGATCGCTGCTGGCAGGCCATGGCCTGTGAAATCACCAATAAACACCAGCATGCCACCCGCTGGGCGGGGTGACGCAAACAAAACATCACCGTTAAAAATCGATAACGGTGATGCGTGATATCGAATATTGGCCGCATCAAGGCAGCCGGTGTGGGCAACATTATCAAATACCCGTTTGGCCACCTCCTGCTCTTCCATCAGTTGCCGATTGCGCTCGCCAATCAGGTCCCGCTGCTCGGTCAGTGTCTGGTGCATCAGGCGCATCCGGTTAAAGGCGTGCACCTGAGCTTTGATCATCAAACGGTTATAGGGTTTGCTCAAAAAACCGTCGCCTCCGGCCTCCAGACAGCGGGCCAGTGCATCGGTATCGGACAGAGAGGTCAGAAAGATAACCGGAACCATGCGCTCCCCTGCCAGTACCTTGATCTGACGGGCCGTTTCCATACCATCCATCCGTGGCATGAGGGCGTCCAGCAACACTATATCGGGCGTGGAATCTTCAAACCGGGCGATAGCTTCCAGTCCATCAGACGCTTCAACTACGTCATGCCCCAGGCGAATTAACAGAGTTTTTAAAATCAGGCGGTCGCTATTGCTGTCATCAGCAATCAGTACCTTAAGTGAATAATTATCTGCAGCAGGCTCTTCCATGATTACTTCCGGCAGCCGGCAGATTCACCGTATGGTGAATAATTGTTCAAAATTGGATATGGACAGAATGCGGCGAACATCGTTGTTGCAGTTTTCTATGGAAATGCAGGCATTATCTCCACCGGCGTAATCTCGCAGTAACAGCAGCATCCCCAAAGCGGAGCTATCAAGATAGGTGGTTTCTGACAAGTCTACGATGTATTTCTGAATGTCCGGATCGCTGTGCTCATAAGCATTTCGGAAAGCCTGATGAGTGCTGAAGTCAAAACGCCCATCAATGCTGATAACCAGAGACAGGCCATCGTCGCCCCGGTGCGTTTGAATCGACATTTCTCAACCTCCGTAGATATCTAATGCTGAACAAACCTGCAAGTAAGAAAGACGGCTTGTGTAGAGTGAAGAATAGTCCAGCACACGCAAAATGCATCTACTACCGGTTGCGACATAAAAATTTTAACGCTGTCGGCGGGCAAACATTCGGCCTGCTGCCTCATCAGCCTCTTTTTGCTCGCGACCATCCTGCTCTCTTTGTTCTTGTTTCCGGCAGGTGTCAATATACTTTTCCATACCACGCCGCCGCTCCCAAGCCTGCTGCCACTCCAGCCTGCGAGCCTCAAAGACCTGCCCAGCCTGATCCAGCACCTGTTGCTGCTGGCGAATCACCTGATCAAGCTGGGCAATAAACGCCTGCCATGCCTGCAACCGGCTGACCGGAACCACTCCACTCTGGTTATTCCGGATCTGCTCACGGTATTCCTGCTGATAGCGATTCAGGTTATCAACTTGCTCACGCTGCTTTTCTACTTGCTTGCGGGCATCGCCCATACGCGCCAGGGCGTCCTGTTCCTTTTGTTTCTCAAGAGACAACACAACTTCCAGACGCTGGGATCGCAGCATTAGTTATCATCTCCGGCATTGCCTGACGCGGCATTGTGCACAGCCGACGTTCGTCGTTCCGGAGATCTGCGCTCCGGCACAACCGCCAGCAATTGTTCAATGCTGTCGTGCAGGGATGCACTTTCATTCAGTGGCTGCTGCAGAAACTGGCGCATATTACTAATGTGTGCCATCGCAAAATCCGTTTCCGGATCTGAACCCTTAACGTAAGCACCAACGCTGATCAGATCACGGGCCTGCTGGTAACGGGAATAAACCTGTTTGAATCGCTGAGCCCGGGAAAAGTGCTCGGCTTCAGTTACTTGCGGCATAACCCGGCTGATCGAGGCTTCTACGTCGATGGCCGGATAATGACCCTCCTCCGCCAGCCTGCGAGACAGCACAATATGGCCATCCAGTATCGCCCGGGCTGCATCAGCGATTGGATCCTGCTGATCGTCACCTTCGGTCAATACCGTATAAAATGCAGTGATTGAGCCACCACCCGGACGGCCATTGCCAGTACGCTCCACCAGTTGTGGAAGCTTGGCAAAAACGGAAGGTGGATAACCTTTCGTAGCAGGCGGTTCACCTACCGCCAAAGCAATTTCCCGTTGCGCCTGAGCATAACGGGTAAGGGAGTCCATCAGCAGCAAAACACGCTTGCCCTGATCCCGATAATATTCGGCAATTCGAGTCGTTAACATGGCGGCACGCAGGCGCATAAGGGGTGAGTCGTCCGCCGGTGACGCCACCACCACCGACCGGGAAAGCCCCTCCTCTCCCAGAATGTCTTCAATAAACTCTTTTACTTCACGCCCCCGCTCACCAATCAACCCGACCACGGTGATGTCGGCATCGGTAAACCGGGTCATCATACCCAGCAGCATACTTTTACCAACGCCACTGCCGGCAAACAACCCCAACCGCTGACCCTGGCCGACCGTCAGCAGTGCGTTAATGGCACGAATGCCAACATCCATGGACTGCCGCACCGGTGCACGGTTCAGAGGGTTGATAATATCGCCTGTCAGCGATACCCGGGCTTCGGCGTGCAGAGGCCCTTTGCCATCGAGAGGTTCACCAGTACCATCCACTACCCTGCCAAGCAAACTCGGGCCAACAGGTACACGGCTGGCAGCAGACAATGGCACAACGCGGGCACCCGGCTTCAGACCCTGTATGGCAGTAAGGGGCATCAGGTAGACCTTGTCGTCCTCAAACCCGACAACTTCGGCCTCAACGCTTTCGGTTCCCTCACCCTGAATCACACAACGATCACCGACCACCATCGGGCAACCGACGCATTCCAGAGTAAGACCAACCATTCGGGTCAGCCGTCCAGACAGCTCGGGTTCCGGTGGGCTAGTCAGAAAACTCTTATACTGGGCAAGGCGATCAGCCAGACGGGAAGTCATCGCCTTCACCTGTATCGGATTGATCATGGGGAGAATCGGGAGGATTTTGCTGGCTGGCATCGCCGGTTTTCGATGTCAGAACATCCCGGTGAAAGTCGGTCAGATCGTCCATCCGGACATTCAGATCCTCTGTCTCGGTAACAGCCTCTTCCTTCTGCTGCTCAAGCATATCTTGAATAACCCGCTGAAATCGTTTTTCTACGGTAAAATCAACCAGACTATGACGGGTTTCCAGCTTGCAGCCGCCAGGTAATATTGCATCATCTCCAACAATCGATGCAGCTGCTTCCAGACGCTCGGCAACTTGCTGAACCAGCTCAAGATCGCTCGGGTGAACATGAATACGAACGTTATCAGCGGTAGAAGGCAGGGCTTGCAGAGCGCGCCGGACAACCTCCTGAATCTGGGAGGAGTCCATTACCAGCTCCCGGTACACAACGGCTCGCGCCAATGCGGTTGTAAGATTCAGAAGCACAGTTTCCAGCTCATCTTCATGACGGCTGATAGGAAAAAGTAATTCGCCCATCAGATGTTCCAGGCGGTCGAGCTTGGCGTCGAGTTCTTTGCGGGTATCTTTGTAACCCCGCTGCTCTCCCTGTTCACGACCTTCGGCAAGACCCGTACTCAGCCCTTCTGCATGCCCCCGGCTTTGGCCTTCTGCCAGGCCGGCTTGATACCCGGCCTTTTTGCCTTCGTTATACCCGTCTTCATGGGCGGTCCGGTGAATCTCCCCCAGATCAGCCGCTGTCAACGGTTTGATATTACGTTCTTCCTCCCGTGGCACCTCGTTGCCGCGGGCATCCAGTAACGGCAACTCCCAGCGTTCGTAGGCCGTCAATTGCTCTTTGGGAACTCTGGTCGAACCTTTAGAAGAATCTTTCATCACATCATTTCTTCGCCAGCACCGCCGAGTGATATTTCGCCGGCCTCAGCCATGCGTCGTGCAACCGTGATAATGTCTTTTTGTGCAGACTCCACATCGCTGACTCTGACCGGGCCTTTCGCTTCCAGATCGTCCTGTAGCAACTCGGCTGCACGCTTGGACATATTCTTGAAAATTTTCTCCTGAACAGCTTCGTCTGCACCTTTCAGCGCAACGACCAACACTTCGGAAGAAACTTCCCGCAGTAATGCCTGAATACCGCGATCGTCGATATCTTTCAGGTTATCAAACACAAACATCAGATCTTCGATGGTGGATGCCAGATCCGGATCCATATCCTTGATCGAATCCATCAGAATGCCTTCAATGCTGCGGTCCATAAAGTTCATGATGTCCGCCGCCCGTTTGACACCGCCAATGCGACTGGTCTGTGCGGCTGAACCGCCAGAGAACTGTTTCTCAAGAATGTCGTTCAGCTCCTGCAATGCTTGCGGCTGAATGCTTTCCAGTGACGCTACGCGCATCATTACATCCAGACGCACCTTTTCATCCAGGGTTTTCAGGATTTCTGCCGCCTGATCCGGATCCAGATAAGAAATAACGATGGCCTGAATCTGTGGGTGCTCGTAACGGATGATATCGCCCACAGCTCTGGGTTCCATCCACTTCAGAGTGTCCAAACCTGTGGTATTGCCGCCGATGAGAATCCGGTCTATCAGGCTTGCGGCCTTGTCGTCTCCCAGAGCCTGAGTCAGCATGGCACGAATATAGTCATCGTTACCAACCCCAAGCCCCGTCTGACCGCCAACAGCGTCCACAAACTGATTTAGCACATGAGCAACATCGTCTTTGCTGACATCCCTCATCTGGGCCATCGCCACACCAACACGCTGAACCTCCTTCGGGCCCATATGCTTCAATACTTCCGCAGCATCCGTCTCGCCGAGGCTCATCAACAAAATGGCAGCCTGCTCCACACGGGGAATCTTCCGCTGAGGTGGTTTCTGAGGCGCTTCTGCGCCTGTTTGGCGAGTTTGATCAGTCATCGATATTCACCCACTGGCGCATTACCTGAGCAACCCGAGCCGGGTCTTCCGCTATCAGGCCTTTCAGTGCATTCAGTTGTCTATCATAGCTGTCTGTTGCACCAGGCAAAAGCAGCTCGTCCTGAGACGACATAGCTCTGCGCAGTTCGTCTGCCCCCTCGATACCATCGAGGCCGCCGTATCCATTGCCATCCAGATCACCACCACGTTCACGCTTGCCACTGCCAGAGAGCGCTTTCAGCGTGGGTCGTAACAGCCCCAGCACCAAGACCAGAATAACCAATCCTGCCAATACCTGCTTCATTAAATCCCAGAACCAGGGCTGCTCCCAGAAGCCGGGGGTTTCAAACTCAATTGCTTCTTCAGCGGCAAAAGCTGTATTCATTACCGTTACGCTGTCGCCGCGAGCCGCAGAATAGCCCACCGCATCGCGAACCAGCATGCTCAACCTCTGAAGCTCCTGCTCTGGCCAGGGCACGTAGCTTACGGCACCGGTTTGCGGGTCTACTACCTTCATGTCATCGACAGCCAGAGCAACGGTTAACCGCTTGATTCCGCCCAGTTCGTGGCGAACGTAACTGACGGTACGGTCCATTTCATAATTTCTGGTCGATTCCTTCCGGACATCTACAGGTAATGCCGGGCTGGCCGGAGCCCCTTGATTTGCACTCGCAGCAGACCCTGCCTGCTCGGGCACTGTGGCAGCCGCCGGTGGCTGATTGGAAAGCGCCCCGGGAATGCCAACAGGTCCACTTCCCGCCGTACGCTGCTCGGTCATTTCGCGCTCGCTGCGTACCGCTTTTTGTTCTGGATTGAATAACTCCTGGGCTTTTTCCACAGATGAAAAGTCGAGATCGGCCGATACCTCGGTACGATACCGGCCATCTCCTACAATTGGACCAATCAGTGACGCAACCCGGCGGCTCAGGCGCTCCTCAACTCTGGAGGTGTACTCATACTGATCGCGCATGCGCTCAGTTTCACTCTTGCCTTCCTTACCGGTAAGCAGGTTGCCGTTTTGGTCAACAACCGTCACGTTCTCCTTCTTCATCATGGGAATACTGCCGGCAACCAGATTTACAATTGCTCTGATCTGCTCTTCATCAGGACGGCGGCCAGCAAATACCTCCAGAAAAACAGAGGCCGACGGCTCGCGGGCATCGCGGATGAACACTGAACGCTCGGGAATGGCCAGGTGTACCCGGGCACTTCGGACACCACGCATGGCTGAAATAGTACGAGCCAACTCACCTTCAAGGCCACGGCGATAGCTGATGGTTTCCATAAACTGCGAGGTACCCAGGCCCCGCTCTTTATCCAGCAACTCGAAGCCCATGGTTTTATGGTCAGTAACACCCTCAGCAGCCAGCTTTAAGCGGGCGTTGTAGACCTGATCAGACGGCACCAACAAAGCTCCGCTACGAGGATCTACCTTGTAGTCAATGCCGTTGCTGTCAAGGATGGTTGTTACATCTTGCGGGTTATACGATGACAAGTTGCCCACAACAGGCTGATAGTTCGGCTCTTGTGCCCACAGCACAACAGCCACACCCAGGGCCACACTGGCAGCCAGGCCAACCATCAGGCCAACCTGACGTAACAGATTCAGTCGGTTAAAACCCAGAAACATATCGCTCCGGTTTTCGAGCCCATCAGGCTCTCCGGTGGCAGGAACGGTGGAGGGTAAGGTTTGTGTGGGAACGCTGGCCATCTCTATGCTCCGTTATCAGATCGGCATATTCATGATGTCTTCGTAAGCCCGAACCACCCGGTTACGTACCTGGGTCAGTGCTTCAAAAGAGACAGAGGACTTCTGGGCAGCAATCATTACCCGAGTGATATCCACGGCAGGATCACCCATATCATAGGCCGTACGAAGCGTGTCGGCATTCTGCTGGAGTTCGTTCACGTTATTAACCGCCTTGCCCAGCATATCACTGAAACTTGGCGTTTCCTGCGTTTCCCGGACCGGCCGCGTACCATCAATGCGGCCACGCAGGGACTGCTCCTGCTCAACACGTTGATTCTGCATCATCTCGGAACGCAATGAGCGGATGTCAGACAGAATACTGCTAATGTCAGCACGTTGAACCATAACTCTCCCCTCCTCCACCTTGATCACCGGCGGATTCACTCATGAAATGCTGTTACACGAGCTATGCAATGGTGGGGCCAATTATAATTTTGGCTTTATTATCATTAGATTAAACACAGGAAAGATTACGGAAGAGGATTTGGCGACGAACTTTTGACAGCTTGCAGAGTGGTCATGGCTGAAAGGTAAAGCGCCCCGTATATTACGGGGCAAAACTGACAGATACGGTCTCTTTGGTATTGCGTGTTACATTAATGCCTCAATACGATGCCTCACTTTTGGCTCGGTACTGTACGCTGTCGCAATAGCGTTGTAGGTTGGAATATCCATTCCCGCCTCTTCGATAACAGACGCCATTTTTTCATTGGCCTTCATTTGCAGTTCCTGAGCTTTTTGCTGCGAGTCTGCGGACTCAATTTTTTCAATATATTCCTCGCGCACTTCCGTAATGCCTTCCTGTGCTTCGATGAACTTCTTCAGCTCGGCATCGGAGTAATTGGCATTGTGAGTGCTCGCAGCAGCCGGGCTGGAGTAGCCACTGGACTCAGCTGAAGAGGCCGGACTCTGCTGAGCTACCGATGGCCCGACAGCAAACAGGGCAATGGATGTGGCTACAGATACGAGTAGTTTATTCATGTTCAACTCTCCTTTTTAATGGTCGTCACTACTTGCCAATCAACAGTTATGCCAACTATTAAACTTCTATTTTTATCGTTATATAACAGATAGTTACAATATTTTAGAGATTAATTTCAAGTAACACGCCTTGTGGCGAAATGCCACATGTGGCAGTAGTGTGTGACAAATATGTTGCTGGAGATCGAATGAAATCTTCTCTCAGGAATGCCGGCCAGCTAATCAATTCAATACAACTAACCCTCGTATTGGGCATTGTTGTGCCCCTGCTGGTCATCAGCGGGCTGGCCATCTATCTCGGCTTTGGTGCGGTTGAAAAGGCTCTGAATGATCGCCTGCAGGAAGACCTTGAACTGGTGGCCCGGGCGGCCAGCGGCCCTCTTTCCCGGGCGATGCAGGAAAAGGACGAGCTGGTAATGGGCGATTCCCTGAAATCAATTTTCCAGATTGGGCGGGTATCCGGGGCCTCAGTTTTTGACAAAAACGGAGCCCGGGTTGCTAGCCTGGGCCTTGCGGACAGTAATGTAGAGAACAGCGCCAGTGCGGAACACGTGATCAGCAGTGGTGAACTGGGCGGCGCTTTTCGCCGGGTAAACGGACAGTCTGTATTTTCTCACTTTACTCCACTGGTCGCCGACGATGGCCGGATACAGGGATTATTGCAGATCACCAGAAGACGCAGCGATTTTCATAACCTGCTGACGTCAAGTCGTATCTGGGCGGTTTCAATCTGGTCGGCACTGGCAATGACCATCATTCTGGTTGTCGTGCTTGGGCATTATGGCGTGGTTGGGCGCCACGTACGCCGGCTGCTCGACATGATGGATACGTTAACGCCCGGACAATGGCAGTTTAACGCCGCACCTTCTGGCCCCCGTGAGTTGCGCCAGATATACGGCGGTGTGCGCGATATGGGCAACCGCATGGCCAGAGCGGAAGAAGAAATACAACAGCGGATGATTACCGAGCGTCAGCTTGCCGAACAACTGGTATACCAAGAGAAAGTAGCCATGATTGGCCGCGTTGCCGGTGGTGTTGCCCACGAGCTCGGTGCACCTCTGAATGTTATTCAGGGGCGCGCCACCATTCTTGGCCGACATGAGCTAACGGACGAACAGCGCCGTCAGCTAAACGATATCAGCTATCAGGTAGGCCGTATGACAACCATCATCCGGCAACTTCTGGACTGCTTTCGACATGTGCCCGACTCCAGACGCCAGGTGAATCTTGGTACGGTTCTGAGCAACGTGCTGGATCGCGCGCGCGAAGATGAAAAGTGCTCAGGAAAACACCTGCAAAGCCGTGATTTGGATATGACAGCCACCATAAAGGCAGAACCGGTCAGGCTTGAACTGGCATGCCTGAACGTAGTCCGAAATGCCTGTCAGGCGGCACGTTCTGAGGTGATTTTATCGCTCCATAAGCAAGACTACGAATGGGAAGTCCGGATAGAGGATGATGGCCCCGGTATTGCGGCGGAACAACGGGAAGCCGTGTTTGAACCGTTCTACAGCACCCGCGCCGCCGGAGAGGGAACTGGCCTTGGCCTGGCCGTGGTTAACAGCGTACTAAAAGAACACAGCGGCCGAATTGAAATTGGTGACAGTGTGATGGGAGGGTGCCGAGTGAGCCTGTTCTGGCCTGTGGGGGTAGCAACATGAACGAACCGCAAATAACCATTCTGCTACTGGAAGACGATGCCAGCCTGAGCCAGTTGTTACGCGAAGAGCTGGAGCTGGATGGCTATAAAGTGATTTGCGCCGAAACCGTTCACGAGGGTTGTCGACAACTCGAAAGAGAAGCGCCAGATCTGGTTGTTTCAGATCTTCGGTTACCCGATGGCGACGGCCTGGAACTTCTGAACTTTGCCCAGGCCGGCGGTCACAGTTTGCCTTTTATTATCATCACTGCATTCGGAACCGTCGATCAGGCCGTTGATGCGTTAAAGGCAGGCGCAGACGACTTTCTGATCAAGCCACTCTCTACCGATCATCTGCGCCTGAAGATTCGCCGGTTACTGGCTCAGGCAGATTTGACCCGCCAGCTTGAGCAAATCCTTGCGAACGATGGCACGAATGACTCATTAGGTTTGATTGGCGACCACGAGAGCATGGCAGGCCTGCGGTCTGAAATCCGGCAAATTGCCCGTAGCGAGGCTGCGGTACTGATCTGTGGCGAAAGCGGAACCGGCAAAGAACTGGTCGCCCGTGCCATTCATCGGGCTGGTGACCGGGCTGCCGGACCTTTTGTGGCGGTCAATTGTGCAGGCATTCCGAGTGAACTGATGGAGAGTGAGTTCTTTGGCCACGAGGCCGGCGCGTTTACCGGTGCTAAAAAAGCCAGGAAAGGCCTGTTTTCAGAAGCTCACGGCGGCACGCTGCTACTGGACGAGATCGGAGAAATGCCACTGGCATTGCAGGCAAAATTATTGCGGGTTTTGCAGGAGGGCATGGTTAAGCCGGTGGGCTCAGATCAGGAAGAGCCTGTAGATGTGCGAATTCTGGCAGCCACCCATGTAGATCTGCTAAAGGCTGTCGGTGCTGGTAGTTTTCGGGAAGATCTCTACTACCGCCTGGAGACGCTGACATTAAGAGTTCCGCCTCTTAGGGAACGGGGCGATGACATTGACCTGCTTGCCATGCATTTTTTGCGGGAGGCCGCCCGACGCCATCAACGGGGGTTTCTGAAGCTCAGCGAAGTAAGCTCCCGCACTCTGATGGACTACCCGTTTCCAGGTAATGTTCGCGAACTGGCGAGCGCTATTGAACGAGCCGTTACCTTCTGTGACGGCGATACAATTCAACCTGATCATCTGCCGGAGCGCATTCGTAAACGCCAGTCTGCCACTATTTCCCCGGAGACCAGCCGCTCAACAGAAAATTTGTCGCAATGGCCGACACTGGAAGCTTTGCAACAACAGTACGTTCGTGACGTAATGCGGGCAACTGATGGCAACAAGCGCCGGGCGGCACAAATTCTTGGTATAAACCGGCGCACATTATACCGGTGGCTGGAAACAGCCACCCTGTAACGCGCATCAGGCCGTGGCCAGCTCCGCGTCCAAATCTATTCCGGCATCGCGCATCTGAGCCAGCTTGTATCGGAGCGTTCGCGGGCTGATACCAAGCTGTTCGGCGGCACGATTACGACGGCCCCGCTCTTGCCGGAGGGTTTGAATAATAATACGAAACTCCTGCTGCCTGAGATCATCCCCCAGTGAGCCGACTGTAGAGTCTTCTACCTCTGCTGCCCGCGGAATGGACACTGCAAGTGCCTCGTTCTCGGTGTTGTCAATGGAAACTGTTCCGCAGGCAACTTCAGGCACTGTTGAGAGAAAAGGCTGGACCGCTTGCCCATTGCCTGATGTTCCGGTGATCCCCAGTTCCAGACACAAGTCACCCGCATGAATAACATTCCCCTGATGCAGCACCAGAGCGCGCTGAATAGCATTGTCCAGTTCCCGGACGTTACCTGGCCAGCCATGGCTCATCAGAGCTTGCCTGGCATCGGGAGCAATGGTAATTCCAGTAAGCTTCATTTTTCGGCAATGCGCTTTCAGCAGGGAATTCGCCAGAGGCATAATATCCAGCGGCCGCCCTCGTAGTGGTTCCCAGTGCATGGGAAACACGGTTAACCGATAATAGAGATCTTCTCTGAATTTATTCTCGCGAACATAATCCGCCAGGTTCCGGTTGGTGGTGGCAATGACACGAACATCCAGCGAAATGGTCTTCCGGCCACCTATGCGCTCCACTTCCCGCTCCTGTAACACCCGCAGCAATTTGGACTGCAGCCCTAATTCCATTTCAGAAATCTCATCCAACAAAAGCGTGCCGCCATTAGCCTGCTCAAACTTCCCCGGTGACGACGCAATCGCTCCGGTAAACGCCCCCTTTTCATGGCCAAACAGCATCGCTTCCAGCATGTTCTCTGGAATTGCAGCGCAATTTATTGCCACAAATGGCTGATCAGCCCTGGGTGATTGTTGGTGAATATAACGGGCCAACACCTCTTTACCCGTACCACTTTCACCGGAGATCATCACCGTGGAATCACTACCAGCTACCTTTGCAGCCAACTGAAACGTCCGTTTACTGACAGGATCTTCCGCAACCGGTGCATCAACGGATGCCGGACGGGCACCTCCCACCACCTTACTTACTGCATCAACAAGCACCTGCGGTTCAAACGGCTTCACCAGATAATCAATGGCACCCGCCTGCATGGCAGATACCGCATGGCTGATCTGGCCGTAAGCGGTAATGAGCATCATCGGCAAGCCCGGATACAAGCGCTGAACCTCGTTCAACAACTCGTGGCCCGAAAGCCCGGGCATATTCACATCGCTGACCACCATATCAACCGGTGCTTCAGCGAGACGTATTAATGCTTCGTGTCCGTCAGAGGCTTCCCGCACCCGGAACTTTGCAAGCTCCAGCGTAGTTACCAGCGCTTCCCTCAGATCGCGGTCATCTTCAACAATCAGAATCTGGGCCTTGGCCATGGTTGCCTCCAATTAAATGCTTTTCTTCAGTTTCGGGATACGTATTGTGGCCATTGCGCCACCCTGCTCCCGGGATTCAATAGCAAACTGCCCCTGATGGGCCTTTACCACCGCCTGAACAACTGCCAGTCCCAGGCCAGTACCATGGGATTTGGTTGTGTAAAAAGCCTCCATAAGATGACTGGCTTCTGATTCTTCGAACCCGGGGCCGTTGTCGACCACCCGAATAACGAGTTCGCTCTGTCCGGACACTATCTGAACAGCAACTGAGGTTGCACCTGCCTCAAGACTGTTATTGACCAGGTTGGTACAAGCTCCGACCAGTGCATCCCGGTTACACATCAGATAGCAATCCGCCGCCACCTTTTCCTGAACAGCAACCTTGCAGCCTTG
>DATJDA010000158.1:0-6685 GCA_035497695.1 Marinobacter sp. | reverse complement strand
GTCTGTTTCCCGGGTGGCGGGCTGGCCTTCAAAGGTAGTTTTAGCCCAATTCGGGTCTGCCTTTATGGGTGATTGAACACCGTCCATTGTGACATCTTCGGGCAAGCGGACCGGTAGCTGGTCTTCAGGTACAGCCCGCTCAGTGCCGTCTTCCAGAGTCACCATTGGAATAGGCGCTCCCCAGTATCGCTGGCGGGAAACGCCCCAGTCTCTCAGGCGATAGTTAGTCGTGCGTTTGCCAATTTTCTGCTGCTCAAGGAAGTCTGCAATGGCGTCAAATGCTTCGTCACTGGTCAGGCCAGTGTATTTGCCAGAAGAAACCAGTACACCTTTACCGGTAAAGGCCTTCTCCTGAATATCAATGTCTTGATGGTCACTGGGTGCGATAACCTGCTTGATTGGCAGCCGATACTTCCGGGCGAATTCGTGATCACGCTCGTCATGGCCCGGTACTGCCATCAGCGCACCGGTGCCATAACCCGCCAGGACAAAGTTGGCAATCCAGACTGGAATTTCTTCCTGAGTCAGTGGATTGATAGCCTTGAAGCCGGTGTCAATGCCTTTCTTTTCCATAGTGGCCAATTCCGCTTCAGCAACTTTGCTACTGCGGCACTCTTCTATAAACGCAGCCGCGCTGCTGTCACGTTCGGCGGCGGCTTTGGCCAGAGGGTGGTCCGTGGAAACCGCCATGTAGCTAACACCCATCAGCGTGTCCGGACGGGTGGTGTATACAGTCAGGCCGTCGTCACTGTCTTTCAGCGGGAAAGTCAGCTCGGTACCCACCGATTTGCCAATCCAGTTCCGCTGCATGGTTTTGACCTGCTCTGGCCAGTCGTCTAGTTGATCCAGATCATTCAGCAGTTCTTCGGCGTAGTCGGTAATGCGAATAAACCATTGCGGGATTTTCTTCTGCTCAACCAAAGCTCCCGAGCGCCAGCCGCGGCCATCAATAACCTGCTCATTCGCCAATACCGTCTGATCCACCGGATCCCAGTTCACGGTGGACATTTTCTTGTAGACCAGCCCTTTTTCATACAATTGGGTGAAGAACCACTGCTCCCAGCGATAGTAGTCCGGCTTGCAGGTGGCCAGCTCCCGTTGCCAGTCATAACCAAAACCAAGCTGCTTAAGCTGGTTCTTCATATATTCAATATTGGCGTAGGTCCATTTGGCGGGTGCCGTCTTGTTGGCGATGGCAGCATTTTCAGCAGGCAGACCGAAAGCATCCCAGCCCATGGGCTGCATGACGTTTTTACCTTGCATGCGCTGATAGCGGGAAACAACATCGCCAATGGTGTAGTTGCGAACGTGGCCCATGTGCAATTTGCCGCTGGGATAGGGAAACATGGACAGGCAGTAGTATTTGGGCTTGCCCGGATCTTCCTTTACCGTGAAAGTGTTGTTTTCTTCCCAGAAGTTGCGGGCTTCCTGTTCTACGTTACGTGGATTGTATTGCTCGTCCATTCCTGCCATTACCAAAGTTACCCTGTATAAAAAGATGTTCGGAGCGGCCGGTCATTCTAGCGCACAGAAGGCTTAACAGGTAGTCTGCCAATCCATGGATTCTGTGCCATGCTGAAGGGAAGGGAATGCACATTCCTCTTTGCCACTCTTGCTGAAACAATCAGATCAGGAATGAGGAACTAGCCATGACAGCACCTGAACGCAACCGCCTTTCCGGTAAAGCCCTGAAAGCCTATGACCGGATGTTGGAACGGGTCGAGACCCGTCTGAAGCAAATACCCGATGCAACCGTCCAGGCTTTGGAGCAGGAGGTTAACAACGCCGTTGAATTCGAATATGAACTCAAAGAGATGACCCGCGAGGAAACAGATTTGCTGGGGGCTTACCTCAAGCGTGATCTGGAACATCTGTTGCAGTTTGTTGAAGAAACCGGAGAAGGCCTTGCTGAATGGCTGCAACTGGATATTTCATTGCTGGAACAGCAACTGGCAGACCGCTTACTGTCGGTAGCTGACCAAACCCTGGTAGACACGCTGACACTGCAGCAGAAACTGGATAATAAAACTGCCGGCAACTACATCGCCGGCGAGATCGCCACGGCCGGCATGTTTAATTGTCTCAATTGCGGCCACATGCGCTGTCTCACAGCAACCAGCCAACTGGAACCCTGTGACGCTTGTGGATCGCAGTATTATGAGCGTGTTACGAGCCGCTGGCCGAGACCGGAGGAATAACCCGCTCCCGAACGAACACAATCAGCATGGCCGCTAGCGTAAGCACCGGCCATGAGCCGGTTTGCATATAAGGTGTGCTGCCTTTTGCAGCGTAGACATTGCCATGTAAAACGGCTTTCTCAAAATGAGGGATGGTTTCAGTTATCTCGCCCTTGTTGTTGATGATTGCCGTAACCCCGTTGTTAGTGCCGCGAAGCATGTAGCGGCCAGTTTCCAGTGCGCGCATACGGGCAAGCTGAAGGTGTTGTACAGGGCCGATGGAATCTCCGAACCAGCCATCGTTACTGATGGTGAGTAGCAGGTCTGCACCGCGGCTGTTAACGGCAACAAAATCGGGGTACGCCACTTCATAGCAAACAAAAGGCATGACTTTCAAACCGCTGGCCGTCAACGGACCCTGATTTTCTGGCCCTGGGCTAAAACTGCTCATGGGCAGATCAAAAAAACCGATCAGGCCGCGCAATGCCCCTTGAAGAGGAACGTATTCTCCAAAGGGCACCAGTTTCTGCTTGTGGTAAATACCTTCGCCATCGCCAATGGCCATAATGCTGTTGTGATAGGTAAAGCTCTCTGTGCGGTCACTGAATCCGTACCAGGGGATACCGGTAATCAGCGTGCTGTGCTCTCCCAGTTGCTGGCTGATATAGTCAATGATCTCGCCCGCCTGGTCCTGAGGGATGGGTATGGCTGTTTCTGGCCAGAGAATCAGATCGGTATCCCAGTCGTCTTTCGTCATTCCGAGATAGGTCACTATCTGGTCTTTCAGAAATTCAGCGTCCCATTTGATGTGTTGAGAAATATTGCCTTGCATGGCTGCAAAACTGACTGGTTCGCTACTGATCCTGGTCCAGGCCAACTGATTCATCGCAGGTGCTGCCAGCCAGGGTGCCAACGCCAGGGCTGCAACTAATGCAGCCGCGCCATAGCGCAAGCCTGTAACAAGCCACCAGATGCCGTAAATAGCGGCACCTGTTATTGCTATCCACAGGGTTATACCATGCACACCGACAAGTGGGGCAAGGCCAGCCAGGGGGCCATCGGTATGAGCCGTGCCGAGGTACAGCCAGGGAAATCCGGTGAGCAGCCAGCCACGAAGCCAATCACCTAAAATCCAGATGGCGGGAAACAGAATCAGCCGGCGAATGGCGCTGTGTCTGGCGAGCTTTCCCCAGAACCAGAATGCCAGCCCGTGAAACAACGCAAGACCAGCCACAAACAGAGCCGTAAGTAAAATAGCAATGAGGGTGTCTGTGTTACCGTACTCACTAATGCTGATATAAACCCAGCTGGCACCGCTGCCAAATAGCCCCAGGCCGGTAAACCATCCGGCTTTGAACAGCTTTTCAGGCGCCAGTGGCACGGTAACCAGTAGTATTAGCAGAACAGATACCGGGCCTAACCACCAAAGAAAAAATGGTGCAAAGGTTAGTGTTTGTAATGCCCCGGCAATTACGAGGATGGTTAAGGCGCACCAGTGGTTAAAAAAGATAATGCTTTTTGAGCAAGGGGGCTTTGGGTAATCACTGGTCACTTCGGACGACCTTCAACAAACGGATGACACGGTTATCAGCGTTGGCAATGGTAAAACGCAAGCCACCGAATGCAACCGTTTCTCCCCGTCTGGGCAGATGGCCAAACTCCCGGAGTACTACGCCGCCTATGGTGTCGAACTCTTCTTCATCCAGGTTGGTTTTGAAGTATTCGTTAAAGTCATCAATAGGAGTGACGGCCTTGACTGCAAACGTACCATCCCGACGAACCTTGATATGGGTTTCTTCATCAAAGTCGTGTTCGTCCTCAATCTCACCAACTATTTGTTCAAGCACATCTTCAATGGTGACCAGGCCGGCGGTGCCGCCATACTCGTCAACCACGATGGCCATGTGATTGCGGTTTTCCTTGAATTCCTTGAGCAACTGATTAAGGCGCTTGCTCTCGGGCACGAATGTGAGTGGCCGAAGGATTTCACGTATATGATCCCAGTCGAGATTATTGCTCAGCGCCAGTGGCAGCAAGTCTTTGGCCAAGAGTATGCCAATAATGTCATCCGGGCTGTCACCAACAACAGGAAAGCGACTGTGGGCGGTTGAGACAATTTCACCGAGAAATTCTTTGGGATCCTGGGACGCTTTTACCGTGATCATTTGCGAGCGTGGGATCATGATTTCATCCACCCGCATGTCAATCACCTGCATTGCGCCTTCGATAATACTCAGGGCGTCGGCATCGATGATATTCTGTGATTCAGCGTCCCGAAGCAGCTCCAGTACGTCTTCAACAGACTCTGGCTCATTTGAAAAAGCATGTGATATACGTTCCAGCCAAGACTTTCCGCCATGGCCGTGACTCGACTGATCGTCGCTCATGAGTCTGTTTCCGATTCCTCTGTGTCGTAAGGATTAGCAAAGCCTAGCTGAGTTAACAGCCGGATTTCGAGAGCTTCCATAACCTCGGCATCACTGTCCTGAATATGATCAAATCCCTGAAGGTGCAGCATACCGTGCACGACCATATGGGCCCAGTGGGCTACAGCATCTTTATGCTGCTCACTGGCTTCATTTTCAACAACCGGTGCACATATAACAAGATCACCAGCTAACGGAACCGTTATACCGGGTGGTGCCTCAAATGGGAAGGACAACACATTGGTCGGCTTGTCCTTATGCCGATACTCCCTGTTCAGCGCCTGGCTCTCAGGTATATCGACAATGCGGATAGTGACTTCTGAAGGTTCTTCGCCCAGCCAGGCCGCCTGGGCCCAAATCCGGAAGAGGGCTTCATCTGGCAGGCCTGGGCCTTTGAACACATCCTGGTAATCGACTGTCAGAATACTCACTGATTCTTTGCGCTCCCGCCTTCTGAAGCACTGTAAGCCTCTACAATGCGCTGTACCAGAGGGTGCCGAACGACATCTTTTGCTTCAAAGTGGGTAAAGCTAATGCCGGCTACCTTGTTAAGTACGCCTGCGGCATGGATCAGGCCTGAGTTCTGGCCACGGGGCAGATCAACTTGGGTGGTGTCGCCGGTAATGACGGCGGTTGAGCCAAAACCTATCCGGGTGAGAAACATTTTCATCTGCTCCCGGGTAGTATTCTGACTCTCATCAAGAATAATGAACGAATTATTCAGCGTGCGACCCCGCATAAATGCCAGGGGAGCAATTTCAATCACACTTTTTTCAATCATCCGGGTGACCTGCTCAAAACCCAGCATTTCATAAAGTGCGTCATACAGCGGGCGTAGATAAGGGTCGACCTTCTGGGCCAGATCACCGGGTAGAAATCCCAGCTTCTCGCCCGCCTCAACGGCCGGGCGCACCAGCAGAATTCGTTTTACCTGTTCGTCCTTCAGCGCTTCAACCGCACAGGCAACAGCCAGCCAGGTTTTACCTGTACCAGCAGGGCCAATGCCAAAGTTAATGTCGTGGCTGCGAATACTGTGAACGTACTTTTGCTGGTTCGCACCCCGCGGCCTGGCCTGCAGTTTCGGTGTTTTTATAACCGTCACTGTGCCATCAAACGGCAATTGTTCCGGAAGTCGCTCAAGCCCGGTTTCACGGATATATAAATGAACCATATCCGGTGAGATATCTTCTGAGGCCTCGGTTTCCCGATAAAGGTGCCGGATCACCTCTACACCTGCTGCAACGTTTTCAATCTCGCCTTCTACTCGAAAATGATGGCCACGGCGGCCAACTTTCACCTGCAAGCTTCGTTCAATGTGCTTCAGGTTTTCATCAAACTGCCCGCAAAGAGTGGTTAGCCTGCGCTGATTTGCCGGGTGTAAATCAAACTGCCTGGAATCGGTGGTATTCAAATTGTCTCCGTTATACCCCCTGTGAATTGTTAGAGAGTATGCCTGTCTGGTTTGGGTGCTAAGGGAGCGGATTACACTGGCTTTCCTAAAACCGCCCGTAAATACGTCCATGTAGGGTTCGGTCGCGCCATCCCTGGCGCTCCACGTTTTAGGAAAGCCAGTGTAATCCCTTCCCTATTCAAGCTATGTGCAGGCTTGAAGGTTAAAAACAAGTCCAGAGCCTGGCAGATTCAATATAGCTCAGAGCCCACAGGCACACCCCGCAACGAGTTCACGTACGCATCAACAATTTCAACATCAATAAAGTGCCCGATAACGCCCGGATTTTCATGGCGGAAATTAACCACCCGATTATTCTCTGTGCGCCCGGAATACTCCCCCGGGTCCCTCTTTGACAAACCTGTTACCAGAATGCGTTGAGTGGTACCGACCATTTTGCGACTAATGTCCATCACCATCTGGTTGATCCGGTCCTGAAGAATAGCCAAACGCTGTTTCTTCACATCCATGGGTGTGTCATCCGGCAGATCGGCTGCCGGTGTGCCCGGTCTGGGGCTGTAAACGAAGCTGAACGACATGTCGAAACCGATATCATTGATCAGCTTCATGGTACTTTCAAAATCCGCATCAGTTTCCCCTGGAAAACCGATGATAAAGTCTGAGGAAAAACT
>DATJDA010000157.1:0-5365 GCA_035497695.1 Marinobacter sp. | reverse complement strand
AAGGGCTGGAACGTTCGCTCAGAATTGTTGTGCCAGGTACGCTTGTTTTGCTGCTTGGTCTGTTTGCTCTGACTGCGTGGTTCGGGCGTCTTGACAGTGCAGCCAGTCATATTTTGGAAATGCACCCACAAGATCTGACTCTCGATAGCCTTAAGGCTGCGTTGTTTCATGCGTTTTTTACGTTAGGGTTGGGAGTTGGCGTGTGGGCAATCTTTGGCGCCTATAGCCGGCCTGATACTCAGTTGAAACGATCGGTTCTTGCGGTCGTGCTGATGGACACGCTGATTGCTATTCTGGCTGGCCTGATGATTTTCACCGTTGCTGGTGAGGGCGGTAATCTTGATGGTGTGCGTGGAATTAGCTTGTTGTTTGTATCCTTGCCGGTGGCGTTGGCGCAACTGCCGGCCAGTCAGTTCTTAATTGCTATAGTATTTCTCGCAGTGGTTATGGTGGTTTGGACAACCTCCATCGCGCTGATGGAGCCGGTTGTGGGCTGGTTTCGCGAGTGGACCGGTGCTCCCCGGCGCATATCGGCGCTCCTGATCGGGCTGGCGGTGTGGTTTGCCGGGCTGGCTTCTTTATTATCGCTTAATGTCTGGGCTCACGATCAGTATGCGGGGGCTACCGTTTTTCGCTGGCTGGAGTTGTTCACCGGGGGGCTTCTGATTCCGGCGGTTGCTATTCTGATCGCGGTGTTTGCTGGTTGGTGTCTTACTCGAAGTCTGTCGGAAAAAATACTTGGAAATACTCCGAAATCATTTTCCGCCATCTGGTTTTGGGTTATGCGGTTGGTATTGCCGGTTGTGATTGGTTACATCGGTATCCAGTACACGGCAGTTTCATTGCTGAATTTGTGTGAGTCAGATAGCGGTGCATTCTGGTGTGGTCAGGCCATTGTGGAGTTGCCAGATTCTGAAGGTGAGTCGGATCTGATGGAGCGTGATCTGAAGGCGCCAGAGCCCATGTCAGAATTGAGTCCTGAACCCTCAGAGCCTCTGGTGATAAACAAGAAGAACGGCGTGAGCGGAGACGGCCCAAAGGATGATGATACCCTTTACCATAGTATTTGATCAGAATGTGAATGTGGGAATTTATGTGGGGTCTTGATGAGCCTGCAAGATAAAGCCCCCTTATTCAGATTTAGCGACTGGTTTGTCTTTTAGGAAAATCTGCACCAATGCCTCATCAGATTGATAAAACGGCCCTTGTTATGCACTCGGCCGAACGGATGTTTCTTCTGGTTAATGACGTTGCCCGCTATCCGGAGTTTTTGCCCTGGTGTGCAGGAGCCGAGATACACGAGCAAAGTCAGGATCAGATTACGGCATCGATGGTGATTGCGAAGGGTGGTATTCGTCATACGCTGACCACTCGCAATCAGTTACTGATGCCAGAGGCTATTGAGATGAGTCTTGTCGATGGTCCCTTTCGTAATCTGTCAGGACGCTGGCATTTTAGGGCGCTGGATAGCAATGCTTGCAAGGTTATCTTGACGTTGGATTTCGAGTTTTCAGGAAGTCTTTCTCGTATGGCCTTCGGCAAGGTGTTCAACCAGGCCGCCAGTACCATGGTAGATGCATTCTGCCGGCGAGCGGATGAACTGTATCGGGGGGAGTAATGTTGCTGAACATAGAAGTTGCTTATGCTCGTCCGGAAAGGCAAGAAATTCTGAGGCTGAAGGTGCCGAAAGGGACTTCGGTGCGCCAGGCAGTGACCTTGTCAGGAATTTGCCAGATCTTTCCCGAAATTGATCCGGATGCGATTGATATGGGCATCTTTAGCAAAGTTATCAAGAACCCTGATGCCCACGAGTTGAGAGAGGGGGATCGTGTGGAATTATACCGGCCCCTAACAATAGACCCGAAGCAGGCGCGCCTGAATCGGGCAAAGAAAAAGGCCTAGGCGTCAGTAGGCTGGGGTTTCTTCCAGTAACTGTGCTTCATAGTGGGTGTAGTTGTCGCCATCGTAATAAACAATAATTCTCTGCTCTTTTATGTCTCCACCTTTACGCTGGAAAGTGTATATATAATATTCCCGGGAAGGGTCGGCCGGGTTAAGCAGTAGCGGAGTGCCCATAACCGCATGAACCTGGCTGCGGGGCATGCCCTCCGATAAAGCAGCTAACTCTTCATTTGTCACGATACTGCCTTGTTGGACGTTGATTTTATAAACGCCAGGAAAGACACAGCCCGATATGGCAAGGGTTAGAATGAGAGTTATAAGCTTTTGCATCGCCGCAGAAAATCCTCTATCTTGAAAACGCCTGCCAAGGGCAGGTGTGGCACGGTTTGACCGTTCAATGGCGGCTTCATCATACCGGAAGCCGTGAAGCACACCAAAGAGTGAATAGTAACATGTCATCTGAAAACGCCGAATTACGTAAAGTCGGTCTGAAGGTTACACTGCCAAGAGTAAAAATCTTTAACATTCTGGAGAATACGGAAGAACATCACATGAGTGCCGAGGATGTTTACAAAAAACTTCTGGAGCAAGGTGATGATGTGGGATTGGCAACGGTGTACCGGGTGCTGACCCAGTTCGAGACAGCGGGCCTCATCCTGCGTCATAACTTTGAGGGTGGTCATGCGGTCTTTGAGATGGCCGGTGAGGAGCATCACGATCACATGGTTTGTACACAGACCGGCAAAGTTATCGAGTTCGTTGATGATGTAATTGAAGACCGTCAGCATAAAATCGCAAAAGCGCACGGTTACGAAATAGTCGAGCATAGTCTGATTCTATATGTGAAGCCGATTAAGTCCTGAGGCCACAGATTCATAAGTGCTGCTCAAAAAAAGGGGCGGGAGTATACCCGCCCCAATAGCTCTCAGGATTGAGAGGGGGAATCGCCTTTCCGGTAATTTAATGGTGAGTTGCCTGGCCCTTAACGAACATCTCTCTGGCGTGAGCAATCGTGTGCTCCGTCATGTCTACACCGCCCAACATCCTTGCCACCTCACTGATACGCCCTTGATCGTCCAGAGTCTGGATTTTTGAGAAAGTGGCGTCCTGTTCTGTAAACTTGCTGACAAATAAGTGCTGATGGCATTGCGCAGCTACTTGCGGCAAGTGCGTAACACATAGCACCTGGCCGTCATTTCCCAGTGAGCGCAGCAGGCGGCCAACAACCTCTGCGGTGCCACCGCCAATGCCTACGTCCACCTCGTCAAAAACCAGCGTGGGTGTGGTAGAAGTTTGAGCGGCCACTACCTGAATGGCCAGGCTGATTCGGGAAAGCTCCCCACCCGAGGCCACCTTTGCAAGCGGGCGGGCAGGCTGGCCGGGGTTGGCACTAACCAGGAACTCAGTTTCCTGATCGCCGTGGGGGGATGGATCATCTGTGCTATTGCGGCCCAAATGTGTCACAAACTGCACGGCAGGCATATTCAGAAGAGCCAGCTCACCGGCAATACGCTGGTCCAGCTCGATAGCCGCGCTTTCTCTGGCCTTGGTTAACTTGTCGGCTAATTGATCGTAGGCTTCGCGGCAATGCATCATTTCGGTCTCCAACTGCTCCACACTGTGGGCGCCATCATCAAGCTGGGCCAGTTCTTCATTCAGTGTCTGGTGTAGTTCTGGCAGCATTTCCGGTGTTATGCGATGTTTGCGAGCCATCTGATATATTGAGCTAAGGCGATCTTCCACCTCGGTCAGGCGTGCCGGGTCAGCTTCATAATCGTCGACAAAACGGCGTAAATTATCCCCGGCTTCACTAATCTGAATCTGGGCTTCGCTCAGCATTTGGATGGTATCTGTCAGTGCCGGTATCTCTACTGGTAACTGCTCCAGTTGCAGAAGTGCCTGCCGAACCAGGGCAGCGGCACTGGCATCTTCTTCGGTGCAAAGCAAAACAGCCTGATGACAGTTATGCAGAATAGCATCGGCCTGACTGAGCTGGGCTTGTTCCTGCTCCAGTTGCTCCTGCTCCCCGGCCTCCAGCGCCAGCCGGTCCAGCTCGTCCACCTGATAGCGCAACAGCTGAAGCTTGGCTTCTGTTTCATCCGCATTCTGTTGACGCTCAAGCAGGCGCTGCCGGGCCCGGCTCCATGCCTTCCAGGCTTCTCGAGTATCTGCTGCAAGGCTTGCTGCTCCGGCAAATTCATCCAGAAGCTTTCGGTGAGTTTCTTTGTGCAGCAGAGACTGGTGCTGATGCTGGCTGTGTATATCCATCAGCAGGCTACCCAGCTCTTTCAAATGAACGAGCGGGCAGGGCTGGCCATTAATATAAGCACGTGATCGACCGTCTTTGCTGATGACACGGCGCAGGATGCAGCTTGTTTCGTCATCAAGTTCATGCTTTTCCAGCCACTGCATCGCTTCGGGTATCTCAGAAACGTCAAAGCTCGCGGTTATGTCTGCCCGCTTGGCTCCGTGGCGAACAGCGCCGGCATCAGCCCGTCCGCCCATCGCCAGCCCTAAAGCGTCGAGTACGATGGATTTTCCGGCACCCGTCTCCCCGGTTAATGCTGTCATGCCTTTGCCAAACTGAAGCTCTACCCGCTCGGCAATGGCATAGTTGGAAACAGTAAGCTGAGTGAGCATGCAGATAACCTCCGCGGTTGGTGTTGCTTCAGGCTCGGGTGTCATTCAGTAAAGTGTAATGAGATGACAGCACTGTGATTGCATACAGTTACTGTGAATATATACAGGGTCTGAAAAATATGCAATTGCTTGTATCTGAATTTTTTCCGGAATGATGTTTGTTGTGGTTGAAACCTGAGTGTGAAGCCCCATATTCCCTCAAATTACAGTTTTCCGATCATCGTCATCGGAAGCCACACTTATCAGGTTGGTATGAAGCCAGCCCCGGATACTTGGCAGGAGTAGTCATGAGTGCTGACGAAAATCGTAACGAACAATTGGATGAAGAGCTGAAGTACGCTGCGGAAGCGGCTGCAGAAGAGACTTCCACGGATGCGGGCAGCAACATTTCTGAGGTTGAAGCATTGAGGGCTCAGGCTGAGGAAGCCCAGGAGCAACTGCTCCGTGCTCATGCGGAAATGCAGAATGTGCGCCGCCGCGCCGAGAACGATGTTGAGAAGGCGCATAAGTTTGCACTGGAAAAGTTTGTAAAGGAGCTGCTTCCGGTCGTGGATAGCCTGGAAAAAGCTGTAGAGAGTACAGAGGGAAGCGCGAGTGCGGGTGAGCTGGTGGCGTCTATCCGGCAGGGGGTTGAAATGACGCTCAGTCTGTTCATCTCCAGTCTGAGGAAATTTAATGTTGAGCAACTGAATCCGATGGGTGAGCCATTTGACCCGCAACAGCACGAAGCAATGTCTGTGGTGCCGGCGCCAAATGCCGAGCCCAATAGTGTTGTTGCCGTTGTTCAGCGGGGTTACCTGCTGAGTGGCCGGGTAATACGCCC
>DATJDA010000156.1:0-13374 GCA_035497695.1 Marinobacter sp. | reverse complement strand
TGGTCTTTACTTTCCACCTCCCGGGAAATCTTGTCTTCAGCACTTTCATTACTGCCCTGTTTATGGCCAGCAAATGCCTTGATTGTATCCCAGTCAAACCAGTGTGAAGCCTTTTCGCGAATGGTATCTACCCATACTTCTGAATTTTCTGGCACCGTGGAAAAAGCTGCATCAGGAATCCGCCGGCGCTGATCATTTTCACCACTAAGGTTCACTGCCATAACGATATCTGCATGGGAGGAAATGGTTGGTACAATCGGCAAGGGATTAAGCAAAGCGCCATCAACCAGCACACGACCATTCAACACAAGAGGTGTCACCACACTTGGAATGGCAACAGAGGCGCGAATAGCCTGGTCAAGGGGCCCCTCCTGAAACCAGATCTCTTTGTGTGCCAACAGATCTGTTGCCACAGCAGTATAGGCAATAGGCAAGTCTTCAATGCGGATATCGCCAAGCATTTCCCGCACCACAGAAAATATTTTCTCACCCCGGATAGCGCCAATGGAATTAAAGGTAACATCCAGCAATTTCAGGATGTCGAATTGGCCAAGCCCGGTTACCCAGTCTTTGTAATCCTGCATTTTACCGGCCGCATACACCCCGCCAATCAGAGCACCCATGGAACAGCCGGAGATCGCGATAATGTTGTAACCGCGCTCAACCAACACTTCTATTGCACCTATATGGGCGTAACCCCGGGCACCGCCACTTCCCAGAGTTAATGCAACCGTTGGCCTGATTTTCGCACTGGCAGGCGATTGTTCCGGGGCCTTCGATACCTCTGTATCTTTATTTGCGTCATTCCGCGCCCCAGCCGTATGGTTGCCGGCAGGCTGGCTTACTATCTGTTCCGGTTTCGGGATTTTTCCGTCTTTGGAGTCTGCCATAGGCTCACCTCTTCACCACCGTTATTTCTACGCGATTACCCTGGCGTTCCGGGTCGGTAAAAATAACCGTTGGGCCGACAATAACAAGCTTCTGTTGTTCTCTGGCAACCCCCGTTTTGGCGAGCACCTCTGAAAGCGATGTGGCCGCTTTATTTGCTCTCGTCATCGCCTGCTCCAGAGTTTCGTCTGCATCCAGCGAAGAAAACCCTGCCAATACCACAACAGCACCCTCACTGGCCGCCCAGTCACTTATTCTGCGTCTGTCTGTGGCCGACCAGTCGAACCGGTAGGTAACACCCCCCTGCCAGGGCACGATCACTGGCCCAAGAACCCGGCTGCCTGAATCTCCCAGCCCCGGAATAGCCGCGCCCGCAGCTACTTTCAGATGTTCCACCCAAACATATTCCCGAAGATTTCCACGGGTGACCGTGTACACCACCGTTAGCCAGCGACTACCATCACTGGCGATGGTTCCTGCCACCAGGTAGTCCTGATCAGTGTCACGGCCATAAAGAACCCGTTGCCCGAAAATCTGATTTGCCCAGACATTACTCCGCCCACAATTGACGCCGCTGCATTCGTACAAGATTGTGGCACCGGCAGCCTGCAATTCACTTATATAAAAGTCCCTGGCCTTTGCCCGGTTTGAGTCCTTTGTTACTTCATACAGGCGGCTTTCACCACTGACCGGCAGCCGGGCCTTCACTTCTGACCGGATTTCATTGTTCACTTCCCGAACCGGGCTGAACAGCACCAGATGCCCTTGGGAATCAATGACGCTAGTTGATACCAATTCCGATTGGGGGAAAGGCCCGGGCATCGCCACTGGCTGTGCAGCAACGGCCATAACAGGAAAGAGCGCGATTAACGCGAAAAAGTAAAAAGAAACATCATGTTTTAACAATGGGCTACTCATCAGCAAGAAATCTGTTAATGGCTTCAGCCACGGGACGGGGGTCACCTTCAAGATGACAGTGATGACCGCCCGGAACCTGTATAACTTCCAGTTTTTCAATTACCTTAACACGCTTTCCAAGGTAGCTTTTATGCTGTGCCATCAAACCTTTTTCGGCCTTGATTAGCAAAGTTGGAGCCTTGATCGCCTTGAGTGACGCCAGAACTTGCTCTTCCACCATCATCACCAGGGACGGGTGTCGCAAGCGGGGATCGGTTCGCCAGACAAAACCCTCACTTGCAGAACTCATGTTCCGGCGCGTAAGTGTTAGTGCCGCCTCCGGGCTGAGGGGGATCAGGCCGCCCTCGCGAGCTCTTGCAGCAGTCTCTATGTCAGGGTAACTAACCGCACGCCCCGAACCGGCTAAACGTTTAAGAACTGCCTTACGCAGTTGGGGAATTGTTTCTTCTGCTCCGCGACTCATTGCGCCAATACTGTCTATCATTACCAGTTTACGAACACGCTCAGGGAAAGCCGCAGCGTACATGGCACACACGATTCCACCCAGGGAGTGACCAATAAGCGTTACCTGCGAATCTTCAGTCTCACAAAACCAGGTTTCCACCAGTTCGGCGAGATCGGCGACATAATCCGCCAACAGATAATTCTGGCCAGCGGGCCTGTGCCCTGAGTGCCCATGACCAGCCATATCAATAGCATGAATATCAGCCAGACCAGTAAGTTCAGGGGCCAGCTTCACGAAGGTCAGACAATTATCCAGCCAACCGTGCAACATCAACACCGGCCTGTTACTGATGGCACCAGAGCGGGCCGGCCAGGTGTTACCTTCCAGACGGATATACCTGAGGGGCCATACAGATGCCCTGAACACTGTTGTACTGCCCGTCATCGTGGAAGATTCGGCTATTGTGGTCATTCAGAACGCGGCCTTATATCGTGTGCGTGGGCCGATCAGACGTTAGTGAGCCAGCCAGGTAGGATTCAATTTTGTGACGGGCCGATTCATCATCACCATTGAACTGAACACCAATGCCCGCTGCGCGGTTGCCCTGGGCTCCCTTGGGAGTTATCCATATAACCTTGCCGGCCACCGGTATTTTTTCCGGCTCATCCATCAGATTTAACAGAAGGAATACCTCATCGCCCAGTTGATACTGTTTCTGGGTTGGAATAAATAATCCACCCTGCCGAATGTATGGCATATACGCTGCGTAGAGCACTGCCTTATCTTTAATTGTCAGGGTAAGTATGCCACTGCGTGCACCAAATCCGGGCCCCATAACCGACACCTTCTATGTTAATTCCGTTATTACCATCAGTGATTGTGCAAGGCTTTAAAAAACCTTGTTATTTCGCAATCATAGCAGTTGTTTGCCCCAAGGGTGCAATGAACCCACACTCATCTGCCATCAACTTGCCCGGCGTTTAACCGGCATCAGCTTTTGCCATTCAATCAATAATCTGCCAGCTTCCAGCTCGGGATTAACGTTATAAGCACCGGCTGCCCGTGCCTCTTTGATCTGATCCAGCAATGCGTGGGCACGCCAGCCAGGATTTTTACTGGCAAGAAATTCCAGCATTTCAGCGGCTTCAGCATCATTAGCATGACCACCTGCACTAATGCGAGCGAGATCAGAAGCCCAACCCTCAAACAACAACAGGCTGTTTTCCAGACCCAGCGCTTTAAAAGCCTTTGCCGCTCCAGCTACCGGTATCTGATTCCTCATAAATTGCCTGAAGCGCTCAAACGCCTCGTCCCGCAGGGTGATAAAATCGCCTGTTATGTAGTCTAAAGCGAGTCGCGGAGCATTGCCGGCCAGCATTAGAGCTTTGGCCAGAACGTCCGAATGAGGCCGGGCATGCTCATCCAGAGCCTGAACCTGTAATTCAAGCCAGGCACCTGCCTCCGAGGCCGCTGGCACGGGAATCGTTACTATCTGGCACCGTGAGCGAATGGTTGGCAGTAATGGCCTGCCACTTTCCTGCACAAGCAGCAACGTCATATTAGGAACCGGCTCTTCAAGGGTTTTCAACAGCGCATTGGCGGCGTTGATATTCAGTTGGTCGGCACGGTCTATTATCGCAACTTTTCGTTGGGCAACCTGGGGCGATGACACAGCAAACGCTGACAACGCCCGCACCTGATCAATCCTGACTATCTTTGATTTTTCCGGCGCGTAAACCCGCACGTCCGGATGGCTCGCGGCCATATACAGCTCACACTGCTTGCAGTGCCCACACGCAATGGGTGTCCCGCTTTCCACGCTGGTCGGTTGGTCACACAGTAACAACTCCGCCACAGCATCTGCCCAGATACGCTTGCCTACTCCCCGCTCTCCGTTAACAATCAATGCGTGAGGAAGCCGGCGCTCTGCAAGGCGCTTTTGAATATCGCTCCAACTGCGTTCAAGCCAGGGCATGCGGTCAATAATGCGGGTCACAAAGTTCGTCCTGCGGGTGTCTGAGGCCAGCCTGGCCGGCGTTTCTTAATCTGTTTCTGCATGGTGATCAGCAATCGGCGCATACGCTTTAAATCAGCCTGGTGGGTACTCTCGGCATTATCGCTTAAGCCATAGTAATAACGATTAACCAATCGTGCAAAAAGTTGAGCCGTGTCTGCGGCTGCCGGCGCAGCTTCGGCCAATCGTAATGCCAGCACCATGGGCGTTTCCCCGGTACGAACCGGCACGCCGGCTCTGGCACACAAATAATGCCAGCGCTGGATCAACCGTCGTAATTTGTCTTGTCGCACGCCACGCCAGTTACGGCGAGACCGCCATGCGGATATCAGCCCTGCCAACAGGAGCCCGGCTCCTACAATACCCGCGGTCAGATACCCGAGTTCCTTCATGCCAAAACCACCAGGCAGGCGAGACATCAGATTCATCTGGCTCTGGCCCTGGTAGCCAACAACCCAGCGCTGCCACTGATAGTTCAGGCGATCCATCTGCAGGCTGGCCCACAGAATAACAGGCACATTCCCGTAACGCTGTAGTGACGCCCAGTCATTCTCCAGAAACGAGCCTTCATCAGCGACTGCGTCTCTCAGGCCGGACTCAATCCGTTCCGGCGCAATTGCTGCCGTAGGGTCAACCCGAACCCAGCCCTGCCCTGCAAGCCACACTTCCACCCATGCGTGCGCATCATACTGCCGGACAATCAGATAGTCTCCACCCGCCCCGCTTTCACCGCCCTGATAGCCCACCACAATCCGCGCCGGAATGCCGGCAGCCCGCAAGGCAAATGTGGTTGCACCAGCATAATGGGCACAGAAACCTCGCTTTACATCGAACAGAAGTGCGTCAATGCCGTTATCAGGCATTCTTGGCGGTCTAAGCGTGTAGAAGTAGGCCTGATTTCGGAATCGTGATAACAGCGCCCGCACAACCTCTGCATCTGACAGGCTGCTACCCAGTTCCTGAGCGAATTCGCGGGTCCGTGGGTTACCCGTTGCCGGCAGTTGCAGGTACTTTTGAAAATACGCCGGTGTTTTATTGGTGTGAAGTGACGCCTGTCTTTCGGGCTCGGCCTCAAATCCTAACCGATAGCGAATGGTTGAATCCGCCGGACGCTGAAAGCGGAACAGATCTTCAGCCTCTTTATAAACGTTACCGGATACCGCACGAGAGCCCGCCAGGGCAAATGCCCAGCGCTGATCCGTCGGTTCCAGGAAAATATCATACTCGTCCGGCTTCAGGTCGCCTATACCGCCATCTATAGCGGCCCGGCCAATTGCCTGGAACGGCCTCGCCTCGCTTTGGCCCCAGGTTTCACCTTCAAGGTGGTCGAGTATCAGGCCGCGCCAGTAACGATCCCTGTAGGCCGGCATGGCACCGCCAAATGTGACCCGAAATGCCCGCTTGCTGCTTTGCGCCAAACTGGAAATATCGCCCGGACGCATGGTATCGCTGATACCTGTTCTTGCTTCTCCGGACACCAGTGGAACGCTCCAGAGCGGCGCCATTCGGGGGAAGAAAATAAACAACAGCACGACAACGGGCAGAACCTTTACCAGTAAGCCCCCAAGCCGCCGCCACCCCGACTGCATGCCTTTTGGTAAGTCCGGAGCATTGAGCACCTGAAGCCCCACCAGTAAAAGTGCAAGCGCAGCAAGATTTACCAGTGTCCAGATTATTTCCTGATGGAAAAGAAAATTCACCGCAGCCAGATAAGTCAGAATGAAAAACAGCACATAAAAATCCCGGACAGTCCGGGTTTCCAGCCATTTCAAACTCACCGCCAAAATAAAAAACGACGCAGCGGTGTCCACACTGAAGTTACCCTGCACACCCACCACGTAAACCGTGGTGAGCACAAACATAACCGCCATCCGCAGCCAGCGACCGGGTAAGCGCACCCGGCCAACCTGAGCCAGCCAGCGCCAGGTTGCGAACACAAAGCAAACCGCCACTAACCAGACGGGAAGCCTGTCCCATTGGGGGGTCAACAAAAGTGCAAAGCTGGCGATGAGCCATAACAAAGCTTTGGGGGGTAAGGTTACAGTGACAGTCGTGCCAGAAGCACTGGCGCTGAACCCAGTCATATCTGCACACCGCCTGAGGAGCTACCCGCCAAAGGAGGCGCAGAATTGTCTGAGTCAGCCTGATGTCGGGTTCCGTAAGGCTCTGACAAACTATCTCTGGGTGGTTCCTCGCCCCAGACTGCCAGTGCCCGAAGGCAGCGCAGCAGATGCTGCGGTCCTGAATCTGGCTCAATGACCTGACCAGGTAATATTAACCCAAAACGGCTGCCTGCCTTTTCTCTCTGTTGAACAAGCCAGGCCAGATAGCTTAGGCGTATCTCGTGATCAATCCCGGGAAATCCATTGAAGTCCAGCCAATGAGGGGTGCCCGCCTCGCCTTGCCAGTCTGCCACCACCATTTGGCCATTCCTGGCAAATCGTTTCCACATCACCCGCTGCGCAAGATCGCCGTCTCGCCAGGGGCGCAGGTCTGCATGGTCACTTCCATCTGTCGGGTGCACACTGGCAGCCTCTTCACCTTCGTCTACAGAGCTGGCCATTTCCGGGGCTGGCAGAGGCCGTGGAAACACCACCGCAGCCGATAGCGGGCGAATCCACGACCAGGCCATTAACAAGCCAAATGGAAACCGGGTTTCAATTCGAATTTGCCTGGGGCGCAGATACCCCCGATGAGCGGAGGGCACAGGTAACGTCAGGGAACTCGTTTCGCCAGCGCGAACATGCATGGGTGCCAGGGAAGACTCTTCACAAGACACAACAATGGCAATGGCATCATCACGCCCGGCCGTGGCCCGAAACCGGAACGGGATTTCATCACCGGCTGTGCCCTCACCAGTACTGACAAGAACCAGTTCAAGGCCTGACAAATTCCGATGGGTCTGATGCATGGCTCCCACAAACACGGCACCCAGCAGAAAAGTAACCAGATAAATAAGGCTGTTCTGATAGTTAATACCGGTAAGCAGCATGATCAACAACAGAATCCCGAACATCACCCCTGCACCTGTGGGCAGGATGAAGACATTCTTCTGAGTGAAAAGCCGGGTATCAGAACGGGGAATGCGTCGATTCACCCACCTTTGCCAACGCTTGTTAATATACTTCTTCATTGTGCCCTTAAGGCTGCTGAACTTAGGAAAAGTTCCAACAATATAGCCTTATTTCAAAGGCGGGGTCAGAACCCGAAATGGTATCAGATTGTCAGGTGTAGCCCCGCGTAGCAAATTTGACGATGTTTGACAACTAATCATAAAGAGCTAATTTTAAGAGGCGTATCATCCGTAATCGGGAGTAACTCGCCATGTCATACCCTGAATCGTCACGCCGCACGTGCGTGACAACATTCATGACCAGCGCTGTTGCTGCCCTGGCCATCAGTATTGCCGGAGTCGCCAGTGCCCAGAATAATGATCTCAAGCCGTCATCACTGAAATTTCCCACCAGCTATGGAGACATGACGTTTCCCGCGAAATATCCCGCTGGCACAGCCATCAATATTACCCAGTGGAGCCACTTTGTTCCGCGTTACGACGAATGGGTCGATAAGTACGCGCAAACATGGGGCGAGGCCCATAATGTCAAGGTGACGATCAATCATATCAGCCTGGGCGATATTCCTTCGACACTGGCCGCTTCCATCGCCGCAGGACAAGGGCCAACTCTGGTGGAAATGAATGCCGCACCGGCCTCTTTCATTGAAGGCCTGCAATCGCTGGACGATGTTAACGCGGCGGCAAAGGCAACGTTTGGTGATCAGGCTGAAACCTGCCGCCATACCAGTTATTTACCCTCGAAGGATGAATGGTACGGTTTCTGCCATGGCTGGGTGGTTGACCCGGGCGTTTACCGCACCGATCTCTGGGCGGATGCCGGCTATCCTGACGGCCCGCAGTCTTATGATGACCTGCTCAAGGGTGGAACAAAGATTCTTCAGAATACGGGCGTCCCGGTCGCGGTCGGCCTGTCACCAGAGCTGGACTCGGAATTCTTTGCGCGCGCGTTGATCTGGTCGTTCGGTGGTGCGCTGCAGGATAAGGATGGCAACGTTACCCTCAATTCGCCGCAAACCATTGCAGCGGTTAAGTACATCAAGGATCTTTTTGACAATGCGCTGACCCCGGAGGTTTTCGCATGGAACCCGGCATCCAACAACCAGGCATATATTGCCGGCACAGCCTCTTATATACAGAACTCCATCTCATTTTTCCGCAGTGCCCAGGAAATTGGCAAGCCGGTCACCACAAAAACGGGTTTCCGACCTGGCCTCAAGGGCCCGGATGGCGAAGTTCATATGCCCGCCCACATCTGGTTCATTCATGTCATGCCAAAGTACGTGACCGATGCGAACAAAATTCAAGCTGCCAAAAATTTCATGCTTGATTTGGAAAGCAACTACAGCCAGGCGACCTACAACTCCGAGCTGTACAACTTCCCGGCATTTGCTACCCAGACACCACAGTTGTATGAAGATGGCGGCTGGCTGGATCACGACCCATGGGGTTCAGACCCGGCCGATATGCTGGCGTTCATGAAAACCGCCGGCGACTGGACGGTATGGCCGGGATACCCGGGCTATGCCAACCCGGCAGTTGGTGAGGTGTACCAGACCCACGTCATCTCTACCATGATGGCCAACGCTGCGCGCGGGAAAGTTTCACCGGAGCAAGCGGTCAAAGACGCAACGGAACAGGTTGAGAAAATCTTCAAGAAATGGCGTGATCGTGGGTTTGTTGGTAGTGCTGACAACTAGCCTGCGCATAGTCTGAAACGAGCAGTCTGAGCCTGACAACGCGCTCAGACTGCCAACCACTCGGGCGCCTGTATTACTTCAAAAGCAAAGGAAATCACCATGGCCGTGCTGACACTGCGTGCGCTGGAAAAGCATTATGGCTCGATCAAAGCCGTTACAGGCGTCGATTTGCAGCTCGAAGAGGGGGAGTTTCTGGCCGTACTGGGGCCCTCCGGGTCCGGGAAAAGCACATTAATGCGCATGGTTGCTGGTTTGGAGTCGCCCACAGCAGGCGACATTCTTGTTGATGGCAAGTCTGTGATAAACGTGCCTCCTCAGCATCGTAATGTCGCCATGGTGTTTCAGTCGTTTGCCCTGTACCCGCACATGAGTGTGCGCGACAACATCTTGTTTCCTTTAGTTTCACGCAAAGTACCCAGGCAGGAACACGCAGCCCGTCTGGAGAAAGCCACGCGCATGTTAGGTGTTGAAGACCTGCTCGATCGTCGGCCCAACCGCTTGTCTGGAGGCCAGAAGCAGCGTGTTGCGCTGGCCCGGGCGCTGGTTCGTCAGCCCGAACTGTTCGTTTTTGATGAACCGCTGTCAGCACTGGACGCACAGATTCGCAGCCGCGCGCGGGCGGAATTGCGTGAGTTGCACGATCAGACCCGCATTACCACGCTTTATGTTACTCATGACCAGGTCGAGGCCATGGGGCTGGCTGATCGTGTTGCTGTTATTAATGAAGGCCGCCTGCATCAGGTCGGTACACCACATGAGTTATACAACGACCCAGCCGACCTGTTTGTTGCCGGCTTCATTGGCAACCCACCGATGAATTTGATACCTATAGACCAAACGACTATTGCAGGAATTCGCCCCGAGGACATGCTTGTCGACCCGGAAGGCGACATTGCCGACGTTGCCATTGATCTGGTAGTAACAATTGAACATCTGGAATATCTGGGCTCGGAATGGCTGGTTCATGGTCAGTTCCAGCCGGGCGATGGTGCAAACAGCAAACCACTGCATGTAATCGCGCGCCTGCCAGCTAACTCTCATCCTGAGTTTGTCACCGGGCAAACGTGCCGCATGGTGGGCCTGCGCAAGAACGTGTGTTTGTTCGACCGCGCCAGTGGTAAGCGTCGGGCCAACGGGAGGGCGGGGGCATGAGCACTTCGCAACATTCTGTATCACCACAATCTGCCGGCCGGATAGCACGTCTGGGTGCATACCTGGACCAGCCGAAGGTGCTGGCCTGGCTGATGCTCGGGCCAGCGGTGCTCTACGTGGTCGCGTTTGTCGGCTTTCCGTTTTTGCTGGCGATTGCGCTGAGCCTGAGCGATGCGACCATTGGCGATCCTTCGCTGGACACGTTTGTGGGGTTGGCTAATTTCCGTACGGTCATCCAGACCGATGCTTTCCAACTGGCATTGCGCAACAGCCTGATTGTGACAGCAGGAACGCTTGCACTTGTTTTGGTGCTGGCAACTCTGGCGAGCGAGTTGCTGGTGCACGCCTTTCGGGGCAAACGTCTGTTTCAGATGATCTTTATTCTGCCATGGGCGATGCCGGTATCTCTAACCGCCATCGTCTGGATGTGGTTTCTGGATTCCACCTTCAGCCCGGTGGATTGGGTACTTCTTCAACTGGGCCTGCTCGGCCCCGGTGGCGTATGGGGGCCGTTCAAGCATCTGTATTTTCTGGGTAACGAATGGCTTGGGCTGGCTTCGGTTATTGTGGCAGACACCTGGCGTATGCTGCCGTTAGCCACCATTATTGTCCTCGCTGGCCGCATGTCCATTCCCGAAGAACGTTTTGAGCAGGCGCGTATTGATGGTGCCGGGGTGTTCCGGATTCTGTTTCATATTACCCTGCCCGCTCTAAAGCCCATGCTGATCGTTGCTATTCTGTTTACCGGGCTGTTAGTAATCGGCGAAATGTCGCTGGTCCAGTTATTGACCCGGGGAGGACCGGGCCACTCAACCCAGGTGCTGCCATACTGGGCCTACCTCAAGGGAATTGAAGGCGGTAGCCTGGCCCAGGGTGCAGCAATTGCCTTATGCCTGTTCCCATTTCTGCTGGTGGCGTCTGTGCTGGCACTACGGGCAGCCTACCGCTCGCAGGAGGCATAAACCATGCTTCGCAAAACAGGATTCTACTGCGGCATCGGCTTTCTTACGCTGTTTTCCATTATTCCTGTCCTCTGGGCGCTGTTAACCGTATTCAAGACCGCAGGTGACATGTACTCAGTCGGCACTGTGCCGTTTTTCTATAACGAGCCGCCGACCATGGATCACCTCATTTTTCTGTTTACACAAACAAATTTCAGCCTGTTCCTGTGGAATTCTGTAATTATTGGTGTATGTGTGGTGATGATAACTCTGATTCTGTCGATACCCGCTGCCTTTTCACTGGCACGGTTAACGGGCAGTTGGGGCGAACGTTCAGGGATGGCCATTTTCCTGGTTTATCTGATTCCACCGAGCCTGTTGTTCATTCCCATGTATCAGATTGTCGTTTGGATGGGCGTTGCCAATACCATCTGGTCGCTGGTGATCGTACTGCCCACTATTACGGTGCCCTTTTGTACTTGGCTGCTGTTGGGATTTTTCCGCTCCGTACCCAGAAGTCTGGACGAAGCCGCCATGCTGGATGGCTGTGGTCAGTTCACCACCTTTCATCGCGTGCTGTTGCCACAGGTTTGGCCGGGTGTAGGAGCCTGTGCGGTATTTGCTTTTTCGCTGTCGTTGGGTAATTACATTTATGCAGCAACGTTCATTTCCCAGTCGGCGGCACGCAACATAGCCGCTGGCGTACCGACCGAGCTGATTCGCGGCGATGTCTTCTACTGGCCAGAGCTAATGGCGGCTACGCTGGTGGTAGCAATTCCTCTTGCTGTCGTCTACGGACTGTTCTTCAACTACCTTGTTGGTGGTTTCAGAAATGCCACCTGAGCATACCGGAACAGCACATTTGGTACTGATCTGTAGAGCCTGATCACAATTTATACAGCTTTGCCTTGAAATTTGGCATAACAACCCAAATACTCTTCTCAGGGAGCCTGCGCCGTACCAGAGCGCCCTTCGTATTTACTTTTTATAAGGCCCTATTATGAAACGCCGACACCTGCTTGCTGCGTCGATTGCCGGGATAACGGTGTGTTTACCCGTTATGGCTGGCGTTCAGACCCTGACATCCGATGAAATGGTAGATACCTATGTTAAGGATTCCGCCGTAATTGTTGTGCCCAGAGAACGCCAGAAATCGGATGAAGAGCGCGTGCGCATACTTCAGTCTTTGACAATTTCTCCGGGCCAACCGGAGCTCACAGAAGCTGAAGAAGAAGCCTACCGGGAAGCATTGCAACGGTATATGACGGAAGGCAAGGCCGATGCATTGGGCAATGCTGAAGATGAGTTTTTAAGGCGCGCTCTCTTGCTTCCGCAAGAAGAACTGGCCCGCGCTCAGCCTCCTGCAGATTTCACACCAAGAACCTTGCCACTGATCTACGGACAACAGGCACAGATTCCAGACGAGCCTTTCAGCCAGACATTTTTAGGTAATCAGTTGGGCATTGCATTCGATGGCCAGAATCTGAATTTCTCTATCGGCAACCCGCCTGGTATTGATCAGGTGCATATTCCCCACGCCATTAATGAAGGCCCAATCAGTTTGATCCCAAGACCAGGCGGTGGGTTTGATCTTTCGATCAGGGTACCTGATCAGTAAGTATGTCTTTAGCCGGGGCCTGAATAAATAAAAAGGGGGTCAGAACATTAGTTCTGACCCCCTTTTTATTTTTTGCTCTTTCTTTTTTTAGCAAAAAAAACGCCCCGCAGTGCGGGGCGTTTCTCCAAACTTTGGTATCAGGTCAGATTAGTGACCGTATACTGCCAGCTTGGTGTTGGTGACTGCCAGGTTGTCGATGGCGAGTGAACCGATTGAGGCTCCGCCAATAACAACTGCAGCGATATTCACATCCATGAAGACGTTGTTTACGTCGATACGCAATACGTCAACTGCAGTAGAAGCACCCAGGCCAGCGCCTTTGTAAACGTCCAGGTTTACGTTAGCAAAGCCCATCAGTACTGCTTGCTGCTGTGGAGGCAGTGCGGCTACGTCAATACCATAGGCGGCGTAGTCAAAGTTAGTACCAGCGCCTTTGATAGACATACCACGGATACCAATACCCAGGAAGTCAACGTCAAAGTCCATGTTTTCAACTGTGAACGCTGCAGCAATGTTCAGGTGGTCAGTGGCAGTGTCAACACGCATATCCAACTGAGCCAACATACCGAATGCGCTCAGGTTAGAGATCAGTGTGGTGCTGTCAGTACCGGTGTTGCCAGCCAGC
>DATJDA010000155.1:0-11331 GCA_035497695.1 Marinobacter sp. | reverse complement strand
TTATCGGTTTCGGTGGTGACGGCAGTGGCGCGTTTATGATCATGGGCCTGAGCCACTGGGATGAACGGGATATCAAGCAGCAACAGATAACCAGCGAGTTGCGCGACAAACTGCGCCAGGTTTCGGGTATACGGATAGTCGCGGTGAACCCACCCGGGCTTGGCCAGCGAGGCTTCAGCCAGGCGGTACAATTTGTTGTAGCCGGGCCGGATTACGAGTCTGTGCAAGCCTGGAGTGAAGAGCTTGTCGGACTGGCAAAAGACAATCCCGGGTTATTAAACCTGGATACGGATTTTGATCTGACTCAGCCGGAACTCCGGGTATTTATCGATCGCGAACGGGCAGCCGATCTGGACATAACCGTTCAGGATGTTGGCTTAACCGTGCAAACCATGCTGGCGTCCCGCCAAGTAACCACCTATCTGGACCGCGGGCGGGAATATGACGTTATTGTTCAGGCCGCTGATGCCGACCGGGCCACCCCGGAAGATCTTGGCCAGATTTTTATGCGGCCCAGAGATGGCGGCACACTTATTCCCCTTCAGGCGCTGGTATCCGTGGAAGAAATTGGTGCCAACCCCAATCTCCGACGCATTGGCCGGCTGCCGGCTGTGGTTATCAGTGCCTCGCTGGCCGATGATTACGATCTCGGCTCCGCGCTTACCTATCTGAATAATCTGGCTGTTGATAATCTGCCACCAGAAGCCCGGGTGAGCTATCAGGGGCTGTCCCGGGAGTTTCAGGAGTCATCTTCGGCAATCTACGTAACCTTTGGTCTTGCGTTCATGATTGTATTTCTGGTGCTGGCTGCCCAGTTTGAAAGCTGGATTCACCCGATAATCATTATGCTGTCAGTGCCGCTGGCGGTTACCGGTGCCCTGCTGGCATTGTGGTGGTCTGGAATCAGCCTGAACATCTACAGCCAGATCGGCATCATCATGCTGCTCGGGCTGATGGCGAAAAACGGCATCCTGATTGTGGAGTTCGCGAATCAGTTGCGGGATGAGGGCTATGGGGTAAGGGATGCAATTTATCATGGTGCAAGCCTGCGCTTCCGGCCTGTTCTGATGACGACTATATCCACCATTTTCGGCGCCATACCACTGGTCGTCGCTACCGGTGCTGGTGCGGAAAGTCGGGCAGCTATCGGTGTGGTTATCCTTGGTGGCTTAATCTTTGCCTCAACTCTGACCTTATTCATCATTCCGGTGCTTTATAACCTGCTGGCTCGCTATGCAACGCCAGCCAGTGCAGTTGCCAGGGAACTGGAGCGCCAGACCGCTGACGACACGGGCTCGGGAACAGCGCGATAGTGCAATCAGAGCTGTGGATAATTATCTGAACAACCTGCGGATAAGCATTTCGATGAATGCTCGAATCCTATAAAATACATACAGTTAAATGTGATTTCAGAGTGGTTAATAAGTGTTCTGTCATGTGGATAACTTTCTTGAAAGTTTTTCTTAGGAGATACCCCCAAGCTAATGAAATACTGGTAGTTTCGGTTAACCACTATATGAGAGTGCACTGTCTTTACCAGTCGTTTCTGGTTAAAATCTGTGCATTCCGACTGCATTTTCAAAGGTGAGGCGTTATACTCGCCGTCCTGCTTTTTTTGTCCGCGATGTCTGAGGTGAGCTGTGGATTTTCCAACCCGTTTTGATGTGATTGTCATTGGTGGTGGTCATGCCGGCACTGAAGCCGCACTGGCCGCGGCCCGCATGGGTTCACAAACCCTGCTGCTGACCCATAACATTGAAACGCTCGGGCAGATGTCCTGTAATCCGGCCATTGGCGGTATTGGTAAAAGTCATCTGGTTAAAGAAATAGACGCTCTTGGCGGTGCTATGGCTCATGCCACCGATCGGGCCGGCATACAATTCCGTGTTCTTAACAGTCGCAAAGGCCCCGCAGTGCGGGCGACCCGCGCTCAGGCAGACCGAATATTATACAAAGCGGCTATTCGTCAGGCGCTGGAGAATCAACCCAATCTGCTGCTGTTTCAACAGGGCGCGGATGATCTGATTGTAGAAAATGACCAGGTTACCGGCGTTGTCACGCAAACCGGTATCCGTTTTAAAGCAAAAACCGTGGTGCTTGCCACCGGTACTTTTTTAGGTGGTGTTATCCACATAGGCATGAAACACCATGCTGGTGGCCGGGCGGGTGATGCGCCGTCGATCGCCCTGGCCAGGCGCCTGCGCGAACTGCCCTTCACGGTTGGCCGTCTGAAAACCGGTACCCCGCCGCGTATTGATGCCCGAACGGTGGACTTTTCAGTAATGCAGGAGCAGTGGGGGGATAACCCGGCACCGACAATGTCCTTCACTGGCAATCCGGAAGAGCACCCGGAACAGGTCTGCTGCCATATCACCCGAACCACCGAGCAAACCCACGACATCATTCGCAGTGGTTTCGATCGTTCGCCGATGTTTTCAGGCAATATAGAGGGCGTAGGGCCGCGCTATTGCCCGTCTATTGAAGACAAGATCAACCGTTTCGCAGACAAGACTTCCCATCAGATTTTTGTCGAACCGGAAGGATTAACTACCCATGAGCTGTACCCGAATGGCATTTCCACCAGCCTGCCGTTTGATATTCAAATAGCAGCCGTGCGGACAATTCCGGGGTTTGAGAATGCCCACATTACCCGTCCGGGTTATGCCATTGAATATGATTTCCTGAACCCGCAAGACTTGCGACACACACTGGAAACCAAGTTTATCCGCGGCCTGTACTTTGCCGGCCAGTTAAATGGCACAACAGGTTATGAAGAAGCTGGCGCTCAGGGCCTGTTGGCGGGTATTAATGCTGCTTTACAGGCGCAGGAAAAAGACGAGTGGTATCCACGCCGTGATGAAGCCTATCTTGGTGTAATGGTAGATGATCTGATTACCATGGGTGCTGCTGAGCCCTATCGCATGTTTACCAGCCGGGCGGAATACCGGCTAATTCTGCGCGAAGATAATGCCGACCTGCGGCTGACAGAAACCGGGCGCCGGCTTGGTTTGGTAAATGATGAACATTGGCAGGCGTTCAGTGATAAGTGCGACGCTATAGGAAAAGAGCGTAGCCGCCTGGAATCTACCCGTATTCATCCGGGCACCGAGGCAGCAGATCGGGCCAATGGGTTTCTTAAGCAGCCATTGCATCGGGATCAGTCATTGGCAGAGTTGCTGCGCCGTCCGGAAATTGTATACAGCCACATTGCCGATATTGGCGGGGAGCAAGCAGAAAATCCGGCGGTTGCCAGCCAGGTTGAAATTGAAATTAAATACGAAGGTTATATTTCCCGCCAGGAAGACGACATTGATCGCCTGCGCCGGAATGAGAACACGCTTTTACCGATAGAGCTGGATTATGACGTAATTGGCGGCCTGTCTAACGAGATTAAACAAAAACTTAAGGCTGTTCGTCCGGAAACGGTTGCGCAGGCCTCCCGCATACAGGGTGTTACTCCGGCAGCCGTCAGCCAGATACTGGTGTACCTGAAAAAGCGTGATTTACTGCGCAAGAAAAGTGCATAGCCTGAATCCATGACTAACGCACTCTGGCAACGCCAGCTTACAGAAGGCCTGGCGAGTATGAATCTGTCCCTTAACGAGGGACAGCAACACAAGCTACTGGCGTTTCTGGCCCTTCTTAATAAATGGAATGGAGCTTACAATCTCACCGCCGTGCGGGACGAGCGGGAAATGGTATCCCGTCAGTTGCTCGACAGCCTCAGTATTTTGCCCTGGATAACCACGGAGCACCTGCTGGATGTAGGTGCAGGTGGCGGATTGCCAGGTATTCCTCTGGCCATTGTTCTTCCGGAAAAACGCTTTACGCTACTGGATAGCAATGGCAAGAAAACCCGGTTTCTGAACCAGTGTGTACTGGAACTCGGTTTGAGTAATGTGACGGTTATTCAGGGTCGGGCAGAAGCCTGCCAGCCTGAGCAACCCTTTACCCAGATAAGCAGCCGTGCCTTTGCAGCGCTGGAGAATCTGGTCAGTTGGTGCGATAGCTTACTGGCCAATAATGGCGAGTTTCTTGCCATGAAAGGTCAGTTTCCGGATGATGAAGTGGCTGCCCTTCCGGCAACCTGGCAGGTAGACTCCCGCCATAGCCTGAAGGTTCCCGGTACCGATGGTGAGCGTCACCTGCTGGTGATCACCCGGGCGACCCGTCCCAGTAACCCGTAAACAGGAGCGAGACATGGCGCGCGTGATTGCAGTAACCAATCAGAAAGGCGGTGTCGGTAAAACCACCACCTGCGTGAATCTTGCTGCCTCACTGGCTGCGACAAAGCGCCGGGTGTTGCTGGTCGATATGGACCCCCAGGGGAACGCAACCATGGGCAGTGGCGTGGAAAAAAATTCACTCACGCGCTCGGGCTACGATTTGCTGACCAGGCGCGCTACCGCAGCGGAAGTGATCATCCACGCGGAAGCATCCGGGTTCGATATTCTGCCGGCGAACGGCGATCTCACCGCCGCAGAAGTAGAGCTGATGAATGAAATCGGCCGGGAACACAGATTACGGCTGGCGCTGAATACCGTTCGTGATAATTACCATTACATACTGATTGACTGCCCGCCCTCATTGAGTTTGCTGACTGTAAATGCTTTGTCTGCGGCAGATACCGTGCTGATTCCCATGCAGTGTGAATACTACGCCCTTGAGGGTTTGGCGGCCTTGCTTAATACCGTTGAGCAAATCAGGGAGACGGTAAACCCGAACCTTCAGGTCGAAGGTATTTTGCGTACCATGTATGATCCTCGAAACAGCCTGACATTAGACGTATCGGGCCAGCTACGAGACCATTTTGGCGATAAAGTATACAGTGCTGTCATTCCCCGGAACGTCCGGCTTGCAGAAGCCCCCAGTTACGGCTTACCTGCGCTGAAGTACGATCGCAGCTCCAAAGGTGCGATTGCCTATCTGGCCCTGGCTGGCGAAATGGTACGACGTCACGGCTCAAAAAAGACATCTGCACCGGTTGCGGTGTGACAACCGTACCCTTGTTTGACGACTTTCAACGGGAAGAATGACAGAGACCATGGCGGCGAAAAAACGAGGACTGGGGGAGCGCGGGCTGGACGCGCTGTTAGCGAGCTCCAGGGTCAATCTGGATAAGAGCTCGAAAGATCGGGATGGCGAGCTGTGTGAGTTGCCCATTGATCTTATCCAGCGTGGTCGTTATCAGCCTCGCCGGGATATGGATCCGGGCGCACTGCAGGAGTTGGCAGACTCAATCCGGCAGCAGGGTGTTATGCAGCCGGTGGTTGTTCGTGCCATTGATGAGGGCCGGTATGAACTGATTGCCGGTGAGCGGCGCTGGCGTGCAACCCAGATTGCGGGGCTCGACAGCATCCCCGCCATTATCCGAAATGTTGCCGACGATGCTGCCATAGCCATGGCGCTCATCGAAAATATTCAGCGGGAAGATCTGAATCCTATTGAAGAGGCGTTTGCACTTCAGCGCCTGCAAGACGAATTCGAACTTACCCAGGCGCAGGTTGCTGAAGCGGTCGGGAAATCCCGAAGCACCATAACCAATTTACTCAGGTTGATCAGTCTCACTGAAGATGTGCGCCTTATGCTGGAGCACGGTGATCTGGAAATGGGTCATGGGCGCGCCATGCTTACCTTGCCGCCCGAACAGCAGATGCAGGTGGCTAGGCAAGTTGTTGCCAAGTCACTGTCGGTGCGTCAGACAGAAGCTCTTGTGCGTCGGATTCAGCAGGAATCAACGGCGGGCAAACCGGCCAGGCCGGGCGCTATTGATCCGAATATCCGGGCGCTCCAGGACGATCTTGCAGAGCGTCTGGGTGCAAAGGTCTCTATTGCTCACGGCCAGCGTGGCAAAGGCAAGCTGGTAATTGAGTACAGCTCACTGGATGAACTGGATGGAATTCTGGATCATATCCGTTAATTGAAAAATAAAATCAAAACCCGGGCCAAATAGCACAAAACACCAGATGTCGTGATAGTAACGGAAGGTAGCCACAAGTTGTGTGATAATTGCAACTTCCCAACTTTTTTTTGGTGAAATTTTGGTCAGGTTTCGTGCAGAGTCTGGTTGAACACCCACCACTTAAAACATATAATTCCGCGCGGCTGGGATGATGGTGTGCGATATGAGACCTCGACAACATCGAATCACCCACATTCCTTTGGCCCGTTGGCTGACCATTGAGCTAATAACTCTGGTTATTCTTAGCCTGTTTTGGTCACTGCACAGCCTGTTGGCCGGTTATTCCGCCTTTATTGGTGGTCTTATTTTCATAGTGCCAAACGCCTGGTTTGCACATCGGGTTTATCGTTATCAGGGTGCCCGTCACGCGCACCTGATGGTGGGAAATTTATTCCGGGCAGAATCCACCAAAATTGCCCTTACCGCAGTATTTTTTGCGGCTGTTTTCATTTTAATGGAGCCGGTACATGTACCGGCTCTGTTATTCACTTTTGCTGTGATGGTCCTGGCAGGCGGCGCACTACGCTGGCTGATACGGCCACAACCACGGCGATGACTGGACGAGGGCAGAATGGCTGGTACCCCAGTAGAGTATATAAAGCATCACCTTCAAAACCTTACCTTTGGCAAGCTGGAAGCAGGCTACCAACGCTTTGACGGCAGTATTGTAAGTGATACGGGCTGGACCTTCGCACACTCCGCGCAGGAAGCGTCAGACATGGGCTTCATGGCTATCCATGTAGATACCCTGGGCTGGTCTATCGCCATGGGTGTGCTGTTTCTTGGCTTGTTCCGGTTTGTTGCCAAGCGCGCCACCACAGGTGTGCCGGGCGGCTTGCAGAATCTGGTTGAGATCACCTTTGAATTTATCGACAGTCTGGTTCGCGACGGCTTTCACGCCCGTAATCCTCTGATCGCGCCGCTTTCGTTGACCGTTTTTGTTTGGATTTTGTTAATGAGTGCGCTTGACCTGGTTCCGGTTGACTTCATACCGCATCTCGCACATCTCATGGGGCTTGGTTACTTTAAGATTGTTCCTACTACCGATCCCAACGCTACCTTTGGTATCTCTATCGGCGTGTTTATACTCATTATCTTCTATAGCCTGAAGGTCAAGGGTATAACCGGCTTCGCCAAAGAACTGGGCATGCAGCCGTTCAATCACTGGTTGTTGATCCCGGTAAACCTGATACTGGAATCTCTGGTATTGATTGTAAAACCGATCAGTCTGGCGTTGCGTCTGTTTGGTAACATTTATGCCAGTGAGGTGGTTTTTGTTCTGATTGCACTGCTGCCATTCTGGGTGCAGTGGACACTGAGCGTGCCTTGGGCCATTTTCCATCTTCTGATTATTCCACTACAGGCTTTTATATTCACAATGCTGACAATAGTTTATCTTGCCTCGGCGCATGAAGATCACTGATTTTACGTTTAAAAAGCAAACCCTTAACTATCTGAAAAACTGAGGAGTTCTCAATGGAAATGGTATTTATTGCAGCAGCGATCATCATCGGACTGGGTGCCCTGGCAACTGGTATCGGCTTTGGTATTCTGGGTGGAAAGCTGCTTGAAGCGACAGCCCGCCAGCCAGAAATGGCTAACCAACTGCAGGTTAAAGCTTTTATCATGGCTGGTCTGCTGGATGCCGTTCCAATGATTGGCGTTGGTATCGGTATGTACCTGATCTTCGTTGTTGCTGGTTAATTACAGTCTGGAGATACGGGCGCTTTCTGAGCACTAACGAGAGACGCCCGGCTTTTTGGTTTCCAGCACGCAACGAATAGCAAGAGGTATATTGCCGTGAATATAAACCTTACGTTAATAGGGCAAGCCATTGCCTTCGCTATTTTCGTCTGGTTCTGCGTGAAATATGTATGGCCGCCCATTACGGCAGCCATGGAAGCACGTCAGAAGAAAATAGCAGATGGTCTTTCAGCTGCTGACCGGGCTTCACTGGATCTTGAGCTTGCTCAGGAGAAAGCCGCCCAGCAGATGCAGCAGGCCAAAGAAGAAGCCAGTGCTCTTATGGATCAGGCCAGCAAGCGCGCCGCCCAGATTGTGGATGCATCCAAAGACGATGCCCGCAAAGCAGGTGAAAAGCTCATTGAGCAAGCCCGGGCGGAAATTCAGCAGGAGCGTGTTCAGGCTCGCGACGCACTCAGAGCAGAAGTGGCAGCACTCGCCATTGCCGGTGCCGAGAAGATTCTGGAAAGCTCTGTCGATGCGAAAGCTCACAGCGAGATGCTGAACAAGCTGGCTGCAGAACTCTAAGCGAGGGTCCCATGGCAGAATTAATTACATTAGCCCGGCCCTATGCGAAAGCTGTTTTTGAGGTCGCAAAAGAACAAGACGCTGTTGTTTCCTGGGATCAGGCGCTTGCTTTTGTTGGTCTGATGGCAGCTAACGTCTCCGTGAAGAACATTCTGGCCAATCCCGGTCTGTCTGAGCAACGAAAGGCAGAGCTGTTTTTCGAAACTACAGAAGATCAGCTACCTGAAAAGCTCAAAAACTTCCTGTTGGTTCTCGCTGGAAACAAGCGCCTGGCGTTGCTCCCGGACATTTCGACACTGTTCTCCTTCTACCGTGCTGAACTTGAGCGCACAGTATCCATGAAGGTCAGCACCGCGTTTGAAATGACAGCCGATGAGCAGCAAAAGCTGGTAGAAGCACTGTCCAGAAGACTGGAGCGCAAAGTCGCCCTGGAAACTACGGTTGATCGTTCGCTGATTGGTGGCGTAGTGATAAGTACCGGCGATCTGGTTATTGACGCTTCAGTGCGTGGCAAGCTGGCCAAAATGGCTAAAGCTCTGGGCTCCTGATTTCAGCAAAAGGTTTGAGGATAAAGGCATGCAGCAACTGAATCCATCCGAGATCAGTGACATTATCAAAAAGAGAATCGAGAAACTCGATATCTCTTCCGAAGCAAAAAATGAAGGCACTATTCTGTCTGTAGCAGACGGTATCGTGCTGATCCACGGTCTCGCTGACGTTATGTACGGCGAAATGATCGAGTTCGACAGCGGCGTATTCGGTATGGCGCTGAACCTGGAGCGTGATTCGGTAGGTGCCGTGGTACTGGGCGACTACGAAGATCTGGCTGAAGGTCAGAAAGTACGTTGTACCGGTCGTATCCTGGAAGTTCCTATTGGTCCGGAACTTTTGGGCCGGGTAGTTGATGGACTGGGTAATCCGATTGACGGTAAGGGCGAGCTGGGCACCAGCCTGACTGCGCCAGTCGAAAAGGTAGCTCCCGGCGTTATCGCCCGTCAGTCTGTTGATCAGCCAGTACAAACTGGTATGAAAACCATCGATACCATGGTGCCGATTGGTCGCGGCCAGCGTGAGCTGATCATCGGTGACCGTCAGATTGGTAAGACCGCTGTCGCCATTGATGCGATCATTAACCAGAAGAACACCGGCATCAAGTGTATCTACGTTGCCATTGGTCAGAAACAGTCTTCTATTGCTGCGGTTGTACGCAAGCTGGAAGAGCACGGTGCCATGGCGCACACCACAGTTGTTGCTGCTGGTGCAGCCGATCCGGCAGCCATGCAGTTCCTGGCACCGTATTCCGGTACCTCCATGGGCGAATACTTCCGTGACCGCGGGCAGGATGCGCTGATTGTATACGACGACCTGTCCAAACAGGCAGTTGCTTACCGTCAGATCTCCCTGCTGTTACGTCGTCCACCTGGTCGTGAGGCTTATCCTGGTGACGTGTTCTATCTCCACTCACGTCTGCTGGAGCGCGCATCCCGCGTAAACGCAGCGTACGTTGAGGAGTTCACCAATGGTGAAGTGAAGGGCAAAACCGGTTCTTTAACCGCGCTGCCGATCATTGAAACTCAGGCGGGGGACGTATCTGCGTTCGTACCGACCAACGTAATCTCCATTACCGACGGCCAGATCTTTCTGGAGACCAACCTGTTCAACTCCGGTATTCGTCCGGCGATGAACGCGGGTATTTCAGTATCTCGGGTAGGTGGTGCGGCCCAGACCAAAATCATGAAGAAGCTGGGCGGTAACATCCGTCTGGCTCTGGCTCAGTACCGGGAACTGGCGGCATTTGCCCAGTTTGCTTCTGATCTGGATGAAGCCACCCGTAAGCAGCTTGAACACGGTCAGCGCGTTACCGAACTGATGAAGCAGAACCAGTACAGCCCGATGTCTGTGGCTGAAATGGGCACTGTTCTGTATGCAGCCAACGAAGGCTTCCTTGACGATGTTGAAGTTGAAAAAATCGTTAAGTTTGAAGCTCAGTTGCTGGATTGGATGCGGTCAGAGCAAAAAGAACTGCTTGAGAAAATCAGTTCAGACGGCAATTACAACGACGAGATTGCCGCGGGTCTGAAAGCTGCGCTGGAGAAATTCAAGACCACTCAAACCTGGTAACACCAGCGGCCTGCTTTGGCGGGCCTGTTGGTCCAAATGAGTGTCTAACTTGAAAGGGCAGTGACCTATGGCCATCGGAAAAGAAATACGTAATCAGATCGGCAGCATCAAGAGCACGCAGAAAATTACCAGCGCTATGGAAATGGTAGCGGCCAGTAAAATGCGCAAGGCTCAGGAACGCATGCGAGCGACTCGTCCGTATGCGGAAAAAATACGTCAGGTAATCGGACACATTGCCAAGTCCAATAAGGATTACCGTCATCCGTTCATGCTTGAGCGTGAGGTGAAGCGTGTTGGCTACATCGTTGTCTCCTCTGACCGCGGCCTGTGCGGTGGTTTGAACACCAACGTGTTTAAACTGTTAGTGCGGGAAATGGCTGCGTGGAAAGGAAAGGGTATTCCAAGCGATCTCTGTGCGATCGGGCAAAAAGGGGCGTCATTTTTCCGCAATTACGGCGGTAATGTGATTGCTGCGCTAACCCATCTGGGCGACGACCCCAGTTCGGAAACGCTGATCGGCAACGTCAAGGTAATGCTCGATGCCTTCAGCGAGGGCAAGATTGACCGTCTGTACCTGGTGCACAACGAGTTTGTGAATACCATGACACAGATGCCAAAGGCTGAGCAGCTTCTGCCCCTGCCCGAAGGTACCGACGAAGGTATTGGTCACCAGTGGGATTACATCTATGAGCCGGACCCACGTCCGATTCTGGACGGCTTGTTGCCTCGTTTTATTGAGTCTCAGGTGTATCAGGGCGTGGTAGAGAATCTGGCCTGTGAACAGGCCGCGCGAATGATTGCCATGAAGAGTGCTACTGACAACGCCGGTGAAATTATCGACGAGTTGCAGTTGGTGTACAACAAGGCTCGTCAGGCAGCGATTACACAAGAAATTTCGGAAATTGTGAGCGGCGCGGCATCGGTCTGATTCGCCACAATCCAACTGGTTTATTGACTATAGAGATAACGAGGAACCG
>DATJDA010000154.1:0-3540 GCA_035497695.1 Marinobacter sp. | reverse complement strand
GCTGATCTCTTCCTGATAGGGCTTCAGGTACAAGGGAGTGGTGTGCCAGTTTACTTTGGATGTTGGGTCGCAGGCGTAACAGTGAAAGCGAATAACGTCGAAGGTTGTGTTGGCTGGCTGGCTGCTGCTGTAAGCAATAACGCCATGTTCGTCTGTGTAGCGATATACGGTTTCGCTACCCGTGGAAGCTCTTGGCTGCCCCGGGTTTTTCACATTGGTAAATTCAACTGTGCCGTCAGCATGGACAATACGCTTAATGCTGTCCGCCGCCACCTGCATGGATAGCACCATGAAGAGAATTGTCCAAAAAGAAATCAGACGCCTGCTGCTTGTCATTTACTACCTGTTGCCGCGTATTTATTGTTAACCAACGATTACTGGATTATACGGGCTAATGCGGACGATGAAACCGCATCATTTGTCGGAAAAATGTTACGTTTTGAATTAGTGTAGGTCAGTTCTCACTCGTTTGGAGACATTATGCTTGCCCGGACAGACCCTGGAAATATCATTTTGATTGGCATGCCCGGCAGTGGTAAAAGCACCGTTGGGGTATTGCTGGCCAAGCGGCTTGGGTTCGGTTTTGTTGATACTGACTTGCTGATACAGCAGGAAACCGGGCGTACGTTGCAAGATATCGTAGACCATGACGGTTACCAGGCGCTGAGGCATATAGAAGAAAGTGTTTTGCTGAAGCTCGCTGTTCAGCGGCACGTGATAAGCACGGGGGGAAGTGCGGTCTATAGTAGCCAGGGCATGGCGCATCTGAAATCGGGCGGGGTTGTGGTGTTTCTTGATATTCCGCTTCCGCTGGTTATGGAGCGTATTGGTAATTACAGTCTGCGCGGAATTTCCCGCAGGCCAGAGCAATCCCTGGAGGAACTGTTTGAAGAGCGCCTGGAGCTTTATAGCCGGTATGCGGATTTGTGTGTGAAGGGCGAGGGCAGCAATCAGGATGAGGTGTGTGAAGCGGTTATTCAGGGCCTGAATTTACACCCTGAATAGCCGCCGTACAGCCTGGTGGATGTTTAGCTTGGTTTGAAATCAGATTTTTGGTCCCCGGCCACGAACGGCGTTGGCAACAAGAGAAACAACGAGTAACACCAAAAAGATAAAAAACAGAATTTTGGCAAACCCAGCCGCTGCGCCAGCAATTCCTCCAAAACCGAGAACGCCGGCGATGATTGCGATGATGAGGCATACAACCGCCCAATAGAGCATATCCTTTCCTCCTTTTCGGGTTCGCTTTAAATCTGGCACAGGTTCTGGCACATAACAAACTGATGAATGCCCTGGGCAGGCCCGATAAATGCCCAGGCAGATTTCAGGTGGCTGTTTTTCAGAGACTTTTGGATGGTTCTGAAGGTTTAATTAATATTTTTCAAAGTATCTGTAATGAATCGACTATGCTGAGTGCAATTACGTCTTTAATACGAGGAAACACTATGCCTTTTTCTGATGAACACCTCGCTGAGCTCAATCTTCTGACCCGGTTTCCAACTTCATCAACCCAGAGGGGAATTAAGGTGCACTCCCAGTCGGCTGCCCCGGAAGTCGTCAAAGCTGCCGAAAGCCTGTACGCCAGAGGGTTGACCAGCCAAAAAGATGGTGGCTACCTGACCTCTCTGGGTGCCGAAGCTGCAGAACTCGCCCAGAAGCTTCAGTCTATTCTCAGCCACTGATAATTCGCCGGGCTACTGGCCCGGCCACCTCTTTGTGTATCTTTACCGTCTTGGTGTTCGGTTTTTCGTACCTATATTGTTTGCCAGCTAACTATTAGAATGGCCAAGCTTATAAAAATCCGGATTTCGGCTGATCGTCATGCGTTCATTTTTTCATTCATTTTTTGTTCCTGCTTTGTTTGTGTGGCTCTGGAGCACCGGCTTTATTGGTGCCAAATATGGTCTGCCGTTTGCCGAGCCCTTTACACTGCTACTGATTCGTATGCTGCTTACGCTGGTGTTGCTGGCGGGCCTGGCTATGGTAATGCGGCCGCGGTGGCCGGGCAGACGCGGGGCGGCACACCTGGCGGTAACCGGCGTTCTGGTACACGGTTGTTATCTGGGCGGAGTTTACTACGCTATTGCCGGTGGCATGGCTGCCGGAATCGTATCCCTGATTGTTGGCCTGCAACCTCTGATCACCGCGGTTGCTGCTGTTATCTTTCTTAAAGAAGCCGTCACTGGCCGGCAGTGGTTGGGGCTTGGTTTAGGCCTTTTCGGTGCGACGCTTGTACTGATTGAGAAATTTGATGGCACTGGCACAGGCACTGGATTGTCTTTCTGGTCGCTGCTCTGGGCTCTTTTTGCATTGGCTGGCATTGCCGCTGGTACGGTGTATCAGAAGCGTCACGGCACGGGTGCCGATCTGGTGACTGGTACCATGATCCAATATGCCGCTGCTGCTGTTTTCTTTACCATAGGCGCATTCGCACTGGAAAGCCGGGAAGTTGAATGGAGTCTGCAACTCCAGTTGTCTATGGCCTGGCTGGTTCTGGGTGTTTCAGTGGGTGCCATTTTGTTGCTGATGTGGCTGATTCGGCAAGGCGCAGCCTCTCAGGTGGCCAGTCTGTTTTATCTGGTTCCCCCGGTAACGGCGTTTCAGGCGTATCTGGTATTTGATGAGCGCCTTGGTTGGCTGGCGATAACGGGCGGACTGGTTGCCATTGTAGGGGTAGCACTGGTTGTTACCCGAAGGCAGTCAGTGTGAGCTGGCATTTTTACTCAGGAGGCTTTTAATGAGCGATGTCAGCAGAGGTGTCTGGTTTGGCTTAAGTGCCTATTTGATGTGGGGCTGTTTCCCGCTGTTCTTCGCGCTCTTTGATGGTGTGCCGGCGTTCGAAATTCTGATTCATCGCATCATCTGGTCCTGCGTTTTTCTGGCCGTGGTTATTACCTTCATGGGGCGATGGTCCGGCGTTCGTGCAGCCTTCAAAAAGCCCTCTCAGTTGTGGCGTGTTCTTGGCTGTGCGGTGCTCATTGCCACTAACTGGGGCATCTATATTTACGCTGTTGAAACCCGTCACGTCTTGCAGGCCAGCCTGGGGTATTTCCTGACCCCGCTGGTTAATGTTGCTTTGGGAATGGTGTTTCTGCGTGAGCGTCTGGGCCAATGGCAACTGGCTGCGGTGATACTTGCTGGCATCGGCATTCTTATTCAACTGGTTATGCTGGGTGAGTTACCCTGGATAACACTGGTGCTGGCGGGTACGTTCGGTACTTATGGTTTGCTGCGCAAGCAAGTGCCGCTGGATGGCTTGTCTGGTCTCTTTGTAGAAACCATGCTGCTGTTGCCTCTGGGCCTGCTGACCTTTGCCTGGATGGCTCAGCAGGGCACATCTCATTTTGGTGGGAGTCTTTATAACGGCGGGCTGTTAATGATCAGCGGCGTTGTTACTGCTATCCCGTTATTGTTATTTGCCGGTGCCGCGCGCCGGTTGCGATTAGCCACCGTTGGCTTTCTCATGTATATCAACCCGACCCTGCAATTCTGCATTGCTCTATTGGTGTTCGGAGAGCCTCTGAACCCTGTACAACTTGC
>DATJDA010000153.1:0-12542 GCA_035497695.1 Marinobacter sp. | reverse complement strand
GGACGAAACATTGCAGAAGGAAATCAGCCGGGCTATTGCCACAGGCCACCCTCTGTCGGTAATCAAGCTGAGCATTGATTACGCTGCTGAAGCAGAAGACCTGCACGGCAGTGCAGCTATGCAGAACCTGTTCCGCCACATGACGGAGCATCTTTTTGGCGTTATCCGGGCCGGTGACACGCTTTATACTCTGAATTCTTCAGAGTTTTTTCTTATTCTGCCATTTACTCCGGAGGACGGACTGCGGGTAATCGCTGAGCGGATACGCCGCACCATTGCTGAAAACCAGTGGCCGGTAGTTGGCAAAGCCACAGTCAGCCTTGGCTGCACCATTCGTGGTAGCGGCGACACCCGTACAGACGGGCTGCGAAAGCGTGCTCACCAGGCCATGGAAGAGGCTCGCAGGCGTGGTGCTGACTCTGTCTGGTTCAGCCCTGGAGAAACTATTAACACATGAGTGGGGACTGGCTTGGTGATTTGTCTGCCTGGTTGCACATGCACCCAGGCTGGCTGGCTACTGCTCTTTTTGGTACAGCGTTCATTGAATCTCTGGCTATTGCTGGCCTTATTGTTCCAGGGGTCGCGGTTCTGTTTGCTATTGCGGTGCTTGCTGGCCAAACCGGTATGCCCGTATCGGAAATGCTTATTTGGGCCGGGCTCGGAGCCATTGCCGGCGACGCGATTAGTTTTGAACTTGGTCGCCTGCTTCAGGGCAGGCTTGAAACGGTGTGGCCACTGAGCCGTTATCCCGCAATCATTGCAAAAGGCGAATCTTTCTTTCGGGAGCATGGCGGGAAAAGTATTTTTATCGGGCGCTTTGTTGGGCCAGTTCGACCGATAATACCGCTGGTCGCCGGTGCACTGTTAATGCCCTGGCAGCGCTTCCTTACCTATAATATTGTTTCAGCCATTATCTGGGCGCCCGCCTACACTTTACCCGGCTTTCTGGTTGGCAGTGCGTTGGCCAGCGATATTCAGCCACCCGCCCATTTTTATGCCGTTATAGGAATCAGTCTGGCGACGCTGACCGTTGTCTATCTCATGTTATTCAGATTTCAGCTTGGTTTAAGCAAGGGCAGCCGTTTTTATGCCTGGCTGGAACGACGAATGAAACATTACTCTCCTACCCACCATTTCTGGTACCTGTACACAAGCAGTCGCCCGGCCCAGCGTGGTGAGTTTCCTCTGGCGTCTTTAATGCTTGCTCTGGCGGCAACCGGTCTTTTACTAATATGGAGCCAGTTGGCAGTCTATACCCATCTTCTGGAACCTTTTAACCAGTTGGTGCTGCAATGGTTTTCACAATTGAGACAGCCTCTGCTGGACGGCCCGGCCATTATCATTACACTGATCGGCGACCCACCGGTACTGATAGCTGCCGCAGTGCTGTCCTGTATAGCTCTCTGGCTTCGGGGTTATTACGCGGCCGCGGCCCATATAATAGCCGCCACTTTATTAACAGTGCTGCTGGTGTGGCTGTTGAAATACGCTCTGGATGTACCACGCCCCAATCAAGTCATCAGCCCGCCGTCGTCCGGCGCATTCCCAAGCGGGCACACGGCAGGCATCACGGTGTTCGTTACGCTGATAGCAAGTTTTGTAGCGGGTGAGAGCCAAAGCCGCAAACGCTGGCAAACCTATATTCTTCTTTCCTTGCCCTTGCTGCCGATGGCAATCAGCCGGATGTATCTGGGCGTTCACTGGTTTACCGATATTGTCGGGGGAGTACTGCTCGGACTTGCTATTACCGGAGCAATCCGTGCAAGTTACAGCCGGTTTGACCGGGTGTATCTGAGTGCAGATATTTTTACGTTAATAGCGGCTATTTTTTGGCTTGCCTTTACAACAGGTTACGCTGTTTTAGCCTGGCCAGATGCGCTGGCGGCCTACCATCCTCTTTAATCACCCCCCAGTGCTTCCAGCAATAGTTGCAGGCGGCTCAATCGTTCTAGCGGATCCTGCAACTCAACCAGTCGCTGTTTCTCGTGCTTATCCAGTGGCAGAAGCTCGGTAAGACGCCAGCCAATGTGCCGGGCATCCTCATAATCAACATTCATATTCAGATCGCGAATAACAGGGTGTCTGGAGAGCGCCCTTAACACCGAAGGCAACTCATCAAAGCGTTCCGGAATATCGCTCTGGGCTTCGTCCAGCAGAACGTCAACATCGCCTATATTCAGGCCATCCCTTTGCTGCCAGCTACGAATAACAGAGACTTTGTACACGCCTTCAATGGTAATGCCCAGCAAGCCATTGTCGAGCTTTTGAAAATCGGTTACCTGTACGTAAGTGCCTATATCATAGAATGTTGCCGTACGGCCGGCCTCACCACCATTTTTCAGTAGAACCACGACAAAACCGCGATCCTCTTTAAGGCAGCGGGCAAGCATATCTGTGTATCTTGGCTCGAATAACTGCAGAGGTATTTTCCCCCCGGGCAGGATGATCGAGTTCAATGGAAAAAGGGGGATATTCGTATTAGCGGCTGGCACTAGTAAGCTGGCTCCAGAGTTAGATGACCAGAAACGTCATCGAATCGACAGCAGTTGCTGAACTTCATCGACCCTGGCCCTCGCTTCTGTGAGGAGCCGAAGGCTTTGAGAGGCATTCAACTCCAGCTCTCCCAATCTTCCATAAGCGGGAACCTGATCAAAAGAAGGTAGCTCAGTATTCTGGCCAGAACCAATCATAGAGTGCAATTGCGCCACAATGACAATGTCGACCAGTTGGGGCTCAGCCTCGCTGGATTCGTAAAACCAGTCCTCTGCGTGTCGTACCGCACGCAAAAAGGCCGGCGGAAACGACCAGCTTTCCAGTATTGCCGTGCCAATATCGCCGCGAAGTTCACGAATTGCCTTTTGAAGATTTGCATTATCTGAAAACAAATTAGCGTGATGCTCGGCCTGCACCAATATCGGTACCACACCGATGTCGTGCAACAATCCGGCCAGCAGGGCCTCTTCCGGATTGATCCGTGTAGCGTGATCCGCAAGCACCCAGCAAAGTGCGGCCACCTCCCGGGAGTGTCGCCAGAGATTCTCCATTTCTGCTTGTAATGATGCCTGCTTACTTTTAAAGATTTCCCGCATTGAAAATACGGTCACCAACTGACGGGTGGTTTTCATGCCCAGCCGGACAACAGACTCCCTGACATTACGAACCTCACTGAAGCCTCGATACAGAGGACTGTTACACGCTCGTACCAGCTTGGCGGCCATTGCCGGATCTGCAGATACCGCGACAGCAACCTGCTCAGCAGTGGAGTTTTCATGGTCCGCAACCCGCCGAACCTTCCACGCAACATCCGGCACACTCGGCAATCTGATCTGGTTAGAACGAAGCTCGGAGTAAAATTCCATTAGTAAATGGTGCTCCTCACTCTCCCCTCCCCTGGCCCCCTCATCAGCATCCATCTCTACCTGAGCCACCGGTGCAGCTCGCAGCATCTGATTGAGAACATCTTGCTCTACCACAAGAAATTCACAGGGCTTCACTGCGGTAACATGGTACATACGAGGCTGAAGGCGAGCGATCGGGTGCAAAGCCTTTTCACTTTCGGCACTAATGACAGATTTCCGGCCATCTACTGCTTCCAGCTCCACCTCGCCACTAATCAGAAAAAACTCAAGTCCATCGCGGATACCACGTTCGATCACACGCTGCCCCGCGCCATGAGTCCGGCGCTCGGCACGGCTGGCAAGAAGTACAAGCTGATCATCCGTAAGCCGACCTAATGGCTGGATCTCTTTAAGACGACGCAACGGCAGGCTGTCTTGGCCAGCCATAGGCAAACTCCTTTTTTATTTTTAATAATTCGACATCAAACGTAACGTTCATTGCTCGTCAGAAGAAAGCCCGCCTCTACAGTATAGCGGGCCTTAATCAGTACCGGCTTACCAGAATGACCAGCCGCCGTCGTCTTTTTCTTTTTCTTTAGCGGTGTCATCTTTGGCAGCCGCTTTCTGTTTGTCTGGAGCGGCAGCTTTTGCCGGCGCCGGAGTGCTGGCGCTGGATTTGGCCGGAGCAGAAGCGCTGGTGCTGGATTTAGCCGGCGCAGCGGCTACTTTAACGGAAACCATACCTAACGCTTTCTTGGTTTCTTCATCAATATTTCCGGTTGCCTGCAAACCGTGATCTTTCTGGTACTTTGTCAAAGCCGCACGGGTAGAATCATCCATGCGCGGGCTGACATTAGTGATGTCGTAACCTGCACCGTAGAGCGCATTTTTAAGGGCTACAATTTCGTCAGCAAAGGCCGCCGGCGCCAATCCCAGGATGAAAGTAGTTCCGACTGCAATCGCAAAACGGCCCAGAGGGCTGGTGGGTTTTTTCATGGTGCTCACCTGCATTACTCCTGATATCTCACCGATACCTGTCTCTATTTCTTATTATGTGGTGCCCATCTCCACAGGCTGGGGCAAACAACGAAAAGACTATCATACTTTAGCCGGAGATCACCTTAATCGGAATCACGATCTGCTTCTGGTTCATCGGCATCTGAAATCATCGCTATCTGGTTTCCTTCTCCGAACTCACGGATAAAAATTCCCCAGAACGACATGAACAAAGCGGCAACAAGCGGCCCCATAACAAATCCATTAATGCCAAACATTGCAATGCCCCCAAATGTAGATAGCAAAACGATATAGTCAGGCAGCTTTGTGTCTCTTCCCACCAACACGGGGCGCAACACATTGTCGGCAAGCCCGATAATCAGTACTCCATATACAGTCAGAATAATCGCTTCTGTCACATCGCCTATAGCCGCCAGATAGATAGCAACGGGCACCCATACCAAAGTAGCCCCTACTGCCGGTATAAGCGAGAGAATTGCCATCACTACGCCCCACAACACCGCGCCATTGATGCCCAGAATCCAGAAAATCAGGCCACCCAGCGCGCCCTGAACAATTGCAATCAACAAGTTCCCCTTAACGGTGGCCCGGGTTACTTCTGCAAATTTGGCAAACAACAGGCGCTCCCGCTCATCACCGAGCGGTAAAGCAAGAATCATCAGCTCTACCAGCTTGCTGCCATCTCGCAACAGAAAGAAGGTCAGATAAATCATCAAGGCCAATCCAAGAAAAAACTGGAAGGTATTCTGACCAACCCCGAGCGCCTGCTTACCCAGGAACTGACTGCCACCGACAACTATGCTCACGGCCCTTTCCCGCAGCTCGGCAAAACTGATATCAAACTGTCCTAAAAATGCCTGTATTGCCGGGAATGAGTCGTTAATCTTATCGAAATACTCCCCGGGGCGAATTTCACCATCCTGGATCTGCTGATACACGGATATACCCTCCGCAACCAGCGACGTTACTAATGCGAGAATGGGTATCACCACAATGATTACGCAAATAACCAACGTGATCAGCGCGTTGATATTGGGTCTGTCACCCAGTTTTCGAACCAAAAATTTCTGAAACGGATAAAAGATAACTGCAATCGCAATCGCCCAGAATATAGGCCCCAAAAAGGGCTTCATTAAAAGCACGAAGGCGAAGGACACGCCTACCAGCATTGCGAGAAAGGTTCGCGTCTCAAGTTTTCCGTACATAGTTCTGAGTTGTCCTGATCATGTTGAGGCAAAAGTCTGGCCGCTGCCCGGCAAATTATGGGTAACAGTATGCCTGATAGGGTGCCGTGGCCACAGTCATCTGGTTCGGGGTATAGTAATTGGTTGAGTAAACAATCACGAAACAGGATGTGTCAGTAGAATTGGAAAACTTTACGGAAGAAACGGCACTGGATGCTGCTAAAGAACTACGCCGGGTGCTGGCCTCGCGCACTCATCGCCGCAAATTTCTGGGGCAAGAAGTTCTGGTGCCTGGACAGTTGGGTGAGGCGTTGCACGTGCCACGTATTATTCACCGGCTTCAGAGCAAGCAGAAAAAACAAAGAGATCTGGGCCTGAATGAGCTTCAGGAGCTATGGCCAACGCTCTCTGTAACCACCCGCGAAAAAGTGCTTAATGCGATTGGCTGGTATGATCCCAGTGAGCTGCACTGGGAAGACAAGCGATCCAATCGCCGCCCACTGGCCGACCCGAGCGATTGATACCGTCAAATTCTGTCAAACACGCAATCTTGCTTTGAAATGTCACGCTCTGTTACGCAACTCAAACACACAAAATTCTCATCTGCTTTATCCTGATACCTGACGGTTGTCTGAAACGGTGTCCGTAAATGGCCACAGCGGACAATCACGCACCCTATCAGTCAGGACAGTCGATGGCATGCGTATTTTAAGAACCGATGAAGCCCGCTTTAACGGCCTCCCGGATTATCCTTTTGCACCGCACTATCTGGACGTAGCGCCCAATTTGCGGATGCACTACGTTGATGAAGGCCCCAGCAATGCAGCACCTGTACTTATGCTGCATGGTGAGCCGTCATGGTCTTATTTGTATCGGCACATGATCCCACTGATAAGCGGGGCAGGGCACCGGGTTCTGGCTCCGGATCTGATTGGCTTCGGAAAGTCTGACAAGCCCGCTGAGGTAGAAGATTACAGTTATGACCTGCATATGGCCTGGCTGACCAACTGGCTGGAAACCCTGGATCTCAAAAATATCACTCTGGTATGTCAAAACTGGGGTTCATTACTGGGGTTGCGGCTGGCTGCAGAAAACCCGCAGCGTTTTAGCCGCATATTTGTTGGTAATGGCATGTTACCTACCGGGGAAAATCGTGCGCCTGCCACATTTGCACTTTGGAAGGCCTTTGCAACACACAGCCCCTGGTTTCCCATAGGCCGGATTGTTCAACTGGGTACAGAGCGCACTCTTTCAAAAGCCGAACTGGCGGCCTATGAAGCTCCCTTCCCGTCGGCAGCATACAAGTCAGGAGCCCGGGCATTTCCCAAATTGGTTCCGATATCCGGTGATGACCCATCCGGAGAGGCGAACAAAGCTGCCTGGCGAGCACTCGAGAAATGGAGAAAACCATTCATCACCTGTTTCAGTAGTGGCGATCCCATTACCCGTGGTGGCGACCGCTACATGCAGCGCCGGATTCCGGGTGCCTATGGCCAGCCTCACATCACACTGCGTGGCGGTCACTTCCTGCAAGAAGACTGTCCAGAGGATTTTGCCCAGATTATCAACGATGCCCTGAGAGCGGCAGAAGTGGCAGCCTGAGCTGGCCGCTTCTGCCACCGACTAACCGAATACGGCCACTGTCTGATTGCTCAATGCCACAAGCTCGCCCCGGGCCGTCCATATTCCGGCCCGGGTATGACTGTACCCAAGCGCCGCCTGATCAATAACAACCCGGTACAGCAACCAATCGTCAGGCATTATTTCAGGGCGTGGGTGCACAATGTCCAGAGTCCAGTTTAGGGAACTGGCGGGTAATAACCCTTTCGCGAGGGACAGAACGGCTGGAGGCCATGCATCCACCAGAGCGATGAGATGTGCGTCTGTAAAGGTTGCCGGTGGTTCGCTGAATCGTATCCAGCCGCCCATCTCCCGCCCGCCTTGTCCAGTGAAGGGGAACGCGCCAAGCGCCCACCGCATCGAAACATGCCGCAGAAACTCTGGCGTTACCCCTTTGATATACGGTAACTCACGACACTGTTCTACGTCCGCCACCTCTGGCGCAGGAAGCGGATCTACTCTGATTACAGATTCCCGGTCACCACTGAAACTGGCCAGGCAGACAAGCCTCACCTCGTCACTTTGGACGATACGCCCCATTACCTGACTGACCGCTTTACCTTCACGCAGAATTTCTGCTTCAAATACAACCGGAACCTCAGCCTTCACAGGCCCGACAAACGAAGTTTGCAATGAGCGTACTGAACGGCCTTCTGCCACCAGAGCCTGCATACGAGCGAATATGAGACTTGTTGTCAGGCCACCAAAGGTTACCGGCCCTTGCTTCCAGCCGGGAGGGATTATCAATTCATGGCCAGACTGTGCAGCCGACAATAGTTGATCGAAGGTCATCCTGCGTTCCTGTTAGCAACCTATTAGTGAAAAAGAAGACTGCCGGAGTTGCTCCAGCAAAGCAATCACAGTCCCTTGGCAACTACCTACAGTTCGTTCGGTATTTTACGTATCAAAACGGGGACAAAACCTCTATAATACCGCCACATCATGCATTGCTATCGCAATGCTTTACGCTTTACCTCCCGAATTCCGAGTGAATCAATGTCTGAATTGTCCTTTGCCGAACTGGGGCTGGATCCGGCCGTACTTGAAGCCGTGACTGCTATTGGCTACGAAACACCCACGCCTATCCAGGCTCAGTCTATCCCGGCGTTATTGGCCGGCAAGCACCTGTTGGGCGTTGCCCAGACAGGTACCGGAAAAACCGCTGCCTTTGCCCTGCCTTTACTGAGTCGGATTGACGCCACCGTCAACGCCCCCCAGATTCTGGTTCTTACCCCAACGCGAGAGTTGGCGCTTCAGGTAGCAGAAGCATTTACTTCTTATGCCACCAAATTTCGCAATTTTTACGTACTGCCGATTTATGGCGGCCAGGATTTCTATCCTCAGATCAAAGGGCTTCGCCGTGGCGCACAAGTTGTTGTTGGCACACCGGGCCGTCTGTTGGACCACTTGCGCAAAGGCACTCTGCAACTAGGCACTCTGAAGGCACTGGTACTGGATGAAGCCGACGAAATGCTGCGTATGGGCTTTATTGACGATGTAGAGTCTATTCTCGCCAAAACACCGGATGACTGTCAGCGCACCCTTTTCTCAGCCACCATGCCCCCTCAGATCAGAAAGGTTGCCAAAACTTATCTTCATGATGCCGTAGAAGTAAAAATTGAGAGCGAAACCCGCACGGTTGAGCGGATTTCCCAGTTTGTTCTGCCTGTGTACGCTGAGCGTAAACTGGACGCTCTTACCCGCATTCTGGAAGTTGAGCCTATTGATGCCGCCATCGTTTTTGTGCGCACTAAAGTAGAAACTGTAGCGCTGGCTGAAAAACTGTCCGCACGGGGGCACGCCGTTGCACCCCTGAACGGAGACTTGAACCAGCGCCAGCGTGAGCAAACCGTTGAAGATCTGAAGCGCGGCAGAAAAGACATTATTGTTGCCACTGACGTTGCCGCACGCGGTCTGGATGTACCCAGAATTACCCACGTCATTAATTACGACGTACCCTACGATACCGAAGCTTATATTCACCGCGTTGGCCGTACTGGCCGTGCGGGCCGTGAAGGCAAGGCAATTTTGCTGGTAACTCCTCGTGAGCGCAGCTGGTTGCGCACGCTGGAGCGTGCCACCAACTCACCGATGGAAGCTTATGAGCTACCGTCTCCTGATGAACTTAAAAAAATGCGGGAAGAGCAGTTTGAAGCTCATCTGCTAAGTTTTTCTGAAGACAAGAAGCTCGCCAAAACTATGGCCCTTCTGGATGAGATTGCCGAACGCAACAACATGGATATGGCCATGATAGCCGGCGCTCTGGCGTGCTGGATGGAAGCCACTCAACCGGGATCGCTGCCCCTGGAACAACCAGAAGCCCTTCCCAAAGTTTCTGCTGCTCCCCCGCCCCGCCGTGATCACAAAGGTGGCAGAGGCGGCTCTGGTGCTGAGCACCGCAAAGGTGGAAAAGGGAGCTTCCGTAAAGGTCCTGCGAAAGCGCGCAGTGGTGCTCCGGGTAACGCGGCGCGTGGCAAGGACGGCAGCAAGCCAGTTCGCAAGCGCCCGTCCCGTCAGGACTAACTCAGGCGCTGATAAACGATAAAGCTGTAGTCGTACGGATTGTTATCGGACGCGGAGAAATCTTCGCGTCCGATTTCTTCCCACTCGTTCCAGTTCACTTCCGGAAAAAATGCATCCCCGCTCACTTCTGCATGCACCTTTGTAATATACATCCGGTCAACCACTGGTAATGCTTCGACATAGATCTGCCCGCCCCCAATAATCATCACTTCTTCGCGATCTTCCAACTCGGCCTGAGCTTCAGCTTTTTTCAACGCTTCCTTTAATGAGGTTGCACCAACCGTTCCAACTGGCGCACTCCATTCCGGGTTACGGGAAATAACCACGTTCATTCGCCCCGGCAGTGGCCGGCCAATCGAATCCCAGGTTTTGCGACCCATGATAATGGGTTTACCCATAGTGGCCTGTTTAAAGTATTTAAGGTCGCCGGGCAGATGCCATGGCAAATGGTTATTGCGACCAATAACCCGGTTCTTTGACATGGCTACGATCAAGGCTTTACGCATGTGCTTTCCTTCTGAATGGTGTAACTAATGACGGCTCAACTGACGCTGCAATGCCAGCAAGTCCGGGTTTCCAGAGTTGGCATTAAGAGCGAGACGCACAGCAGCAAGCCCGGCTTCAGCACCACTCAACGCGGCCCGGATGCGAACGATCATCACCCAGGCATCGACAAGTTGCGGATCCAGGCTGACCGCCTCGCTAAAGGCATCATCTGCGCTTTTAAAATCCCTCATCGTCAATGCAACTCCACCCAGAGCCAGATGAGTTTCTGGAAAATCCGCCCGGTTTAGCATGGAGCGTTGCCAGTCTGAGATCGTGCTCTGCTGGTTGGCCGCCATCGCATCTGACATCTGACTGATGGGCACAGGTAATAGTGCTTGCGCGACATCGAAGCGCACAAGTTGTGTCGGGTCTGACAGCATTCCACCCAACACCTTAATCAGATACTTCGGACCACCTGCCCGTTGCAACTGCACAGCAACCGAGCGCACCAGTGGGCTGTCGTCATCCAGCAGAGAAGCAACCGCCACGGCAGTTTTAGCGTCCGCCACGGGCTGCATCAAACTCATCGCCGTAGCGCGTACGATATCGGCCATTTTCTCGTTCTGTGCTATGGCCAGTAATGCGGGCATTGCACCAGCCGGATCGGATCTGGCCTGCATGAAACTGGTGGCAAAGTGGGCGCCACGCTTGCTTGAACGGGGATACCAACTGGCAACTTTCGCTGCTGCCCAGCTCGGTGTTTTATCTTTGTGGCACGTGGTGCAAGCGTCCGGCGCTCCGGTTTGCGCAGTCAGATCCGGGCGCGGAATACGAAAGCTGTGATCTGCTCGTTCATCAATTCCCATATAGGTCTGTGACGTCATATGGCAACTGCTGCACTGCGCGCCGTCCGTGCCCTGTTTGTGAAAATGGTGAGCGGGGCTGTCAAAATCCGTCAGCGGCAAACTGGGGAAATCCGCGTTACCAGCCGGTGAATGGCACTGCGTACAGACGGCATTGCCTTTGGCGATCAGTTGCGCCGCATGTGGGTCGTGGCAATTCATGCAGGTTACACCCTTGGCGTACATCCTGGATTGCAGAAAGGAACCATAAACATAGACCTCTTCTCTGATTTGCCCGTCCGGAAAATAGAGATCCGGCGTCAGCAGCGCCAACCGATAAGCATCAGGGTATGGGGTTCCAGGTGTTGGGTTGCCATCGTTAAAGGCTTCGCGGAGTGAGTGGCATCCGGCGCACTGCTGAATCCATTGTCCGGGGCTTGCTTTGGTTGCCATGGTGAAGCCGTGGCTGTCTAGGCCCGGTTGATCGACTGCTTTGCGTGCCCGGGCCCACTCAAGGTGAGCCGATCCGGGACCGTGACAGGCCTCGCAACCCACGCCAAGCTCGGCTTGTGTCGATTGGTAGCTTCGTGAAGCCTGATCATAGTTCTTCTCAAAGCCAGTCGCATGGCATTCAGCGCAGCGCGCATTCCAGTTTTTGTAGGGGCCTGTCCAGTGCAACCCGTCACCTGGCGGCAGCTTTTGACCTGGATACAGGTGATACCATTGCTGACGATTAGTGTCCCAGGCGACATCAAAGCTCTGCAAGCGCCCTGGCTCAGTTTCGAACAGATATTGTTGCAGGGGTTTGATGCCGGCAACTGAGTGTACAGTTCGTACGATCGTCTTGCCGTCGGGTTCTGTTACATGGGCGTAATAGCCGCTATCGCTCCTTGAGAACTCAATCGAGAGGCCCGCCCCCTGAAAGCTGGTATCGTTAAAATCTGCAACAACGGTGCTGGCAGATGGCAGAGTCCACGCAAGATGGTGATCAGATGTCTTCCAAGAGTCAGCTTGTTGCTTATGACAATCCGTGCATTTATCGGAACCAACGTAAGATAAGCTGCCTTGTGCACTGACAGATGAAAGGCTTATAAGCAGACACAAGGAAAAAAGGCAGAGTTTCACGAGAACGGATTGCCCAAATGTTGACACTTGTATCGCCAATGCCCCCCACTTCAGCCCAGGCCGCCGAAGCTCAGACAGAAAACGGATACTTGATTGGCTCGTGATATTGATAGCCGGTAACCTCAAAGTCATCCAGCGTTACCCATGTTTCAATATCGTTCAGTGTTTTAATGTCTGGATTCAGGCGCAACTGCGGCGCGGAGAATGGTTCACGCTTGAGCTGAACATCTCGCATCAACTGAACCTGATCCTCATAAATATGAGCATTCACAATTTTATGGAATGCTTTGCCCGCCTTCTTGGCGGTAATCTGCGCCATTAGTGCAAGGAGAGTGAAAACCTGAACCTGATTGAAATTAAGGCCCAGCGGAACGTCACAGGATCGCTGGCTCGATGTCAGGTAGAGG
>DATJDA010000152.1:0-4077 GCA_035497695.1 Marinobacter sp. | reverse complement strand
CGGGGAAATTGCGTTAATGGTAGGCATTATTCTTATCTTCGCTATCGCGCTGGCCCTGATTATGGCTCGCCACCTGGGTCGGCCCGTTTTAGAGCTGGCCAGCTATGCCCGGGAGATTGGCGAGGGCAACACACCAAAGCCACCAAACACCCGTGTCAGTGGAGAACTTGGACAACTAAAAGACGCTCTGGGCGATATGTTGATTCGTTTGCGCGAACGAGAAGCCGAAGTGCACCATACCGCCACTCACGATGAAGTCACTGGCCTGGGCAATCGTAGAGCTCTGATGCAAAGAGCCCGCGCACTGTTCGCTGATAACGATCGCTGCACCCTGATTGGCATACGCCTGAATGATCTTTCCAACCTGAATGACACCCTTGGCCTGGAATTTGGCGACCAGCTCCTGATTGGCTTTTCCGAGCGACTGAGAACCTTGTTTGCTGATGCCATGATTATTGCCAAAACAGGTGGCGAAGAGTTTCTGGTCATGGTGCCACCCTGCAGCCCCAAAACCCTGGCCACGTTCACATCCTACATACGTGAATCGATAGGGTCACCCTTAAACGTCAACAACACACCGTTTTCCTTGCGCACGACCCTAATTGCAATGAGGCTTCCGGAAGACGCATCCAGTACCGATGAATTGCGCCGCAGGGTAAACCTGACGTTCGATCAGGCCAGAGAAGACCCTGATTCCGTTACTCATTACCGACCAGGACGTGATGAAAGCCATCTCAGGGAGTTGCGACTGATCTCTGACTTGCACACCGCCATCATCAACAATGGTTTACACATGAACTATCAGCCCAAGCTGAACACCATGACGGGCGAATTGGTGCAGGTAGAAGCGCTGGTCCGGTGGATTCACCCAGAGCTTGGGTTTATTTCACCAGAAGACTTTATTTTTCTGGCGGAGCAGTCTGGCCAAATCCATGAGTTGACGACCCACATATTACAACGCGTGGCCGCCGATGCCCGTGGCTGGGCCAGCAAAGGTCTTAATATTGGCGTGGCCATTAATCTTTCACCAATGGATCTGGTGTGCCCGGATCTTACCGACCACATTGCCTATACATTCGCTGGCTGGCATCAGGATATGGACCGCATTACGCTAGAAGTTACTGAAAGTGCTCTGATGAAAGATCCTCAACAAGCCATGGCCACCCTCAAAAAATTAAGAGATCTCGGTGTTACTTTATCAGTAGATGACTTTGGTACGGGCTACTCGTCGTTATCCCACTTGCGTAATCTGCCTGTTCAGGAGCTCAAAATCGATAAATCGTTCGTCTTGAAGCTGGATACTGAACCCCAGGATCAGTTGATCGTAAAATCGACAATAGAGATGGCGCACGGGCTGGGCTTAAAAGTAGTTGCAGAGGGAATTGAAAATCTGAATGCCTGGCACCTGCTACGAAACTGGGGCTGCGACCTCGGCCAGGGCTTCTACTTAAGCCGCCCGGTTGCTGCCGAGGATCTTTTCGACACTGAAAAGCGGCTTGCCACAATGCACTCCGAACTGACCAATAGAAAACCTGAGATTAATTCATGAGACACAGGCTTTTGGCAACAATCCTTCTTCTCCTGACACCTCCCTGCGCAATGGCGGATATCGGCAGCCGAATCTGGGCGACCGGCGGGGTGACCACGATTGAAGGCGGCGCCGGTGGCGGCCTGGTGCCCTGGGCCCTGTTAGGCAGCTACGCCAGCGATGAAGAATGGGGAGGTACGCTGGCGCTTAGTCGGGCGGAAGTCGACGACTACACTTTGTCGGTCACCGGCATTTCAGTGAACTGGCGAAACCGTATCGAGCTGACTGCGGCCCGGCAAACTCTGGATCTCGACACTCTGGCGTTTGTTCTGAAAGACGGTTTTGGGTTGGAACAGGATGAACTGAATCAGGATATTTTCGGTGTCAAAATCCGCCTGACCGGCGATGTTTTATACAGCCCCTGGGGCCAGTGGTCGGCAGGTGTCCAGCACAAGCGCCAACGGGATTTCGCCGTCCCGGACGCTATTGGTGCACGGGACGACACCGGCACGGATTTCTATCTTGGTGGAAGCAAAGTGTTCTTCGCAGCCCTGTTTCAACGCAACTTACTGGTAAACCTGACGGCTCGTGCCACCAAAGCCAACCAGGGCGGCCTGCTGGGCTTTGGCGGCGACCGCAACAACGGTTACGAAGTTATGACCGAGGGCAGTGTTGGCCTGTTTCTGAACCGCCAATGGTTGATTGGTACCGAGTATCGGCAAAAGCCAGATAATCTCAGCTTTGCCAAAGAAGATGACTGGTGGGATGTTTTTGTTGCCTGGCTACCTGACCGCCGCCTGGCCGTAACAGCGGCATTCGTTAATCTTGGAGACGTCGCTACTCTGGAAGACCAGCAGGGGCTGTATCTCTCCGTTCAGGGGAGCTTCTGATATGTACCGCACGTTCACCACTGCTGTACTTTTGGTCATACTGCTGGCAGGTAGCCTTACACTCGCTGGCTGTCAGACACTCACCACAGAGCGGGAGCAGACCTTGTACGAGCAACTTGGTGAGCGGAAGGGTATTGCCCGGATTGTCGAGGATCTCTTGTATCTGATTATCGAAGATAACCGAATTAACCATCAGTTCAAAGGCACGGATGTTGTGCAGTTTCATCAAAATCTGACGGACCAGCTATGTGTTCTGAGCGGCGGACCTTGTACTTACAACGGTAAGGAAATGCGCAAACTGCATGAAGACATGGTTATTACGGACACCCAATTTAACGCACTGGTTGAAGACCTGATTCTGGCAATGGAGAAAAATCGTATTTCAACCGGCGCCCAAAACCGTCTGCTCAAACAACTTATTCCGCTTCACCCGGATATTCGTAATCTTTGAGCCACAACTCTAACCGGTTATGATATCCACCACTCTCGCCAGCCAAGCTCCGGAGATTACCACTATGCTTGAAAACGTCGACCTGGGAAAACTCATCATTCGCCTGACCCTGGGCGGGCTGTTACTGTTCCATGGCATTGCCAAGCTACTGCACGGCATCGGGTCTATTGAAGGCATGCTGGCCAGTCACGGCTTGCCGGCGTTTCTTGCGTACGGGGTTTTTATTGGCGAGGTGATTGCACCACTTATGGTCATTCTTGGTTATCAGACCCGCATTGGCGCACTGTTGATTGTTTTCAACATGCTGGTTGCTTTGGTGCTGGTGCACACTGGTCAGCTGTTGTCACTGGCTGGCAGCGGCGGCTGGGCACTGGAGCTTCAGGGCTTTTTCCTGTTTACCGCCGTTGCGGTTATATTTCTTGGCCCGGGCCGTTACAAGCTAAAGAACTAAAGCAGTTTATGGCGAGCCCGTGGGGGCCATCTGGAATCCACAGGCTCTGTTACGCCCTGATTTTTTAGCCGCATAAAGCGCTTCATCTGCCCGCCGTATTAACTCAGAAAACTGCTCACCAGGCTCAGGAATCATTGTGGCGTAACCAACGCTTATCGTCAGGCTGATTGGCAATTCCTGAGCACTGGAATGTACCGGTGAGCGCTCCACCGCCTGGCGTAATTGCTCTGCTACAAGGCGGGCTCCCGATTCCGGTGTCGCCGGCAGTAATACACCAAACTCTTCACCCCCGTAACGTGCCAGCACATCGCCCGTACGTTGAATCTCCCTGGAAAAAATAGCAGCCAAAGCAATCAGACAATCATCACCAGCCAGGTGTCCGAACTTATCATTCACTGATTTGAAGTGATCAATATCCAGTAACAGGAAGCTCAGAGGCTGCCGGTGTCGCAATGCCCGATTCCATTCTGCCTGAAGCTGCTCATCAAGCTGCCGCCTGTTTGCTATCTGGGTCAGACCATCTGTCAGACTGATCGCCTCAAGTTGCTCATTGGCTTCCTGCAACTCCTCCGTTCGCTCCCGCACCCGTTGCTCAAGGGTACGATTTGCCTCTCGCTGAACTTCCAGTGTCTGATGCTGAGCCAGAAGCCGCTGGTGACGCTCCAGATTAATCCGGTAGGCTAACGCAAACGACCAAAGAATGGCTTCAATCGCAACGCCAATCTGAGGCCCACTTTCCGAAATAATGGTACGGGGC
>DATJDA010000151.1:0-4758 GCA_035497695.1 Marinobacter sp. | reverse complement strand
GACAATTGCTCTCCCAGCACCTGCCGGTACTCTGCCATATTTCGCGTCCGCACTTTTACCAGGTAATCGAAGTTGCTGGCAATCATGTGACATTGCTCCACCGCCGGGATTTTCCTGACGGCTTCATTGAATGCTCTTAAGGCATCACTGCTGGTATCGCTCAGGGTAATCTGGGCAAAGGCAATATGGCTTTGCCCCAGCTTCATTTGATTGACCAATACCGTGTAACCGGTGATGTAGCCCTGTTTTTCCAGACGCCGTATGCGCACCTGACACGGGGTTTTAGACAGGCCAATCCGTGAGGCAAGCTCAGTAATGGTAATCCGCGAGTTTTTTTGCAGCTCGCGGATAATAGAATGATCCATACGATCCAGTTCGGCCATATTGGTCTACCCGGTTTTAGAATAACAGTGTCTGAAACGGGCTCTGGCAGGTGCAATTTGATTAAGGTTGGGCAAGTCGTGGCCAGGAGCACTATGCTGAATACTGTGAACAGCAGATACCGTACGAGTTTGGACAACATCTTACATGACAGGCTTAGGCAATTCTCCTGAAAAGATGCTTTTAAAAAGAGAATCGGGAGGATTTTTTTTGCTAATACAGAGAAATTGATATGTCTGAGCGGTTCTTACGGTGAAATTGTCTTTGTCGTTACCGGTAGAATGCAGGAAAGACAAATAACTAAGAGGGTACAGCTATGAGATCGCAACAGTCGGGGACTTCCGCACTTGTCGATTGCCGGCAGGCTATTCGTGATTATTATCTGGCTGACGAATACAAAGTGATTCGTGAACTGATTGCTGACGCTCAGTTGTCCCATGCCGAGCGCGAGGAAATTTCTACTCGGGCAGCAGAGTTGGTGCGTAGCGTTCGTAACGGTGCCAAGCCTACGGTAATGGAAAACTTTCTTGCCGAGTATGGCCTCACCACCAAAGAGGGTGTTGCCCTGATGTGCCTGGCAGAGGCGCTGCTAAGGGTGCCCGATAACACCACTATTCATGCCTTGATTGAAGACAAGATTACCTCTGGCAACTGGAGCGCCCACGTTGGCAAGGCGTCGTCATCTTTTATCAATTCAACAACGGTTGCCTTGTTGATAACCAGCAATTTATTAAAGGATTCCGAGCGGCAGAGTGTTGGTGAAACGTTGCGCAAGATGGTCAAGCGCATGGGCGAGCCGGTCGTCCGCACTGTGGCTGGCCAGGCCATGAAAGAAATGGGTCGCCAGTTTGTTTTGGGTCGTGACATTGATGAGGCGCAGGATGAAGCCCGCGGGTATATGGCCCGGGGATATACCTACTCTTATGACATGCTTGGTGAGGCCGCACGCACCGACGCCGATGCGCTAAGGTATTTTGAATCCTACTCCAGCGCTATCGACAGCATTGCCGCGAACTGTAAAGACGATGTGCGCTCGAATCCCGGCATTTCAGTAAAACTTTCAGCACTTCTTGCCCGTTATGAATATGGCCAGAAAAAGCGGGTTATGAGTGAGCTCGTGCCCCGTGCACTGAAGCTGGTAAAGAAGGCCGCAGCGGTAGGTATGGGATTCAATATTGACGCTGAGGAACAGGACCGTCTGGACATTTCTCTGGATATTATTGAAGCGATTATGTCTGATCCGGGTCTGGTTGGCTGGGATGGGTTTGGTGTTGTTGTGCAAGCGTACGGTAAGCGTGCCGCCCGCACACTGGATTGGCTGTATGCACTGTCTGAAAAACTTGATCGCCGGATCATGGTTCGCCTGGTCAAAGGAGCCTACTGGGATGCGGAAATCAAACGCGCCCAGGTGATGGGGCTCAGTGGCTTTCCGGTATTCACCCGTAAGGCGTGTAGTGATGTGGCTTATCTGTCTTGTGCGAAGAAGCTGATCGGTATGGCTGATCGCATCTATCCGCAATTTGCCACCCATAATGCACACTCAGTTTCTGCGGTTATGGAAATGGCCCGCACGGCGGGATTGAAACATTACGAATTTCAACGCCTGCATGGTATGGGCGAGTCTTTGCATAATCAGGTTCTGGAAGAGAGCGGTGTACCCTGCCGGATTTATGCGCCAGTAGGCAAGCACAGTGATTTGTTAGCCTATCTGGTGCGCCGTCTGCTTGAAAATGGTGCCAATAGCTCTTTCGTCAATCAGATTGTTGATACCCGCATTACGCCCGAGGAAATTGCCCGGGATCCTATTGATGCCATTCTGGCCATGGGTGAGGATATTTCCAGCAAGGCGATTGTCCGGCCGGCAGAGCTGTTTGGTCCTCAGCGCCGCAATTCCAAAGGCTGGGATATTACTGACCCAATTACCATGGCAGAAATTGATAAAGGCCGTGATGAATTTCGTGATCACCAGTGGCGTGGCGGCCCGGTGATTGCTGCAGAGGTGTCTGGCACGGATGTTCAGCCTGTTCGCAACCCTGCAAATCCAGATGACATCGTAGGCTATGTCACCCAGTCTTCTGAAGCGGATATAAGCGCTGCAGTTGCGGCTGCCCAAAAGGCGTTTCCGGCCTGGTCGGCAACCTCTGCAGAAGATCGCGCTGCCTGCGTTCGCAAGGTTGGTGATCTGTATGAAGAGCACGCTCATGAATTATTCGCACTGACCATCCGCGAGGCCGGTAAATCATTGCTGGATGCCGTGGCGGAGATTCGCGAGGCGGTAGACTTCTCCCAATACTACGCCAATGAAGGTGTACGCTATAAAGATAGCGGAGAAGCCCGTGGGGTTATTTGCTGCATCTCGCCCTGGAACTTTCCACTGGCCATCTTTACTGGCCAGGTTCTTGCCAATCTGGCGGTAGGAAATACAGTTGTTGCCAAACCCGCGGAGCAAACCTCACTGGTGGCCATTCGTGCGGTAGAGTTGATGCACGAGGCCGGAATTCCGAAAGATGCGATTCAATTGTTACCCGGCACAGGTGCCGTGGTTGGCGCTGCGCTGACCTCAAACCCGGGCATTGCAGGTGTGTGCTTTACCGGCTCCACGGCAACCGCCCAACAGATCAACAAAGTGATGACAGAACACATGGCACCCGATGCGCCGCTGGTAGCGGAAACCGGTGGTCTGAATGCAATGATTGTGGATTCCACCGCGCTGCCTGAGCAGGTGGTTCGGGATATCCTGGCGTCTTCTTTTCAAAGTGCCGGCCAGCGTTGTTCTGCCCTGCGCATGCTGTATGTGCAGAAGGACATTGCTGATCCGCTTCTGGAGATGCTCTATGGCGCCATGGACGAACTGGGTATTGGCAATCCGTGGGCATTGTCTACCGATGTGGGCCCGGTTATTGATAAAGCAGCACAGAAAAAAATTGTTGATCACTGCGAAAAGTTTGAGCGCAACGGTAAGTTGCTCAAGAAAGTAGCGGTACCTGGAGGTGGTCTGTTCGTTTCACCCACGGTGTTGCAAGTGACCGGGATTGAAGAAATGGAAGAAGAAATCTTCGGCCCTGTGCTGCACGTTGCAACCTTTGAGGCCAAAGACATCGATAAGGTTGTCGATGCCATTAATGCTAAGGGTTACGGCCTTACCTTCGGCATTCACAGCCGGGTTGATCAGCGGGTTGAGCGCATTTCGGGCCGGATCAAGGCTGGCAATACCTATGTGAACCGAAATCAGATTGGTGCGATTGTGGGCTCTCAGCCATTTGGTGGTGAGGGCCTTTCGGGTACCGGCCCCAAAGCCGGTGGGCCACAATATGTCCGTCGCTTTATACAAGGAGCAAAAGTTGAGCGTGCAATTGAGCCTTACGCAAAGCAAGTAGACGGCAAGAAGCTGCAGAGTCTTATAGACAAGCTGAATGTGCTGGCACTACCAAAACCTGAAAAACGCATGGAGGCATTAAACTCTGTTTTCGGGACGGTGCCTGCGCCTTTGGACAGAGATTCTGAAGAGTTGCCGGGGCCAACCGGAGAGCTTAACCGGCTGTCCAATCACGCTCGTGGTGTTGTGTTATGTATGGGGCCGGATGCTGAAACAGCGCTTGAGCAGGCTGCGGTGGCCTTGTCACAGGGCAACAGGGTGGTCATAGCCGCTCCCGACGTTGGCGCGGTAGCCACGCAAGCAGCTAATGCCGGCTTGCCGGTTGTAAGTGTAGAAGGGCTGATCGACCCGGATGCATTGATTATGACCACCGGATTTCAGGCTGTGGTGAGCTGTGCTGGCACGCCCATGTTACGAATGTACCGGCAGGCATTGGCCAGGCGCGATGGCCCATTGATTCCACTCATTACCGAACATACTCTGGATCAGAGGTATGTAATTGAGCGTCATTTCTGTGTGGATACCACGGCCGCTGGTGGTAATGCCAGCCTGATTGCTGCTTCAGAGTAGGTGGCCCAGTGGTGTTGGGCAGGCTGGGTTAAATCCTGGCCTGCCTGATACTATCGGCTGGCGTAGCGCTCTCGCAAAATGCTTACGCGGTTAACGTAGGCCTTGGTTTCCGCATAGGGAGGCACGCCTCCGTATCTGCCCACCGCATTAGGCCCGGCGTTGTAGGCTGCTGTTGCCAGCCTGGTATCGCCGTGGAATCGCTCAAGCATTTTTGCCAGATAGTTAACACCGCCCCGGATATTCTCACCTGCAATCAGCGCGTTCTCAACACCAAGCTCCCGGGCTGTGCCTGGCATGAGTTGCATCAATCCTATAGCGCCTACCGGGGAAAGTGCTTTCTCATTGAAGGCTGATTCCGCATGAATTACGGCTCGTACCAACGCGGGGTCTACGCCAAACTCTTTCGCGGCTATGCTGATCTCTTCCTGATA